>CAXTSL010000048.1:0-22482 GCA_964246975.1 uncultured Sphingomonadaceae bacterium
GGTTGTATTCGCGCGTGCCGCGCTCGTCGCAATGGCCCTCGATGGTGATGCGGACCTGGCCGTAGCGCGCCAGCCATTCGGCCTGCTTGCCAAGCGTCGCGCGCGCGCCGTCGTCGAGCTCGTAGCTGTCGGTGCCGAACAGCACGCGGTCGCTGCCCGACTGCGCGACGAAGTCCGACTGGCTGCCGGGGATCGTCGACGTGCCGACGCCGGTATCGGCACCGGAGGTCGTCGGCGTCTCGGGCGGCACGACGGTGCCCGGGGTTTCGGCGCGCGGCGGCGGCGGCGGCAGGTTGGGCTTGGCCTTCTTGGTGCACGCGGCGGTGACGATCAGCGCGGCGGCGAGCGTCAGATGGAGGGCGGAGCGGTTCAACAAGGGGCGGGTCATGGGAGGCACCTTTCTGCGATCAGTACGAACTAGCAGACGTAATGTTCAGGGCAACAACGGCGACCACGCCGGATCGGACCCGTCGAGCGGCGTCCGCAGCTTGCGCTCGTTCTGCCCCGAAAGGTCGACCGAGTGGAGGTCGACGCTCCCGGTGCGCCCGGCCAGCGTGCGGAAGAACAGCACGACGCGGCCGTTGGGCGACCAGGTCGGGCCTTCGTCCTGATAGGCGTTGGTGAGCAGGCGTTCGCCGCCGCCGTCGGTGCGCATCACGCCGATGCGAAACTGGCCGCCGCCCTGCCGTGTGAACGCGATGAGGTCGCCGCGCGGGCTCCACACCGGCGTCGCGTAGCGGCCGTCGCCGAAGCTGATGCGCTGCTGCCCGCTGCCGTCGGCGTTCATCGTATAGCTCTGTTGCGTTCCGCCGCGGTCGCTTTCGAAGACGATGCGGCTGCCGTCGGGCGAATAGGAGGGCGCTGTATCGATGCCGGGGCCGGTGGTCAGCCGCGTCAGCTTGCGCGACGCGAGATCGAGGCGGTAGATGTCGGTGTTGCCGCCGACCGCCATCGAGAACAACAGGTTGGAGCCATCGGGGGCGAAGCGCGGCGCAAAGCTCATGTTGGGAAAGTCGCCGACCGCCTCCTGCATGCCGCTGCCGATGGTGTAGAGCCAGACGCGCGGGCGATTGCCCGCGAACGACATATAGGTGATCGTCTGCTGATTGGGGGCGAAGCGCGGGGTGAGCACCAGCGCCTGCCCGTTGGTCAGGAAGCGGTGGCCCGCGCCGTCCTGGTCCATCACCGCAAGGCGCTTGATGCGTTTGGTCTTGGGTCCGGTCTCGGAGACATAGACGATGCGGCTGTCGAAATAGCCACCTTCGCCGGTCAGCCGCGCATAGACGAGGTCGGCGCATTTGTGCGCGGCGCGCCGCCAGTTCGCCGCCGTGGTGACGAAGCCCTGCCGCGCCAGCTCCTCGCCCGCGAAGACATCGTAGGCATAGCACGCCAGCGTGATGCCGCCGCCCTCGTTGGCGGTGACGCTGCCCGTCACCAGTGCCTGCGCGGCGACGGTGCGCCAGCTGGCGTATTGCGGCGCGGTGGTGTCGGGCATCGTCACGGCACTGGTGTAGGCGGCCGGGTCGATCGGGCGGAACAGTCCCGACGAGCCGAGATCGGCGGCGATGACGCCCGCGACCTGTGCGCCGAGCGCCGCCGTCGTCCCCGCCGCCGTGCTTGCGGCAGCGGGCGTCGCGAAGGCGGGGACCGCGACGGGCAGCGGCTGGGCGATACCCGAATTGATATCGACGCGGATTACCGCCGCGGCGGGTACGGCGGCGAGCAGGGGGAGGACAGTGGCAATGGACAGGCGCATGACCGGAACCCTAGCTGCTTTGCGTGACGCCGCGAAGGCTTCGGCGATGAACAGCCGTGCAGCTTAACGCGCGATGTCCGGCGTTCGCCGCAGCGCGACGACCGGCGCGCGCGCAAAAGGGGCGGACCCTGCGGCCCGCCCCTCCAGCGCCGGCGAAGGTGCCTGGTATTACTGCGGCATCAGCACGGTATCGACGACATGGATGACGCCGTTCGACTGGTAGACGTCGGCGATCGTCACGGTCGCGGCATTGCCCTTGGCGTCGATGACCTTGAGCTTGCCGTTGCCCATCGTCGCGATCAGCTTGCCACCCTGGACGGTGGTCAGCTCGGCGCGGCCGTTGCCCGCCTTGATCGCCGCGCTGATCGCATCGGCGTCCATCTTGCCCGCGATGACGTGGTAGGTCAGGATACCCGTCAGCGTCGCCTTGTTCTCGGGCTTGACCAGCGTCTCGACGGTGCCGTCGGGCAGCTTGGCGAACGCCGCGTTGGTCGGCGCGAACACCGTGAACGGACCCGGACCCGAAAGGGTATCGACAAGCCCGGCGGCCTTGACGGCGGCGACGAGCGTCGTGTGGTCCTTGGAATTGACGGCGTTCTCGATGATGTTCTTGGTCGGCAGCATCGGCGCACCGCCGACCATCACCGTCTTCGAGCTCATCATCTTGGCGTCGACAGTGCCGGTCAGCCCGGCGGCCGCAACCGCGAACAGCGCGGCGGCAAAAGCGTTTCTTGAAAGCATCATTTCGGTAATCTCCCTTGGCAGCCCATCGTTTCGGACAGCGCAAATACGAATAAGGGAACGTTACAGTTGCATTGCCCGCGCGACTGCGGCGAGACGCCTCAAATACCCGTCAGCGTGCCCGTCGCGACCACCGGCCCGGTCGGCGCGCCGGTCGGCGAGCCGCCCTTGGGTTCGAGACTGATCGCCAGCGTCGCGCCCGCCTTGAGGCCCTGCAGGCGCTCGGGCGGGATCGCGTGACTGCCCGGCGTGGCGATGTCGATGGTGCCGAGCGAGCGCGGCGGGTTGCCGTCCTCGATAACCCACAGCTCGGGCGTGCGCCCGTCGGCCTTGGCCTTGTCGGCCGGCGTCAGGATGACCGCGCCGCGCGACGCATCGTAGGTCGCGGTGAGCAGCGCCGCGCCATTCGGTGCTGCGAGCGTCGCGACCAGGAGCGGCTGCGTCGACGGCGCGGGCCGCGCGACGAGCAGGACAACCGCGAGGCCGGCCAGCGCCGTCGCGCCGCCCGCCAGACCGCGCCACAAGGCGAGGCTCGACCACATCGACGGACGCGGCGCGGCGGCGGTCCGCGCGGGCTCGGGGGCAACCGCTGCGGCGATCCGGTCCCAGACGGCGGCGGGCGGCGCGACCTCGGCGATGTCCTCGGCGAGCGGCGACAGCATGCGCTGCCAGCCCTCGACCGCCGCGCGGAAAGCGGGATCGCGCGCCATCCGCCGTTCGGCATCGCGCAGGCCGTCTCGGTCGAGCGCGCCCAGTGCGAAATCCGCCGCGAGGCCGTCCATCGCGTCCATGTCGTCGGGCAGCGTGCTCATGCCAGCTCCCCGCGCATCCGCAGCAGTCCGCGCCGCACCCAGGATTTGAGCGTCCCGACCGGCACGCCCTCGCGCTCGGCCAGCGCCTCGTAGGTCAGGCCCTCGAAATAGGTGCTGCGGATCGCCGCCGCATGACGCGCGTCGAGACCCGCCAGCGCGGCGTGGACGCGGCGGGCGGCGGTGCCGGTGTCGATCTGCTCGTCGGCGGCGGGGCGCGTGTCGTGGACGTCCGCCGCTTCGTCGAGCGGCGCGCTCGGGCGACTGGTGCGGGCGCGCAGCCGGTCGATGGCGCGGTTGCGCGCGATCGTCACCATCCACGTGATCGGGCTGGCGCGACCGGCGTCGAACTCCGCCGCCTTGCGCCAGACTGTGGTATAAACTTCCTGCAACACGTCTTCTGCCTCGCCCCGTTCGTGCAGTATACGGAGGATGACGCCAAATAGTTTTGCGCTGGTTGCTTCGTATAGCGATTTGAACGCGGGCGCGTCGCCCGACGACGTACGCCCGAGCAGGATGACGAGATCGTTCGCGCCGCTCACCCCTGTCGTACCGCCATCTTGATCGGCCCTTCGGCACGCCCGTTAACGAACTGATAAACGTACGGATTGCCCGTCGCGTCGATCCCCTCGCGCGGTCCATGCCAGACAATCCGTCCGGCGTGAAGCATCGCGACGCGGTCCGCGACCTTGCGGACGCTCGCCATGTCGTGGGTGATCGTCAGCGCGGTGATCTTGAGCTCGCGGACCAGCGCGACGATGAGGTCGTTGATGACATCGGCCATAATCGGGTCGAGCCCCGTCGTCGGTTCGTCGAAGAACAGGATTTCGGGACGCGGCGCGATGGCGCGGGCGAGCGCGACGCGCTTCTGCATGCCCCCCGACAGCTCCGACGGGCGCAGGTCGGCGACATCGGCGCCGAGTCCGACGTGCGCGAGATTGTCGATCGCGGCGGCGCGCAGCTCGCGGCTGGGTGCGCGCTGGTCGAGCGCGAAGGCGACGTTGCGCCAGACGCTGAGCGAATCGAACAGCGCGCCGCCCTGGAACAACATGCCGAAGCGCGCGCGGTGCGCCGCCAGCGCGCGACCGTGGAGGTGGGTGACATCCTGCCCGTCGACCTCGATGCGCCCGGCATCGGCTTCGAGCAGCCCGAGGATGCACTTGATCGTCACCGACTTGCCCGTCCCCGAGCCGCCGATGACGACCATCGATTCACCCGCCGCGACGTTGAGGTCGACGCCGTTGAGGACGTGCTTCGACCCGAAGCGCTTCTTGAGCCCCTTGAGAGCGATCTTGGGGACCGTACCGCTCACGAGCCGAAGACGATCACGGTGATGATCAGGTTCGACAGCAGGATCAGGATAAACGCGCTGACCACCGCGTCGGTCGTCGCGCGCCCCACCCCCGCCGCGCCGCCGCTCGAATGGAAGCCGTGATAGCAGCCCATCAGCGCGATGAAGAAGCCGAAGACGCCGGCCTTGACCATCGAAGACATGACATCCTCGAACTTCAGATAGTGCATCGTCGTGTTGAGATAGCTCGCGCCGTTGAAGCCGAGCCGCGCCGTCGCCAGCAGATAGCCGCCGAGCACTCCGACGATATTGGCGACGAGGACCAGCACGGGCATGACCAGCACGGCGGCGATGAGGCGCGGCGCGATCAGGTAGCGGAACGGGTCGGTGCGCAGCGTCGCCAGCGCGTCGATCTGTTCGGTGACGCGCATCGTGCCCAGTTCGGCCGCCATCGCCGACGAGACGCGCCCCGCGACCATCAGTCCGCCGAGGACGGGGCCGAGTTCGCGAACGATGCCGATGACGGTGACGGCGGGCACCGTCGACGCGGCGTTGAAGCGGCTGCCGCCGATGTAGATCTGCTGGACCAGCGCCGAGCCGATGAACAGCGCGGTCAGCCCGACGACGGGCAGCGAGAAATAGCCGATGACGAGGATCTGCTCGAGCAGCCGCGCCGGGTAATAGGGCGGCGCGAGGCCGTGGCTGAGCGACCGCCACGCGAAGCGCGCGATGCGCCCGACCATCGCCAGCGCGTCGACGACGATGCCGCCGACCCCGCTCAGCAGGCGGATGCCGTCCTCGGCGATGCTCATGTCGGGTTCGGGCGGGTCATCGGTACGTCCGCCGATAGCGGCGTCCAAGGCCGGTGAGCAACTCATATTGCGAAATGCCCGTGGCGGCGCTCGCGCGCGCCAGGTCGAAATCGACGCGCAGCCAGTCGCCCTCCGCGACGCCCGCGCCGGTGACGTCGACGCCGGTCAGGTCCATCGAGACGCGGCCGATCACGTTACAGGCTTCGCCGGAGACATAGGCGCGCCCAACGCCCGAGAACGCGCGGCGGTACCCATCGGCGTAGCCAAGGTTGAGAATGGCGATTTCGGTGCGCCGCGGTGCGGTCCAGGTGGCACCATAGCCGAAGGTCTCGCCGACTTCGACCGGGCGCACTTGCAACACACGCGCCTCGAGCCCCGCGACGGGCTGCAGTTGCCCCGCCGCCGCCGGATGGGTGACGCCGCCGTACAGCCCGATGCCGGGGCGGGTCAGGTCGAAGGCATAGTCGGGGCCGAGGCAGGCACCTGCCGAGTTGGCGAGACTCGCGCGGGCGTGCGGGACGAGCGCGACCGCCTCGCGAAAGCGCGCCAGCTGTTCGGCATTCATCGGATGCGCCGGGTCGTCGGCGCAGGCGAGGTGGCCGTGCAGCACGTCGATCGCCATGCCGTCGAGGAGCCCCGACGTTGCTTCGGCGAGGCTGAGGCCGAGGCGGTTCATGCCGGTGTCGATCATCACGTCGCAGGTGCCACCGCCGCCGCCACGCCAATGCGCGACCTGGGCGGCGGAGTTGAGCACCGGCACGACGCCGGGCAGCGGCCTCTCGCCCGGCAGCAGCCCGTGCAGCACCGCCAGCCGCGTGCCCGGCGGCATCGGCAGCAGGTCCGCCGCCTCGGCCCAGGTCGCGACGAAGAAATCGCAGGCACCCGCCGCCGCGAGCGCCGCGACGCACGCGCGCGCACCCAGCCCATAGCCGTCGGCCTTGACCGCCGCCCCCGCCACGACACCGCCGCGCGCCCCGAACCAGCGCCAGTTGGCGACGAGCGCAGCGGTGTCGACGGTCAGGCGGAGGGGGGCATCGGGCATCGCGGGAGACTTAGCGAGCGAACGCAAGACTGGCAAAATCCCATCAATTGACGGACCGCTTCGAATGTTCTACAATTTGACAGATTATGAAAAACATCCGTCGCCAACTTCCCCGCGACCTGATCGTCATGCGCAAGGTCCGTCAGGATGCTGTGCTCGGCGAAGCCGCGAAGCTGGGGCTGCTCGCGGGTACCAATCGTCAGCTTGGTGCGCGGATTCCGTTGACGTTGATCGACGGAGCAAAAATCAGTTCGGGTATCGCTTCGACCACCGAGCTGATCGAGTATGCGCTCGCCAAGGTGGCGGTCGAGGACGATTTTGGGGCCTATCTGGTGACCCGACGCGGGTCGATCCCGAAAGATTTTGACCTTTGAGCTTGGATGTGGCGCGCGCCTTGCGCCGCCTCCGCCCGCAACGACGTAGTGCGCCTCTCACGCGACGCTCCGACGCCGCGCTTGATTTCGTCGGCAGCGTCGACCTCGCCCGCAGCGCGGAGCTGCTCCTCGATACCTGCGTCTATCTCGACATTTTGACCGATGCCGCACCGCTGGCGGTGGATGACCTGATCGACGGACGAATCCGCAACCACTCCACAGTCGTGGTCGCCGAATTGACGCACCGCTTCGGGCGACTTGACCCCGCGCACCCGCACACCGCGTCGGCGCTTGCCGAAATCGACGGAGTGCTGCGCCGCATCCTATCGCACCGCCTGTCGGCACCCTCCGCGCAGGCCTTTGCCGAGGCCGGCATGCTCGCAGGCATGGCGGCGCGCCTCGGTGGCAGCAGTGCCGGCATCGCGCTGCTTAACGATGCGCTGTTGTTTCTGCAGGCGCGCGAGAGCGGCCAGGTCCTGCTCACCGCGAACATCGCGGACTTCGACCTGTTCGACCAGCTGCTGCCTGGCAGCGCGCTGCTGTTCTACCGAGCGGCCTAATAGCGTTCGGGAAGATACTCGTCCTCGGCGCGGTCGGCGAACTTGGTCGTCGACTTGTGGAAGGTCAGCAGTACCGTGCCGGTCGAGCCATGGCGCTGCTTGGCGACGATGACTTCGGCGAGCCCGTGCAGCTTGTTGGCGCGCTCGAGCCATTTCGCGTGCTTTTCGCTGTCTTCGATATCGGGCTGCTTGTTCGCGTGATAATATTCCTCGCGGTAGACGAACAGCACGATGTCGGCGTCCTGCTCGATGGTCCCCGATTCGCGCAGGTCGCTGAGCAGCGGGCGCTTGTCCTCGCGGCTCTCGACGGCGCGGCTGAGCTGCGACAGCGCCAGCACGGGCACCTGCAACTCCTTGGCCAGTGTCTTGAGGCCCCGCGTGATCTCCGAGATTTCCTGCACGCGGTTGTCGCTCGACGCCTTCGACGAACCCTGGAGAAGCTGCAAATAGTCGACGACGATGACGCCGACGCCCTTCTGGCGCTTCAGCCGCCGCGCGCGCGTCCTGAGCGCGGCGATCGACAGCGCGGGCGTGTCGTCGATGTAGAACGGCAATTCGCTCAGCGCGCCTGCCGCGCGCGCCAGCCGGTTGAACTCGTCCTGGCTGATCTTGCCCATCCGCAGGCTTTCGGAATTGACCGAGGATTGTTCGGCAAGGACGCGCGTCGCGAGCTGGTCGGACGACATTTCGAGGCTGAAGAACGCCACGCCGATGCCGCTGCGCTTGGCCTCGTCGATGCCGTCGGCGGCGTCGCGCTGGGCGCGCTGCGCGCAGGCAAAGGCGATGTTGGTCGCCAGCGCGGTCTTGCCCATCGCCGGTCGCCCGGCGAGGATGACGAGGTCGGACTTGTGCAGCCCGCCGAGCTTGGCGTTGAGCGCGTCGAGGCCCGTCGTGTAGCCCGACAGATGCCCCCCCGACTTCATCGCACGGTCGGCCATATCGACCGCCTCGCGCGCGGCCTGCGCGAAGGTCTTGACCGCCCCCGCCACCTCGCCCTGCTCGGCGACCTTGTAGAGCGCCAGTTCGGCCGCCTCGATCTGCTTCAGGGGTGCCACGTCGGCGGCGGTGTCGAACGCGCCCGCCGCCATCTCGCGCCCGACGCGGATCATCTCGCGCAGGAGCGCGAGGTCGTAGATCTGCTGGGCGAAGTCGCGCGCCGCGATCAGCGCCGCCGACTGCTCGGTCAGCCGCGCCAGGTACGCCGTGCCACCGACCTCGGCCATCGCCACATCGGCATCGAACAGCGGCTTGAGCGTCACCGGGGTCGCGACCATGTTGCGGTCCGACAGATCGAGGATCTTCTCGTAGATGCGCCCGTGCAGCGGCTCGTGGAAATGCTCGGGGCGCAGCTTGAGCATGACATCCTCGACGAGCCGGTTGTCGATCATCAGCGCGCCGAGCAGCGCCGCCTCGGCCTCGAGGTTCTGCGGCAGCTGGGTGGTCTCGGACGGAGTCGGCACGAGTCGCAGGGGGGGGGGGGCAATCATCGCGTCCTTGTCGCGCGGGGTCGCCCGACTTGCCAAGTGGCGCGGTGGGCAAGTCTGTTGAGAAGCGGTGGGCGAATGCCAGTCGACGCGAGGGGTGTAACCGCGATGCCGCACCCTACGTATCTTGCCCCATGAGGATCAGTATCACCCGCCGCGACGCGCTCGCCTTCGGGGCCGCCGCCGTCGCCCTGCCCTTCGTCGTTCGGCTGGACGGTCCCGCCGTCGCCGCGACCGCGACGCGCTACGAGGTAACGCTGACCCCGGCGCAGTGGCGCGCCCGGCTGAGCGCGGCGGCGTTCGACGTGCTGCGCGAGGCCGGTACCGAGCGGCCCTTCACCTCGCCGCTCAACGACGAACATCGCAAGGGTGTCTTCAAATGCGCCGGTTGCGCGCTGCCGTTGTTCGCCAGCGCGACCAAGTTCGACAGCGGCACCGGCTGGCCGAGCTTCTTCCGTCCTCTGCCGCGCGCGGTGCTGACCACCAGCGACCGCAGCCTGGTGTTCGAACGGACCGAGGTGCATTGCCGCCGCTGCGGCGGGCACCTCGGCCATGTCTTCAACGACGGCCCCGCACCGACCGGCCTGCGCTATTGCATGAACGGCGTCGCGATGATTTTCGCCCCCACCGCCTGAACCGGAGTATCGCCGTGACCAAGCTTGCCACCGCCCTGACCCTTGCCGCCGCCAGTGCCGCCGCGCTCAGCCTGATGACCCCCGCCGTCGGGGCCGAGAGCGTGCGCGTCGTGCCCGCCGCGGCGCTCGACGCGCCGCTCGCCAAGGCGCCCGCGACGGCGGTCGCGGTGCTCGCAGGCGGCTGCTTCTGGGGCCTCGAAGGTGTCTTCGAGCATGTTTTGGGGGTCAAGGACGTGGTTTCGGGCTATGCCGGCGGTGCTGCGGCGACGGCGCACTACGAAATCGTCGGTTCGGGACTGACCGGCCACGCCGAGGCGGTGCGCATCGTCTACGATCCGTCGAAGATCAGCTACGGCCAGTTGCTGCGCGTCTATTTCTCGGTCGCGACCGATCCGACGCAGCTCAACCGCCAGGGCCCCGACAGCGGTACGCAATACCGCTCGACGGTCTTCGCGCAGACGCCCGAGCAGGCGCGCGTCGCCAAGGCGTATATCGCGCAGCTCAAGCCCGCCTACGACCGCCCGGTGGTGACGACGGTCGAGACCGGCAAGCCGTTCTATGCCGCCGAGGCGCACCACCAGGACTTCCTGCGCCTCAACCCGACGCACGGCTATATCGTGATCAACGACCTGCCCAAGGTTGCAGCGCTCAAGCGGCTGTTCCCGAGCGTCTACAAGGGTTAAGCTAGAGGGGCGGGGCGAGCCGCACGCGCACCGACGCGGCGTGCGCGGGCAGGCCTTCGGCATCCGCGAGCGTCGCCGCCGCAGGGCCGATCGCGGCAAGTCCGGCGGGTCCGCAGTCGAGGAAGGTCGTGCGCTTCATGAAGTCGGTGACGCCTAGCCCCGACGCGAAGCGCGCGCGGCGGCCTGTCGGCAGGACGTGGTTGGGGCCGCCGACATAATCGCCTGCCGCTTCGGGGGTGTGGCGGCCGAGAAACACCGACCCGGCGTGGCGCATCCGCGCGAACAGCGCGTGCGGGTCCTCGACCATCAGCTCGACATGCTCGGCGGCGAGCGCGTCGAGCAGCGGCAGCGCGTCGTCGAGGCGCGCCACGACGATGATTGCGCCGTGCGTCTCCCAGCTGGCGCGCGCGACGGGTTCGCTGGCGAGCGTCGGCAGCAGGCGTTCGACGGCGGCGGCGACGGCGGCGGCGAAGGCCGCATCGTCGGTGATCAGGATCGATTGCGCGGCGGGGTCGTGCTCGGCCTGGCTGAGCAGGTCGGCGGCGACCCAGTCGGGGTTCGAGGCGGCATCGCTGACCACGACGATCTCCGACGGCCCGGCGACCATGTCGATGCCGACGGTGCCGTACAGCTGGCGCTTGGCCTCGGCCACCCAGGCGTTGCCGGGGCCGACGATCTTGTCGACGCGCGCGATCGTCGCGGTGCCGTAGGCGAGCGCCGCGACCGCCTGCGCGCCGCCGACGCGATAGATTTCGGTGACCCCCGCCAGCGCGGCAGCGGCGAGGACGAGCGGGTTGAGGCGGCCGTCGGGGGTCGGCGTGACCATCACCAGCCGCTCGACCCCGGCGACCTGCGCGGGAATCGCGTTCATCAGCACCGACGAAGGATAGCTCGCGAGGCCCCCCGGCACGTAGAGCCCGGCCGCCGCGACCGGCGACCAGCGATAGCCCGCGCGGACGCCTGCCGCATCGGTCGCGTCGTGGTCGGCGGGGCGCTGGGGTTCGTGGAAGGCGCGGATACGCGCCGCCGCGAAGTCGAGCGCGGCAAGCGTGTCGGGCGGCACCCGCGCGCGCGCCGCGTCGACCTCGCGCGCCGTCAGCCGCAGGTCCGCCGCGTCGATGTCGATACGGTCGAAGCGCCGCGTCAGGTCGAGCAGCGCGTCGTCGCCGCGCACGCGGACCTCGCCGATGATGCCCGCGACGGTGGCAGACACCCCCGCATCGCCGTCGCGGCGGTCGTCGACGAGGGCGCCGAAGGCGGCGGCGAACCCCGGCGCGGCGGCGTCGAGCCTAAGCGGCACGCGCCGTTCCGATCATCGGCTCGCTCGCCGCGCGGAACCGCGCCACCCACGGCACGATGTCGGCGCGGGTCTTGAACGCCGCGCGGTTGACGATCAGGCGCGAGCTGACCTCGGCGATGGTCGCGACCTCGACCAGCCCGTTCTCGGCGAGGGTGCGCCCCGTCGAGACGAGGTCGACGATGCGCGGGGTGAGGCCGAGCAACGGGGCCAACTCCATCGCGCCGTTCAGCTTGACGCATTCGGCCTGCACGCCGCGCGCGCCGAAGTGCGCGCGCGCGATGTTGGGATATTTGGTCGCGACGCGGACGTGGCTCCAGACCCTCGGGTCGTCGGTGGCGGCCAGCGCGGCGGGTTCGCAGACCGACAGCCGACAGCGCCCGATGCCGAGATCGACCGGCGCATAGATTTCGCTGAAGCCGAACTCCATCAGCACGTCGTTGCCCGCGATGCCGAGCTGCGCCGCGCCGAACGCGACGAAGGTCGCGACGTCGAAGGCGCGAACGCGGATCAGCGCGACGCCGTCGAGGTTGGTCGCGAATTTGAGCGCGCGGCTGTCGTCGTCGAGAAACGCCGCCTCGGGGACGATGCCGACGCGCGCCAGCACGGGGAGCGCCTCCTTGAGGATGCGCCCCTTGGGCAGCGCGATGATCAGTTCCGGGGTCACGGCGCGCGGGTTAGCGGCGCGGGCGTTGCGCGGCAAGCGCGGCACTGCCACAGGGACGGCGATGAGCGACGAGAGCATCCGCGCGGCGTTCCGCGTTCAAGCCGACTGGAACCGGCGGCTTGGGGCAGGCTTCACCGCGCGGGTCTGCGACGCGCTGGCGGCGGCGCTCGACGGCACGACGGCGACGGGGCGGCGGATTCTCGGCTGGGCGGGCGACCCGTTCGCCGATGCGATGGTGTTGCGGCTGACCGGGGGCTTCAATGCGCTGGTCCGCGCGGGCGACCTGCCCGGCCTGGCGCGGCTCTACCCACCGACCGCGACCAGCGACGATGCGGCGCTGGGGTCCGCACTGGCCGCCGCGCTCCACGACGACCGCCTGCTGCCGTGGCTCGACAGCGCGCCGCAGACCAACGAGGTGGCGCGGTCGGGGGTGCTGATGCCGGGGCTGCTGACAATTGCGGCGGAGACCGGCCTGCCGCTGGCGCTGTTCGAGCTGGGCGCGAGCGCGGGGCTCAACCTGCGGCTCGACGATTATCGCTACACGCTCGGCGGCGCGGACTTCGGACGGGCGGATGCGTCGCTGCACTTCGCCCCAGTCTGGGAAGGCCCGCCGCCGCCCGCCGCCGAGGTGCGCGTCGTCGCGCGGCGGGGCGTCGATCTGAACCCGCTCGACCCTGCCGATCCGGCGCAGCGCGCGCGCCTGCTCGCCTATGTCTGGCCCGAACAGGCCGAGCGCGTGCAGCGCCTCGAAACCGCGCTGGCGTGCGCCGCCGCCGACCCCGCGCCCATCGACCGCGCCGACGCCGCCGACTGGGCGGAAACGCACGTCGCGCCGGTCGAAGGCCGCGCCACCGTCGTCTTCCACAGCATCGCCTTCCAGTATTTCCCGCACCGGACACAGGCGCGCATCGCCGCGCACATGGCGACGCAAGGCGCGCTGGCGACCGCTACAGCGCCGCTCGCGTGGCTGCGCTACGAGATGGAGCAGGCCGACGCCAGCGCGCCGCCGACGCTGCGCCTGACGCTGTGGCCGGACGGGGCGGACCGCCGCCTCGCGCACGCGCACCCCCACGGCGCGAGCGTGCGATGGCTCGCGGCATGACCGATCCAGCCAAGCCGTCCGGCCCTGCAACCCGCGACATGTTTGCCGAAATGTATGTCGCCGCGATGCTCGCCGACGCAGGGTGGGAGCTGTATTTTCCGCGCCGGGACCGGGGCTTCGACATGATCGCGCTGAAGCGCGTCGAGGACGGAAATTTGATTAGACCGATCCAGGTCAAGGGCAAGTACCCCGAGGCGGGCACCGGCGACCGCGCTGCGTACGGATATGTCGGTCGGATCAACGGCTGGCACGACGACATGGTCCTTGCGCTGCCGTTCTTCGACCAAGACGGCTCCGCATCGCCGAGCCACATTGCGTGGATGCCGCGCGCGTCGCTGCTGTCGTGCGCCCGGGGTTATCGCTGCCAACCGGCGCGACTGATCGGTGGCGTGGTGTCGCCAAAACCCGGATCGACAATCTATTTCGGGCGCGAGGGACTCGACCGGATTGGAATAGCGTGGCCTTGTTGATCCTCGCATCGGCCAGCCCGCGCCGGGTCGAGCTGCTGGCGCGGCTGGGGGTGGTCCCCGATGCTGTCGACCCGGCCGAGGTCGACGAAAGCTGGACCGCTGGCGAACTGCCCCCCGCGCACGCTGCGCGGCTCGCGGCGCTCAAGGCGGCGACGGTCGCGGCGCGGCACCCGGACGCGCTCGTGCTGGCGGCGGACACCGTCGTCGCGGTCGGGCGGCGGGTGCTGCCGAAGACCGAGGACGAGGGTGTCGCGCGCCAGTGCCTCGCGCTGCTGTCGGGGCGGCGGCACCGCGTTTACACCGGTGTCACGGTGATCGCGGAAGGCAAGGCGCGGCACCGCCTGTCGGAGAGCATCGTCACCTTCAAGCGCTTCGAGGCGCGCGAGATCGACGCCTATCTCGCCACCGGCGAGTGGCACGGCAAAGCGGGCGGCTATGCGATCCAGGGCCGCGCCGAGGCGTTCGTGTGCGCGCTGTCGGGCTCGTGGTCGGGCATCGTCGGCCTGCCGCTGTTCGAGACGCGCGCGCTGCTGCGCGGCGCGGGGCTGGATGTTTGAAGCTTCAAGCATAGGATTTGTCGCACGGCGAGCCCGTGGCTGAGGCGCTCGTCGACCACGGCATCGGCGAGACGCGCGCGCTGGTCGTCGACGGCGGCGCGGTCGTCGAAGCGCATGTCGAGCGCGCCGGCGACGGGTTGCGCGCGGGCGATATCCGCGTCGCGCGCCTGGCGCATATCCTCATCCCCGGCCGGCGCGGCATCGTCACGGCGGACGGTCACGAAGCCTTGCTCGAACCCTTGCCGCCAGCGCTGACCGAAGGGGCGCGCCTCCGTGTCGAGGTCGTCCGCGAGGCGCTGCCCGAGGCGGGGCGGGCACGACTGGCGAAGGTTCGCGCGCTGCCCGATCCCGACGGGCCGCTGGTAGCGGGGCCAGCGTTGGCGGCGCGGCTGACGGCCGCAGGGCATCGGCTCCGCGACGTGACGCGGTTCCCGCGCGACGAACTGGGTGCGTCGGGGTGGGACGAGGTCGCCGAAAGCGCCGCTAGCGGTCACGTTGCGTTCGACGGCGGGCTGCTGACGATTGCTCCGACGCCCGCGATGACGGTCATCGACGTCGACGGTGCGGGCGAGGGCGTCACGCTGGCCGAGGCAGCGGCGCGCGCGGCGGCGGCGGCGATCCGGCGTTTCGACCTGACCGGCTCGATCGGCATCGACTTTCCGACGCTTGGGCACCGCGCGGCGCGCCTGCGGCTCGGCGAAGTCCTCGACAGCGCACTGCCGCCGCCGTTCGAACGCACGGCGGTCAACGGCTTCGGCTTTGTCCAGATCGTCCGCCCCCGGCTGCGCGCCTCGCTGGTCGAACGGCTGCGGCTCGAGCCGGTCGAGACCGCCGCGCTGACGCTACTGCGCCACGCGCTGCACGCCACCGGGCCGGGGCTGCGCGAACTCGCCGCCGCCCCCGCGGTGACCGCGTGGCTGAGCGCCCGCCCCGCGTTGCTCGCCGAACTCGAACGCCGCACGGGCGCACCGACAAGGTTGCGCGCCGACCCCGGCCTCGCCATAGCCGCCGGTCATGCCGCCGTCGTCCCCCGCTAGCCCGCGCTGCCCGCTGTGCCGCAAGCCCGCCGTCGCGGCCCACGCGCCGTTCTGCTCGCGCGCCTGCCAGGACCGCGACCTGCTCAAATGGCTCGGCGGCGACTATGCGATTCCCGGCGACGCGGCGGAAAGCGACAGTACGGGGCTGGACAGCGGCGAGCCCCGCGCCTAAATTGCCGCTCCGCAAACGCGCGCCCGGGTAGCTCAGGGGTAGAGCAGGGGATTGAAAATCCCCGTGTCGGTGGTTCAAATCCGCCCCCGGGCACCAGCGTTTCCTGGTCCTTAGCGCGCTCCTACCCCTGATCGTGCAGGGTCTGGTGTCGTTTCCGTGACGGGATGCTGTGCAAGGTCCTACGGGTGTTGCCAGGTCATCCGGGCCTGGCGAAGTGCGCCATGGACGCGTCCCGGTGGCAGGCCGCATCGGTCGCGAACCCGGCAGGGCGCGACCGGCGTCGGCGAGGCTGTTCATGCCAGGCGCGAACGGCCGGATGAGCGACTGGATCAGCGGCGTCAGCATCCTTACGAAAAGCGCAGGATCGGGGGACGTGCCCCGGTGCCCGGCAAGCGATGCTGCGGGGGCATCGGGCCAACGCTAAAATCATCCCGGCTTGCGATGTTTATCGGCGCACAAGCGGCTTGGCGTGAAGATGGAAGGACGCCACGATGACGATTGGGCCTGACCGCCGGACCTTTCTTGGCGGATCGGCGGCGATGGTCGCAGCATCGGCGGCGCGCGCGGCACCCCAAGGCATGCGTCTAATTGCCACCGAAGAAGCCTTCGCGCCGCGCGAATATATCGACGCATATCTGAAAATGGCGCAGACCGTCGACACTGCTGCGACTCGCTACCTCAAGGTCTATTACTCTCGCGCCGAGACCGTGCGGCAATTGACCGACATCGACCATCGGCTCGTCGAGATGGACAAATTCGGCGTCGATCTTCACCTGCTCGGCATCACGGCCCCCGGGGTCCAGGCGTTCGACGGCGAGTTCGGAAGCGACCTCGCGATGCTGGCCAACGACCAGCTCGCGACCATCATCAAGGCCCGTCCGAAGCGTTTCGCAGGCCTCGGCGCGATCGACCCCGGCAACCCGGCGCGCGCCGCGCGCGAACTGGTGCGCGCGATGACCGAACTCAAGCTCAACGGCATCATCATCAACTCGCACACCCATGGCGAATTCCTCGACAACCCGAAATTCTGGCCGATCTTCGAGGCGGCAGTGGCCCATGACGCACCCATCTATCTCCATCCGACATTTCCGGCGGACGCGATGATCGGGCCCTACAGCGACTATGGCATGATGGGTGCGCTGTGGGGTTTCGGGGCCGAATGTTCGCTGCACGTCGTGCGGATGATCCTCGGCGGCGTTTTCGACGCGTTCCCCAAGCTGCGCATCGTCCTCGGCCACCTCGGCGAGGGGCTGCCGTTCTGGCTCGGCCGGCTTGACAACCGCTATCGGAATCTCGTGCGGCGCGGGGGCCTGGCGTCGCTCGGCATGAAGCAGCTGGCGCGGCTTCCCAGCGACTATTTCAAGACCAATTTCTGGGTCACGACGGCGGGTATGATGACCGACGCGCCGCTCGATTTCACGCTGAAGATGCTCGGCCCCGACCGTGTCATGTTCGCCGTCGACTATCCGTTCGAACAGACCGCCGAGGCGACCGCGTTCATCCGCGCCGCGCCGCTGACCGCCGACGTGATGCGCAAGGTGACGCACGAAACCGCGCAGCGCGTCTTCAAGATCGCAACCGCCGCATGACGGGCCCCTTGTTCGGCGCGTTGACCGGGCTGTCGGCAATCCCCGCGACGCCGCGATCCGGCGCGCCACTCGTCGTCGCGATCCACGGCGGTACCTATACCGCACGTTATTTCGACGTGCCCGGCCATTCGCTCTGCGACCGGGCGCGCGCTGCGGCGATCCCGTTCCTCGCCCCCGACCGACCGGGTTACGGCGGCTCACCGCGCCTTGCGCCCGAGGCGTCGACGATCTCGGGACAAGCCGCCCACCTGACCGACGCCCTGCACGACGCGTGGACGCGCTACGGCGACGGCTGCCGGGGCATGGTGCTGATCGGCCATTCGATCGGCGCCGCAATCGCCGCGACGATTGCCGCTGCACCCAGCGGCCTGCCGCTGATCGGCGTCGCGCTGTCGGGGGTTGGCCTGCGCGTCGCCGAGGGCGATGCCGAGCGCTGGGCGGCACTGCCCGACGTGCCGCTCGTCGACGTGCCGCGTGCCGTCAAGGACGTGGTGATGTTCGGGCCAGCCGGCAGCTTCGACGCCGCCGTAGTCGACGCGAGCGCCGTCGCGCATGCGCCCGCCAACCGCGCCGAGCTGATCGACATCACCGGCGGCTGGCCGGGGCGCGTGCGCTCGGTCTTGCGCGCGATCGCGGTGCCCGTGCACTACCGCCAAGCCGAGTTCGACCGCCTGTGGATCGTCGACGAACCCGAGATCGACGGCTTCGCGGCGGCGCTATCGAGCGCCGCGCGGGTCGATGCCGCGATGGTGCGCGGGACCGGCCATTGCATCGACTTCCACCATGCGGGCGTGGCGCTGCAGCGCGACCAGCTCGACTTCGCACGGCGCTGCGCCGCCGAAGCCTAAAGCAGATCCTCGATGCGGATCGGCAGGCGGCGCAGGCGCCTGCCTGTCGCGTGGAACACCGCGTTGGCGATGGCTGCCGCGACGCCGACCATCGCGACCTCGCCGACGCCCTTCACCCCTGATGCGTTGAGCGCGTCCGGTCGGTCGACGAAGCCGACCTCGATCTCGCCGATGTCGGCGTTGACCGGCACGACATAGTCGGCGAGGTCGTTGTTGAGGACGAAGCCGAAGCGCGGATCGACCTCGCTCGCCTCCCGCAGCGCCGCACCGAGACCCCACACGACGCCGCCGCGAACCTGGCTGGCGGCGGTGCGCGGACTGACGACGCGCCCGCAATCGACGATGCTGACGACGCGCGGCACGCGGATGCGGCACGTGTCGGGCTCGACGCGAACCTCGACGAAATGCGCGATGAAACTGAAGCTGCTGAACCCCGGATATTCGGGCCCGGCGGGGGCGGGCAGGCCCTTGTTCAGCCGGTCGAGGGCAGCAGGCGGCTGACCGGGGGCAACACGCTCGAAAATGACCTCGAGCGACGGGCGCTTGAGCCGCGCCAGCCTGCGGTGGACGTTGCCGCTCGCCTTCGTCCCAGCGAGTTCGTCGAGCGCAGCTTGCATTCTAGCGGCGACTTCGCGGACGGCGGGGATGGCGCTCGCGGTGCCCCATGACCCGGCGGTCAGATGCTGCGGCGCGGCGTCGGGATCGCCGATCGCCACTTCGATTTTCGCAGGCTCGACGTCGAGCCCGGCGAGCAGGGCCGCGACGATCGCGGTGCGGATACCCTGTCCCATCTCGTGCCCGCTGATGCCGATCCACGTCCGGCCATCGGCATGGATGCGCAGCCGCGCGATGACCGGGCTGGTCGAGACCTTGTAGCAACCCGCCGCGACGCCCCAGCCGATGCGCTCGCCGCCTTTCGCGGTCATCGTGCCGACCGCGCCGCGCCGCGCCCAGCCGAAACGTGCTGCGCCTTGGCGCAGGCACTCGGCGAGATGACGCGACGAGAAGGGCTTGCCCGTCACCGGGTCGGTGGCGGTGTCGTTGGCCAGCCGGAAACCGAGCGGATCGACGCCCAACTCGTACGCCATTTCGTCGATCGCACTTTCGAAGGCGAAGCTGGCGGGATGCTCGTGCGGCGCGCGCATATAGCCGACGGGCTGGGTATCGACGCGGACGCGGCGCTCGCTGCCGCGCCAGTTGGCGATGCCGTAGAGGCGCGGCGGGATCTGGTTGTATTCGGACGGAAAGCTGTCGATGTGCGAATTCTGCTGCTCGGCATCATAGGTCGCCGCGACGAGCTTGCCGGCGCGCGCCGACAGGCCGATCCTGTGATCGCTCGCGGGGCGATAGCTCGCCACGTGGAACAGTTGCGCGCGCGGCACCACCAGCTTGACCGGCCGACCCAACGCCATAGCGGCACGCGCCACCAGCACGGTTTGCTTCTGCAGCGCGTTCTTCTGGCCGAATCCGCCACCCAGATACGGACTGCGGACGTGGACTTTCACAGGGTCGAGGCTCAGCGCCGCCGCGACGCCGAACTTCAGCGCCGCGCTGTTCTGCGTGCCCTCGTGGATGGTCAGTTCGCCATCGGCCCAGGATACCGTCGTCGAGATCATCTCGAGCGGGTTCTGGTGCTGCGCCGGGTGGTGGTACGCCCTGTCGATGGTGGCGGTCGCGCGCGCCGCAGCGGCATCGCCGAAGACACTGTGCGGTTCGGGCGGCGGCGCGTCCTTGCGGCCTGCGTCGAGGGTCGCGACGAAGGGCGCGGCGGAATAAGCCGGGCGGATCAGCGCCGCCGCCTCGATCGCCGCTTCCAGAGTCTCGGCGACGACCATCGCGACCGGCTGGCCGCGATGGACGATGCGGTCGTCGAGCATCGGTTGATGGCCAGGCCCTGCCGGACCGCCGCCGAGCACGAACGGGGTGGTCTTGACGCCTGCGAAGTCGGCGAAGGTGAAGACGCGCAGCACGCCCGGCACGCGCCGCGCTGCAGCGGTATCGATCTTATTCGTCCGCCCTTTGGCAATGGCTGCGGGCACCAGCATCGCGTGGACCAGCCCCGGCAGCGCGACATCGGCGGCGAACAGCGTCCGCCCGAGAACCTTGTCGCGCGCATCGACGCGCGCGCGATCGGGGAAGCGGTCGGTGGTCATCGACCTCTCCTCGCAGCGATGCGCAACGCGGCGGCGACGGTGCGCGCGCCGAGTTCGACCTTGAAGCCGTTGTGCCCGCCCGGGCGGGCGTCGGCGAACGCCGCGACGCCCGCCGCGCGCGCCGTCGCCTCGGTCAGCGGCTGGCCGATCAGCGTGCGTTCGGCGGCGCTGGCGCGCCACGGCACCGTCGCGACACCGCCGAGTGCGATGCGCGCGTCGCTGACCGCCGCGCCGTCGAAATCGAGCGCCACCGCCGCCGAGACCAGCGCGAAGGCGTAGGATTCACGGTCGCGGAGCTTGTGATAGGTCGAGAGGCGTCCGGCGCTCGTCCTGGGCACGACGATCGCGACGATCATCTCGCCGGGCGCGAGAACCGATTCCAGGTGCGGCGTCGCCCCGGGCCGCCGGTGCAGGTCGGCGACGCGGATCGTCCGCCGTCCGCCGGGCCCCAGCGTTTCGACGCTGGCGTCGAGTGCGACCAGCGCCACCGCCCAGTCGCCGGGATAGACCGCGACGCACTTGTCGCTGCCGCCGAACAGCGCGTGCCCACGGTCGAGCCCGCCGATCGCCGCGCAACCGCTGCCGGGTTCGCGCTTGTTGCAGGGGTAGAAGTCACCATTCCGGAAGTACGGGCAACGCGTCCGCTGGAGGAGATTGCCGCCCAGCGTCGCCATGTTGCGCAGTTGCTGCGACGCCGCCTTGCTCAGCGCCTCGGCGAGGACGGGATAGTCGCGGACGACGACGGGATCGACCGCCGCGTCGCTCATCGATGCCAGCGCGCCGAAGCGTAGCATCGGCCCGCGCGTGTCGATCACCGAGAGACCGTCGATGCCGGTGACATCGACCAGCGCCGCCGGACGCTCGATGTCGAGTTTCATCAGGTCGTAGAGCGAGGTGCCGCCCGCGATCAAGCGCGCCCCCGCTGCGCCGCGCGCCACGGCATCGTCGGCGGATCGGGCGCGCAAGTAGGTGAAGGGCCGCATCGCTCAGCCCCGGCGTTTCGCGACTTCGGCGATCGCCGCGACGATGCCGACATAAGCGCCGCAGCGGCACAGATTGCCGCTCATATACTCGCGAATGCGCGCAGGACTGGTGGCATTGCCCTCGCGCACGCAGGCGTCCGCCGCCATGATCTGGCCGGGGGTGCAATAGCCGCATTGCAGCGCGTCGTGATCGACGAACGCCTGTTGCATCGGGTGCAGGGTATCGCCGCTCGACAGCCCTTCGATGGTCGTCACCGCGCGGCCGTCGACCTTGGCGGCGAGGGTCAGGCAGGCGAGCACCCGGCGACCGTCGAGGTGGACGGTGCACGCCCCGCACTGGCCGTGGTCGCAACCCTTTTTTGCGCCGGTCAGCCCCAGGCGTTCGCGCAGCATGTCGAGCAGCGAGGCGCGCGCATCGAGGTCGAGCGCGACGGCATAACCATTGATCGTCGTCGCGACGCGCAAGGTTGCGCCGGGTTCGGCGGGCGGCGGCGCGCTCTGTGCGGTCGCCGGGCAGCATGCCAGCGACAGGCCCGCCGTTGCCCCGACGGCGATAGCGCCCCGCCGCGAGACGTCGAAAGTGCCGGTCATTGTCGTCATGCCCTCACTCCGCTGTCCAGCCGCCATCGACGACGAGGCTGGTTCCGGTGATCAGCGCGGCGGCATCCGAGGCGAGGAACCGCACCGCGCCCATCAAATCCTCGACCCTGCCGAGCCGTCCGAGCTTGATCTTGCCGAGCACACGCGCCCTGAACGCTTCGTCGGCGAAAAAGGGGCGCGTCGCGTCGGTCTCGACGAACGTCGGCGCGATGGTGTTCGAACGGATGCCGGCGCTCGCGAGGTCGAGCGCGAACGCCTTGCTCATGCCCTCGAGGCCCCACTTCGACGCGCAGTAGAGCGAGCGGTTGGGGCCGCCGACATGGCCCATCTGGCTGCCGATGTGGATCAGGCTGCCGCGCACTCCAGCCGCGAGCATGGCGCGAACGCAGCCCTGTGCGACGATAAACGCGCTCTTGAGATTGAGATCGAGGACGACGTCGTAGTCGGCTTCGCTCACCTCGGTCATCGGCATCGGGCGGTTAATCCCCGCGTTGTTGACGAGGATATCGAACGCCGCCTGGTGGGCGAAGAAAGTCGCGACGGCGGCCAGGTCCGACACGTCGAGCACCGCCGCGCGTGCTTGTCCCCCAGCGTCGCGGATGGCTGCCGCCCCCGCCGAGATCTCGTCGTCCGAGCGAGCACACAGCGTCACCTCTGCCCCTGCCTCGGCGAGTGCGGCGGCGAGCGCCAGCCCGATGCCACGCCCTGCGCCGGTGATCAACGCGCGGCGGCCGTCGAGGCGCAGCGACGGGGTGCGCGGCAGGATCACGCCGCTTCCGCCTTGCCCGCGTAGGGCACGTTGCGCCCGCCATAGCGGCGC
>CAXTSL010000049.1:0-22285 GCA_964246975.1 uncultured Sphingomonadaceae bacterium
CGGGCCTGACGCTCCCCGCCTATGCCAGCGCCGGCGCGGCGGGCATGGATGTCGTCGCGGCGTGCCCCGAGCCGCTGCCGCTCGCGCCGCGCGCCCGCGTCGCGGTGCCGACCGGGCTGTGTCTCGCCATCCCCGACGGCTACGAGGTCCAGGTCCGCCCGCGCTCGGGGCTGGCACTCAACTGGGGCGTCACCGTCGCCAATGCGCCGGGTACCATCGACAGCGACTATCGCGGCGAGCTGAAGATCATCCTCGTCAACCTCGGCTCCGAGGAGTTCGAGATCGAGCGCGGCATGCGGATCGCCCAGCTCGTCGTCGCACCCGTCGTCCGCGCGGCGTTCGAGAAGGTCGATAGCCTCGACGACACGACACGCGGGTCAAGCGGGTTCGGCTCGACGGGGCTTTGACATTTCGCAATGTCGTCGCGGATGCTAGGCTGCCCGCCGAAAGGAGCGGACGATGGCGACCAGACTGCGCGACGCCCCGTTGCCCGACTATGATGCGGATGCGGCTGGCTGGTCGGAAGCACAGGCGAACGCTCTGCGCGGCCGCCGTTTCGATTTGCTCGACTGGGATAACTTGGCCGAAGAGATCGCCGACGTGGCGCGCCGTGAACGCGACAAGCTCGAGGCGGCGCTCTATCTGGTGATGATGCACCTGCTGAAGTGGGATCATCGGTCCCTGCGGCGGTCCCGCTCATGGCACAACACGATTGCCGAGCAGCGGCGCAAAGTGACGCGTCAGCTGCTCGAAAATCCCAGTCTGCGACCGCGTCTCCCAGACCTCATCGCTGCAAGCTATCGCGATGCGCGCGGCAAGGCGGCGGTTCAGACCTCGATGCGGATTGGCGATTTTCCAACCGATTGTCCCTATAGCTTCGACGAGATCATGACCCGGCCCATTGAATGGAACGGCGAGATCGCGTGACACGCCGATCCGGGTTTCGCTACGGCGTCGAGGCCTGCTAGGCTGCGCCCCGGAAGGAGCGGACGATGGCGACCAGACTGCGCGAACCACCGCTGCCCGAATACGAAACCGACGCCGCCGGCTGGGCCGAGGCGCAGGCCGCCGCCTTGCGCGAGCGGCGCGTCGACCGTCTCGACTGGGAAAATCTGGCGGTGGAGATTGCCGACGTGTCCGGGCGCGAACGCGACAAGATTGTTTCAGCGCTGCGGGTGCTCCTGCTTCACCTCCTCAAATGGGACCATCAGCCGGCTCGGCGGTCGCGTTCGTGGTGGCGATCGGTCGCCGAACAGCGCGGCAGGATCGCGGATGGTCTTGACGAAAATCCGAGTTTGCGACCGCGCGTCGCGTGGATGATCGCCAGGGCCTATCGAGACGCCCGCCGCGATGCGGCGGTCGAGATGCGCGTGTTCCTCGACGCGCTGCCCGCCGAATGCCCGTACCACTTCGAAGAGATGATAAACCGCCCCGTCGAATGGAACGGCGAGATCGCGTGACACGCCGATCCGGGTTTCGCTACGGCGTCGAGGCCTGCTAGGCTGCGCCCCGGAAGGAGCGGACGATGGCGACCAGACTGCGCGAACCACCGCTGCCCGAATACGAAACCGACGCCGCCGGCTGGGCCGAGGCGCAGGCCGCCGCCTTGCGCGAGCGGCGCGTCGACCGTCTCGACTGGGAAAATCTGGCGGTGGAGATTGCCGACGTGTCGGGGCGCGAACGCGACAAGATCGAGTCGGCAATGATCGTCCTGATCGCGCATCTGCTTAAATGGGATGCCCAGCCATCGCGGCGTTCGCTGTCATGGTATCTGACCGTCCTCGAGCAACGGCAGCGGATCGTGCGTGGCTTTCGCGGCAATCCGAGCCTGCGCCCACGCGCCGCCGAACTGACGCGCGACAGTTACCGGAGCGCGCGCACCAAGGCCGCGCGCCAGATGCGCGTGATGCCCAAGTCGCTGCCCGTCGATTGCCCGTTCAGTTTCGACGAAATGATGACCCGCCCCATCGAATGGAACGGCGAGATCGCTTGAGCCGTACGCCGCAAGACCTGTCCGACGCAGAACTCCACCGCTACGCGCGCCACATCGTGCTGCGCGAGGTCGGCGGGGCGGGGCAGCTGGCGCTCAAGGCGGCGTCGGTCGCGGTGGTCGGCGCGGGCGGGCTGGGCAGTCCGTGCATCGCCTATCTCGCGGCGGCAGGCGTCGGGCGGCTGACCATCGTCGACGACGACACCGTCGCGCTGTCCAACCTCCAGCGGCAGGTGCTGCACGGCACCCCCGATGTCGGCCGTGCCAAGACCGCCAGCGCGTGCGACGCGGTGGCGCGGCTCAATCCACATGTCGTCGTCGAAACGCACGCCCTCCGGCTCGACGCCGCCAACGCGCGCGACCTGCTCGCGGGTCACAGCGTCGTCGCCGACGGCTCCGACAGTTTCGCGACGCGGCTCGCGGTCGCCGATGCCGCCTACGCATTGCGCATTCCGCTGGTGTCGGCGGCGGTCGGGCCGTTCGACGGCCAGCTCGCGACCTTTCGGGGGTGGGAGGCCGACAAGCCGTGTTACCGCTGCCTCGTCGGCGCGGCGCGCGACAGGCCCGGCGATACTTGCGCGGACGCAGGCGTCCTCGGCGCGCTGACGGGCGTGCTGGGGGCGATGCAGGCGCTCGAGGTGGTGCGCGAGATCGTCGGCTTCGGCGCGTCGTTGGCGGGCCGCCTGCTGCTTTACGACGCGCTTGACGCGCGGATGCGGACGCTGGCGCTGCCCAAGGACCCCGGTTGTTCAGGTTGCTCGTGACGCGGCTCGCGATCATCGTCGCTGGTGACGACCGCGACCGCGCCCGCACCGCGCTGTCGCTCGCCACGTGCGCCGCCGCGCTCGGGCGCGGAGCCGCGATGCTGTTCGACGGCGCGAGCGTCGCGTGTCTGGCCGACCCCGCGCTCGCCGACGCGCTCGCCACCGCGCGCGATCTCGGCGTCGCCCTGACCGCCTGCGCCAGCGGTCTCGCCGACACCGGCGCGGCGCTCCCGCCCGGTATCGCCAGCGGCGGCATGATGGGCTTCCTGTCGGACAACCGCGACGCGCAGCTCGTCACCGTCTGACTCGCCTAACACGCCTTGCGGGCCACGCGGTTCGCGCCTAGTCAGCGCTCGCCCATGGCCAGTCCCCCGCGTTCCCGCCCCCCCGCCCGCCCCGCCCGCAGTGGCATCGGCGGCTGCTTTGCCGCGTTGCTGAAGATCGGCGCGGGGCTGTTCCTCGCAACGCTCCTCGCGCTCGGCGTCGCGGTCGCCATCGCGCTCGCGTCGCTTCCCGGTTTCGACGAGCTGATGCGCTCGCCCAACGGTCAGTCGGTCGAGGTGCGCGGCAGCGACGGCACCGTGCTCGCGACGCTCGGCCCCAGCTATGGCCAGTGGCTGCCCTTCAAGGCGATCCCCAAGACGATGGCCGACGCGATGATCGCCGTCGAGGACCGGCGCTTCTACAGCCACCCCGGCGTCGACCCGATCGGGATCGCGCGCGCCGGGCTCGCGGTGGCGCGCGCCGGCGGCAGCAAGGTGCAGGGCGCGTCGACGATCACCCAGCAGCTGGCCCGCAACATCTTCCTGACCGCGTCGAAGGATTACGGGCGCAAGCTGCGCGAGATCGTTCTCGCACTGGCGATCGAGCGCAAGTTCACCAAGCACGCGATCCTCGAACTCTACCTGAACCGTGTCTATTTCGGCGGCGGTGCCTACGGCATCGACGCCGCGAGCCGCAAATTCTTCGGCCACAGCGCACAGACGCTGAGCCTCGAGGAGGCGGCGATCATCGCGGGCCTCGTCAAGGCCCCCAGCCGCTATGCGCCCTCGGCCGACCCGGTGCGCGCCAAGGACCGCGCCGCCGTGGTCATCAGGACGATGGCCGACTCGGGCGCGATCCTGCCCGGCGAAGCGGCGGCGGCGGACTTCGCGTCGTTGCGCTTCGCCAGCCAGCAGCCGCAATCGGGGGTGCGCTATTTCACCGACTGGGCGCTGACCCAGGTCGAGGCGCTGACCGACGAGGCGGTCGAACCGCTGCTCGTGACCACGACGCTCGATTCGGGCGGTCAGCGCGCCGCCGAGGCCGCGCTTGCCGCCGAGACGCCGCGCGGCGCGCAGGGCGCACTCGTCGCGGTCGCCAAGGACGGCGCCGTCAAGGCGATGGTCGGCGGGCGCGATTATGTCGCCTCGAACTACAACCGCGCGGTGACGGCGCGGCGTCAGCCAGGGTCGTCGTGGAAGCTGTTCGACTATATCGCCGCGCTTGAGGACGGCGTCCTCCCCGACGACCGCGTCGTCGATCAGCCGATCAGTATATCCGGGTGGAGCCCGCGCAATTCCAACGGTCGCTTCATCGGCGCGATGACGGTCACGCAGGCGTTCGCGCTGTCGGTCAACACCGTCGCCGCCAGCCTCGCGCAGCGTGTCGGCTTCGACACGGTTGCCGACGTCGCGCGACGCTTCGGCATCACGACGCCGATCGACCGTCGTCCGGCGATGGCGCTCGGCACGTCGGACGCGACGCTGATCGAGATGACGGGGGCCTATGCCGCGATCGCCAACCAGGGGGCCGAGGTGCGCCCGTACGCGATTCAACGCATCGCCACCGCGTCGGGGCGCGTGCTGTACGAACGCGAGCCCGCGACGCCGCGCGTGCTGGTGCTGCCCTCGGTCGCCGCCAACATGACCAAGCTGCTGCAGGCGGCGGTCGAAACCGGCACCGGGCGCGCCGCGCAGATCGGGCGGCCGCTGGCGGGCAAGACGGGCACGACGAGTTCGAACAAGGACGGCTGGTTTCTCGGCTTCACGCCCGAGCTAACCACCGGCGTCTGGATGGGCCGCGACGATGCGAAGCCGGTGAACGGGTTGCAGGGCGGGCGCGCCCCCGCGCGGGCGTTCGCGGCGTACATGGCGCGCGCCGTCGGCGGCACCCCGCCCTCGCCGCTGACCACCGACATCGACCAGGGCGACATGGGCCTCGAACCCGACGACGCGGTCTACGGCCTCGACCCCGGTTCGAGCGCGGGCGACGAGGACGCGCTGCGCCCCGCGCCCGACGCGCCGCCCGCCGGCGATGACGCGCCAAGACTCGACGACAATTTCCTCGACGAGGCGCTCAAGGAACCCGTGCCGCGCTGAGCCGAGCAGTCGCCCACCCCGCCGCTTCCGCCACCACGGCATCGGCGTCCTCGCACAGCGCCGTCAACACCGGCAGCAACCCCCGGTCGCCACTGTTCCCCGCCGCGATGCAGACGTTGCGGACGAAGCGGTTGCGACCGATGCGCTTGACCGGCGAGCCGGCGAACTTCGCGCGAAACGCAGCGTCGTCGAGCATCAGCAATTCGCCGAGCGCCGGTGCCGCGAGATCGGCGCGCGCCGCGAAGGCGAGATCGGCGCTGGCGGCTGCGAAGCGGTTCCACGGGCACACCGCGAGGCAGTCGTCGCAGCCGTAGATGCGGTTGCCGATGGCAGCGCGGAATTCAACCGGGATCGGCCCCTTGTGCTCGATCGTCAGGTACGAAATGCAGCGCCGCGCATCGAGGCGGTAGGGCGCGGGGAAGGCATCGGTCGGGCAGGCGCGCTGACAGCGGTCGCACGAGCCGCAACGGTCGGCGTGCGGCGCGTCGTACGGCAGCTCGGCGGTGGTGTAGAGGCTGGCGAGGAACAGCCACGAGCCGTACGCGCGACTGACGAGGTTGGTGTGCTTGCCCTGCCACCCCAGCCCGGCCGCCTCGGCGAGCGGCTTCTCCATCACCGGCGCGGTATCGACGAAGACCTTGAGGTCGTGACCCTGCGCTCCGAGCCAGTTGCCAAGCTGCTTCAACCGCCCCTTGATCGTGTCGTGATAATCCTTGCCGAGCGCATAGACCGAGATCACCCCCGTGCCCGGCGCATTGGCGTGGCGCAGCGGGTCGAGCGCGGGGGCATAGCTGGTGCCCAGCATCACCACCGAACGCACCGCGGGCCACAGGGCTTGCGGCGCGGCGCGGCGCGCGGCGGTGTCGGCCATCCAGATCATGTCGCCGTGGCACCCTTGCGCCAGCCAGTCGCGCAGGCGTGCGCCCGCCAGCGGTGCGGCACTCGCGGGGGCGACGCCGAACGACGCGAAGCCGAGGCTCACGGCGCGGGCTTGGAGCGCGGTGCGGAGGGCGGCGGGGGTCATTGGCGGGGCTTTACGGCATCGTGCCGCCACGCGGCACCCCCGGGAGGCCCGGGCCGCGCCTGCCCGCGACGACGGGTGACGCCGCGTCCGCCGACCGCTATAGCCGCGACGATGCCGCTTTCCAGCCCCGCCGCCGCGCCGCACCCGCTCGCGCACATCGACTGCTGGCTGTTCGACCTCGACAACACGCTTTACCCGGCGTCGTGCGACCTGTTCGCGCAGATCGACGCGCGGATGGGCGCGTTCATCATGGACCTGCTCGATGTCGATGCCGTCGAGGCGTATCGCATCCAGAAGGGCTTCTTCCACGCCCATGGCATGACGCTGCGCGGGCTGATGACCGAGCACGGGGTCGATCCGTACGACTTCCTCGCCAAGGTCCACGACATCGACCTCGCCGTCGTCGAGCATGACGCGGCGCTCGTCGACGCGCTGGCACGGCTGCCGGGGCGCAAGCTGATCTTCACCAACGCCGACCTGCCTTATGCGGAGCGCGTGCTCGAACGGCTGGGGCTGGAGGACAGTTTCGAGGCGATCCACGATGTCCATGCCACCGGCTACCGGCCCAAGCCCGATGCCGCCGCCTACGCGCATCTCTGCGAGGTCCACTGCGTCGATCCGGCACGCACCGTGTTCGTCGAGGACATGGCGCGCAACCTCGTCCCCGCGCACGCGATCGGCATGACGACGGTGTGGATCGACAACGGCAGCGAGCAGGGGCCGGTGGCGACGCTGCCCGAGTTCATCGACTATCGCATCGCCGACCTCGGGGACTGGCTCGGCGAAGTCGCGGCAGCACTGGAGACGGCATGAGCGACCTCGAAGCGACGATCGCGGCGGGCTGGGAGGTGCGCGACAGCGTCACCCCGGCGACGACGGGGGCGCTGCGCGACGCCGTCGAGGCGGCGCTCGCGGGACTCGACGACGGTGCGCTGCGCGTCGCCGAACCCGACGGGCAGGATGGCTGGCGCGTCAACCAGTGGCTCAAGCAGGCGGTGCTGCTGTCGTTCCGGCTCAACGACATGGGTACGATCCCCGGCGGCCCCGGCGGATCGCACTGGTGGGACAAGGTGCCGTCGAAATTCGACGGCTGGGGCGAGAACCGCTTCCGCGCCGCGGGCTTTCGCGCCGTCCCCGGCTGCATCGTCCGGCGCGGCGCATATGTCGCACCCGGCGCGGTGCTGATGCCGTGCTTCGTCAACCTCGGCGCGCGCGTCGGCGCGAACAGCATGATCGACACCTGGGCGACGGTCGGCAGCTGCGCGCAGATCGGTGCGAACGTCCATCTGTCGGGGGGCGTCGGCATCGGCGGCGTGCTCGAACCGCTGCAGGCGGGGCCGACGATCATCGAGGACGACTGCTTCATCGGCGCGCGCTCAGAAGTCGTCGAGGGGGTCGTCGTCGGGCGCGGCGCGGTGCTGGCGATGGGCGTCTTCCTGTCGGCGACAAGCAAGGTTATCGACCGCGAGACGGGCGAGGTCTTCATCGGTCGCGTGCCGCCCTACGCCGTCGTCGTGCCGGGATCGCTGCCCGGCAAGCCGCTGCCGTCGGGTGCACCGGGGCCGAGCCTGTCGTGCGCCGTCATCGTCAAGCGCGTCGACGCGCAGACGCGGGCGAAGACCGCGATCAACGAGCTGCTCAGGGATTGAGGGCAAGTCGACGCCATTTGGCGATTGCGCTATATCGACCTCGACCAAGAGAGGATGTGCGATGGGCGACATGGCTCAGTGGACGTTGGAAGTACCGGTCGAACTCGATGAGGACGTACGCGAACTGGTGGCAGAAGGCAGGGCGGGCACGCAGGACTTCGCGACGTTCGTGCGTGAAGCGGTGGAAAACGCGGTGTACGACAGGATGCTCAGCGAAAACCACGCCCGCAACGCCGGTCTGACCGAGGAAGAAGTGATGGAACTTGCCGTCGAGGCTGTGCGCGCCGTGCGGCGCGAGCGAGCCCATACGACGTAAATGCGAGTTATACTCGATACCAACGTCATCTTGAGCGCTCTGTTTTCTCCGACAGGTGCACCCTTTGCGATTCTGGATGCTTGGCGCGGCAAGCGTTTTGTTCTTGTCAGCGACTACGATCAGATAGGGGAATTGCGGCGGGCGTCCCGCTACGACCAAATGCGAACGAAGCTTGAACCCGCATTGGTCGGACGAACGATCAACCTCATTCGCGCGCGGGCCGAGATGCCCGCACGCCGACATTCTGTTCAACGCTCCGCTGACCCAGACGATGACTTCCTGCTGGAAATTGCCGAGGCTGGCGGTGCCGACCGGCTCGTCTCGGGCGATAGGCGCGGCCTGCTCGCGCTTGGTCGCCACGGCGCGACGCAGATCGTCACGCCCCGCGCCTTCGCCGAAGAACTCGGACTGTAGCCGCTACCGTCTCCGCATTACCGCGCGTCCATCCCCGTCCAGCGCGCGATGAACGCCAGTTGGTCCGCAGCCTCGTCGATGATCTTGGCGGTCGGTTTGCCCGAGCCGTGGCCGGCGCGGGTTTCGATGCGGACCAGGTGCGGCCTGTCGCCGATGTCGCTCGCCTGCAGCCTTGCGGTGTATTTGAAGCTGTGCCCCGGCACGACGCGGTCGTCGGTGTCGGCGGTGGTGACGAGGATCGCTGGATAGGCCTTGCCGCCCCGGATGTTGTGATAGGGCGAATACGCCAGCAGGTTGGCGAAGGCCTTGGGCTCGGCGGGGTCGCCGTAATCGTCGGTCCATGTCCGGCCTTCGGTGAACAGCGGGAAGCGCAGCATGTCCATGACGCCGACGGCGGGCAGCGCCGCGCCGAACAGATCGGGGCGCTGATTGACCACCGCGCCCACCAGCAATCCGCCGTTCGAGCCGCCCTGGATTGCCAAACCGCCCGGCGACGTAATGCCTGACTTGATGAGATACTCGCCCGCCGCGATGAAGTCGTCGAAGACGTTCTGCTTGGCGAATGCCTTGCCGCCGTCGTGCCACGCCGCGCCGTACTCGCCGCCGCCACGGATGTTGGCGACGGCATAGACCCCGCCCATCTCCATCCACGCCAGCGCGGCGACGCGGAAGCTCGGCAGGACATTGATGTTGAAGCCGCCGTAGCCATAGAGCAACGTCGGTGCGCCGGGTGCCAGCCCGCGCTTGTGCGCGACGAACAGCGGCACGCGCGTGCCGTCCTTCGACGTGTAGAATTTCTGCTCGACGACGAACGCAGCAGGGTCGAAAGCCGCCTTTGGCGCGCGGAACGCCGCCGAACGGTTGGTCGCGGCGTCGTAGCGGAAGATCGTCGTCGGTGTGGTGAAGCTGGCGAACTCGTAATAGCCCGTCGCCTTGCCCGCGCCCGCGTCGAAGCCGTCGGCGGTGCCGAGCCCGGGCAGCGCGACCGCGCCGTCGGCCTTGCCCGCCAGTGTGTAGCGGCGGACCTGCGTGCTGGCATCATGCAGCGCCGCGACGATCAACCGGTCGCCGAGCAGCGATGCCTTGACGATCGTATCGGCCCCTTCGGCGACCACCGTGCGCGGTTTCGCCGCCAGCCCGTCGAAGGCGACGACGCGGTAGCGCGGCGCGCCGTCGTTGGTGACGAAATACAGCGTCCCGCCGTGCGACCCGGCGAAGCGCCAATCGTGCTTCAGGCCGCTGACCAGGGTGACGATCTTCGGCGACGCCGCGCGCAGATCCATGACGCGGACCTCGTAGCGGTCGTCGGAGCCGGTGCTCGACCGCAGCACCAGCCAACGACCGTCGGCGCTGACTTCGGGCTCGTTGTACCAGCCGGGGTGGTCAGGGGTCGCGAAGACCTTGGTATCGGCGCTCTGCGGCGTGCCCGCGCGGTGGAACCAGATGCTGTGGTCGAAGACCTCCGAACGCAGGTCGGTGCCACCCGGCGTCTCGGGATAGCGCGCGTAATAGAAGCCGCCCGCCGCCCAAGCGAGTTCGGAGAACTTCACCCAGCGCAGCGTCTCGGGCAGCGGCTGTCCGGTCGCCACATCGAGGACGCGCACCGTCCGCCAGTCGGTGCCGCCGTCCTGCACGGCATAGGCGACCTGCGTGCCGTCGTCGCTGGGCTGCCATTCCGCAAGCGCCGTCGCGCCGTCCTTCGACCAGCCGTTGGGGTCGAGCAGTACGCGCGGCGTGCCGTTGATGCCGTCCTGAGCATACAGCACCGCCTGGTTCTGCAGCCCCGAGTTGCGGCGGTAGAAGATGTGCCCGGCGCGCTCGACGGGCAGGTTGACGCGCTCATAGTCGTAGAGTTCGGTCAGCCGCGCGCGGATCGCGGAACGGCGGGGCAGCGTCTCGAGATAGGCCTGCGTCGTCGCGTTCTCGGCCTCGACCCAGCCTGACACCTGCTTATCGGTCCGCACGTCGTTCTCGAGCCAGCGGTAGGGGTCGGCGACGGTGGTGCCGTGGATGACATCGCTTTGCGCGACGGTCGGGGTGGCGGGGTAGACGAAGGCGGCGGCGGGGGCGGCGGCGAGCAGGACGGCGGCGAAGAGAACAGCGCGCATGATGGCTCCCAATGACGAATTGGTTCGCCTTACGGCCATTCGCTGCGGACACGAACTTCTAATCGACCGTCATGCTGGCGCACGCCAGCATCCATTCATCCGCGCGGGGAACGGTGGATGCTGGCGTGCGCCAGCATGATGCGGGAAAACAGTGCGCCCTAACCCACCCCGAACACTCGCGCGAAGATCGTGTCGACATGGGCGAAATGGTGGCCGAGGTCGAACAGCGCGTCGAGCCGGTCCGCATCGAGATACGCGCCGACCTCCCCGTCGGCCTTGAGCAGGTCGAGCAGCGCGAGCTTGCCGTCGCCCTCCCAGACCTGCATCGCGTTGCGCTGGACGAGACTGTATGCCGCCTCGCGGCTCGCACCCGCCTGCGTCAGCGCGAGCAGGACGCGCTGCGAATGCACCAGCCCGCCCATGCGGTCGAGATTGGCCTGCATCCGCGCCGGATAGACGACGAGCTTGTCCATGACCCCCGTCAGCCGCGCCAGCGCGAAATCGAGCGTCACCGTCGCGTCGGGGCCGATCATCCGCTCGACCGACGAGTGGCTGATGTCGCGCTCGTGCCACAGCGCGATGTTCTCAAGCGCCGGGGTGACCATACCGCGCACCAGCCGCGCGAGGCCCGTCAAATTCTCGCTGAGCACCGGATTGCGCTTGTGCGGCATCGCGCTCGACCCCTTCTGGCCGGGCGAAAAATACTCCTCCGCTTCGAGCACCTCGGTGCGCTGGAGGTGGCGGACCTCGGTCGCGAGCCGCTCGACACAGCCCGCGACGACGCCGAGCGCGGCAAAATACATCGCATGACGGTCGCGCGGGATGACCTGCGTGCTGATCGGCTCGACGGTCAGCCCCATTGCCTTGGCGACGTGTTCCTCGACGCGGGGGTCGATATTGGCGAAGGTCCCGACGGCCCCCGAGATCGCGCAGGTCGCGACCTCGGCGCGCGCCAGCACAAGGCGGCCGCGGCAGCGGCCGAACTCGGCATAAGCCTGCGCGAGCTTAAGCCCGAAGGTCGTCGGCTCGGCGTGGATGCCGTGGCTGCGCCCGATGGTGGGGGTCAGCTTGAACTCGTAGGCGCGGCGCTTGAGCACCGTGAGCAGCGCGTCGAGGTCGGCGATCAGCAGATCGGCGGCGCGCGCCAGCTGGACGCCGAGGCAGGTGTCGAGGACGTCCGAACTGGTCATGCCCTGATGGACGAAGCGTGCCTCCTCGCCGACATGCTCGGCGAGGCTGGTGAGGAAGGCGATGACGTCGTGCTTGGTTTCGCGCTCGATTTCGTCGATGCGCGCCACATCGAAGCCGCCGCGTGCCCAGACCGCCGCTGCGGCCTCCCTGGGCACGACGCCCAATTCGGCGAGCGCGTCCATCGCGTGCGCCTCGATCTCGAACCAGATGCGGAAGCGCGTTTCGGGCTCCCAGATCGCCACCATCTCGGGGCGGGAATAGCGCGGGATCATCGGCGTCGGGGCTTTCACGGGCGGCGGGGAAGCCGCGCCGCCTAGCATAGCGCGAAGCGTGCCGCCAACGCGACGGGCCGTGAACCCTCCGGCGCAATGGGTCGTTGAGAGGACAGCGACGGTGCCTTGCGCGCCTGAACAAGGAGTTATGCGATGAAGACCCTGGTTTTGAGCACAGCCGCGCTGTTCGTTGCGGCGACGGCGGCGCATGCACAGGTCGGCCCTGCTCCGGCGGTCGGTACCGGCAGTCCGGCGGGCAACAGCGTCACCGGCACCACCGGCGCGCCGAGCGTGACGACGCCGAGCGCACGCGGTGATCGTTCGCCGACCGGTCGCGATGCGCTAAACAGCGCGCCGAGCAGCACGATCACGGGCACGACCACGACGACCGTCACCCCGCCGCCGATCGCCGGGACACCGCCGACGCCGGGCACCAGCGTCAACGGCGACGGGTCGACGACGACGCTTGGGACGCCGGGCACGGCGGGTACCCCGCCCGGGCATTGACACGAAACCCCGCCCGCATCGGCGCGTTGAGGCGTCACGGGTCGGGCAGCGATAGAGGAGAGAGATCATGATCAATCGTCTGACGATTGCTGCGGCACTGGCCGCAGTTACGCTGACCGCGACGGCGGTCGATGCGCGACCGCGCGCCGCGCAGGACTCGCGTGAACGGGCGACGACGCGCCAGCTGAACCAGCAGCAGCTGGCGAGCAGCGGCGGCGCGACTGCGCCCATGCAGTCGAGTGGCGCGATGAACGCTTCGGGCGAACCCGCCACGACAGCGACCGCGCCCGCGACCGGCATGGCCCCCGAAACGGCGACGACACCGATGGCGCCGACGACCGAGACGACGCCGCCGACCGATTCGACGACGCCCGCCGACCCGGCGACGCCGGCGACACCCCCGCGCTGATCGAGCCGCCCGGTACCGCGACGGTGCCGGGCGATCCGACCGCTTCAGGAGAACGACGATGAAAACGATGATGATGCTGACCGCCGCCGCGCTGCTGGCGGGAACTGCCGCGACCGCGCAGACCGCGCCGGGGCCGAGCCAGTCGAACCAGCAGACGCCCGACACGGCCGGCATGTCGCCGCCCTCGACGACGACCGCCAACGGCAATCTGTCGGGCGGCAGCTATGAGGCCAATAACACCGGTCGCACGGCGGGCAGCGGCGAGTCGATGATGACTGCCGACGGCATGACGCAGAAGGAAGGCAAGTGGATGATGGGCGACCGCCCCGCCACCAAGGCCGAGGTCGCGCAGCACAAGAAGATGATGAAGGCCGACAAGATGGCGAAGAAGTAAGCCGTCCGGTCGAGTTGAGCTTCGGAAAGGGGTCGCGAAAGCGGCCCCTTTTTTCGTGGGCGCGCGGTTGCCAGCTCGGTGAACGATGGTCGATAGCGGCGGCGATGCCCGCTGCCACCCGGATCATGATCTTCGTCTTCGACCTCTCGGCGACGGGGGTGGTGCGCAACGCGCTGGCCCTCGCTGCGGCGTTGGCGGTCGAGCATCGGGTCGAGGTCGTCACGTGCCGGACGGGCGACATGGCGCGCGCGTCGGAAGTGCCGGTGACGGTGCTGGGCGACGGCGGGCGGATCGGGCCGCTGACGCTGGTCGGTCTCGGGCGCGCGCTGCGGCGGCATGTCCGGTCGAGCGCCCCGCACCTGGCGATCTCGGCGGGCAACCGTGGCCACCCGCTGTTCCTGTTCGCGCTGAAGGGATTGCGCGGCTTTCGGCGCATCTACCGCTTTTCGAACGACATCGATCACGCGCGCGGGACGCGTGGCAAGAACGGCCTGCTGCGGATGGCGGATGCCGCGCAACTCGGCCTGCTGACCGCCGACGCCGACCGCATCGTGCTCGTCTCGTCGCACCTGCTCGGCGACCCGCGCCTTGCCGCGGCGGCGGCGCGGGGGCAGGCGGTGGTCATCGAGAACGGCGTCGATGTCGACCTCATCCGCGCGCGCGCCGCCGAACCCTGCCCGCACCCATTCGCCGCGCCTGACGCCCCGCCGTTCGTGCTGGCGATGGGGCGCTTTGCCGAACAGAAGAATTTTGCGACACTGATTGATGCGGTGGCGCTGGCCAATGCGTCGCAACCGCTCGCGCTTGTCATTCTGGGCGGCGGCACTGAGGCGGCGTGGGACAACCTTATCGCGCGTGCCGACGCAAAGGGCTTGCCGAGTTTCGACCTGCCCGGCGTCGTCGACAACCCGTTTCCATGCCTCGCCGCCGCCGGGGCGTTCGCGCTGCCGTCGTGGTGGGAGGGGGCGTCGAACGCGCTGCTCGAGGCGCTGGCGTGCGGCACGCCAGCGGTCGCGTCGCCGACGGCAGGCAACGCTGCGAGCGTCCTCGATGGCGGCAGGTACGGGCTGCTCGCCGATCCCGCCGACGCCGCCGCATGGGCCACCGCATTGTTGCGCCAGACAAGCCCGCAGCGCGTGCTGCCCGGCGACCGCGCCGACGCCTATCGCCTCGACCGCACCCTCGACGCCTGGCGCGCGCTCGTCGCCGGGGAACTCAGCGACGTGTCGAGATAGGCCATGATCAGCGCGGCGCGGAAGGCGTCCTGCGCGCGGTCGGCCCCCGCCGCATGGCCGCCCTCCAGCGCCTCGTTGTAGTAAAACCGGTGCCCGAGGTCGCCGAGCCGCGCCGCGAACTTGCGCGCATGGCCGGGGTGGACGCGGTCGTCCTTGGTCGAGGTGTAGATGAACGGCACCGGATAGCGCACCCCGGCCTCGAGGTTATGGTACGGCGAGTAGGCCTTGATGAAATCCCAGTCGGCGGGCACGTCAGGGTCGCCGTACTCGCCCATCCACGATGCCCCCGCGAGGAGGTGCGAATAGCGCTGCATGTCGATCAGCGGCGAGCCCATCACCACCGCACCGTAGAGATCGGGGCGCTGCTCCATCGCGACGCCGACCAGCAGCCCGCCGTTCGAGCGACCCGAGATGGCGATGCGCCGGGGCGCGCTGACGCCGGTGGCGATCAGATCCCCGGCGACGGCGTGGAGGTCGTCGAAGACATTCTGGCGCTTCTCACGCAGTCCCGCGTCGTGCCACGCCGGGCCGTATTCGCCGCCGCCGCGCAGGTTCGCCAGCACGAATGCCCCGCCCTGTTCGACGAAGAACAGCGCCACCGGGCCGGCGCGGTAGGGCTGATCGACGAGATAGGTCGGCGTCTGGGCGTTCCTGAACCCGCCATAGGCATGGATCAGCGCGCGCCCCGGGCCGCGCGTGCCCGCCTTGCGAACGAGGAAATAGGGCACGCGCGTGCCGTCCTTCGAGGTCGCGAAGCGCTGCACGACGGTCATCCGCGACGCGTCGAAGCGCGCCAGCAGCGACTGGACGACCGTCGGCGGCGCACCGGGCGCGATCGCGTACAGCGTCGGCGGGGTCAGCATGCCCTCGACGGTCGCGAACGCCAGTTCGCGCGACGCGGCGGCAGCGTCGAGGTGGACAGTGGTGTTGGCGGCGAGCGGCGTCGGCGTCGCGCGCCATTCGCCCGTCGGCAGCCGCCGGACCGCGACGAGCTTGCCCGAGACATCGTCGAGCAGTTTGAGCCAGACCAGCGCGTGGCCCGCCGCGACCTGCTCGATCGCCTGATGCGCGTTGGGCACGAAGACGGTCTCGACGCTCGCGTCGCGCCCGGCGATCACGTCGTCGATGCGGTAGGCGACGACCGCCCCTGCGGGGTGCCCACGCCACGCGCTCTGCAGCTTGGCGATAGCACGCCCATCGAGCACGTCCTCGATCGCCGCGTCGGTCGGCAGCGGCGACCGCACGAGATGCCCGTCGGGGGCGATGTGGCTGATCTCGCTGTGGTAGAAGTCGACGCCGCGCACCAGCAGCGGCCAGCTTCGCCCGCCGTCAACGAAGACCTGCGTCGCGACGCGCACGTCGGTTACCGCGCCTTCGGCGACCGGTGTCGCGGTGCCCAGCGGCAGCCCACGCGCCCAGCGCTTGACGACGCGCGGATAGCCCGACGCGGTCAGGCTGCCCGCGCCATAGTCGGTCGCGACGTACAGCGCGTCGGGCCCGGCCCAGTCGACATCGCTCTTGGCATTGGGCAGCACGAAGCCGTCGGCGACGAAGGCCGCGCGCGCGACATCGAACTCGCGGCGCACCACCGCGTCGGTGCCGCCGTCGGCGAGCGCCACCATGCAGCGGTCGTAGGCGGGGGCACGGCAGGTCGCACCCTTCCACACCCAACTCTTGCCCTCGGCCTTGCCCAGCGCGTCGATATCGATCAGCACGCGCCACTGCGGCTTGCCGGCGGTGAAGCCGGCGAGCGCGGCGGCCCGCCACAGGCCGCGCCGGTGCGCCTGGTCGCGCCACAGGTTGAACACGGTGTCGCCGAGCACCGCGTCGGGGGTCGCGATGCGCGCGTCGTCGTCGAGCAGCGTCCGGGCACGGTCCTGGTTGGCGGCGAAACCCGGCGTCCGGGTCAGCCCGTCGAGCGTCGCCGCATTCCACGCCTTGACCTGCGCGCTCGCGCGCGCGCCCCCGACCTCTTCAAGATAGGCATTGGGATCGGGCGCGCTCGCAGTTGCAACGAGAAGGGCGGTGACAAGCAGATGGACCATGCGACGAGCTTTAGCGACCAGAATACGCTTCGCCCACCGCCGAAAGCGCAGGGAGCGCGCCTAGCGACGCGCGGGCGGCGGTCCCCGGCGCGGGGACGGCGGGCGGCGCGCGGGTTCGGGGCGGTCGCCTGCCGCCTCGATGATGACGCTCGGGTCGCCGTCGTCGGTGCGCTTCAACGCCGCGACGAAGCGCGTCGCGAGATCGCGCGGGATCTCGAAGCGCGTCTCGCGGTCGAAGATGCGGATCGCACCGATATCCTTACGTGTCAGGTGGCCGCGACGGCAGAGGTACGGCAGCAGCCAGCGCGGGTCGGCGTTGTTGACGCGGCCGGTGTTGACGCGGAACCACACCGCGTCCTCGAAGCCTTGGCGCGGCCCGGCCTCGGGGCGCAGATCGGGCTGCCCCGCGTCGCTGAGATCCTCGGGGGCGGGCAGGCGCGCACGGTGGAGGCGGAGCAGCGCGGCGGCGACGCTGACCGGGTCCTTCGTCGCCAGCAGCGCCTCGGCGGCGGCGGTGTCGTCGCCCGCGTCGCCGATCTCGTCCATCAGCCGCGCCTCGTCGCGCGCGGCGATCTTGGCGGCGCTTGGCACGTCTTCCCACGTCGCGCGGATATTGGCCTCGCGCAGCATCCCCTCGGCGCGGCGGCGCTTGGGATAGGGGACGAGGATGACGCAGACCCCCTTCTTGCCGGCGCGGCCGGTGCGGCCTGAGCGGTGCTGGAGGACTTCAGCGTCGTGCGGCAGCTCGGCGTGAATCACCAGCCCGAGGTCGGGGAGGTCAAGACCGCGCGCCGCGACATCGGTGGCGACGCAGACGCGCGCGCGGCGGTCGCGGAGCGCCTGCAACGCGTGGGTGCGCTCGGACTGGCTGAGTTCGCCCGACAGCGCGACGGCGGCGAAACCGCGCTCCGCCAGACTGGCGTGGAGGCGGCGGACGCCCTCGCGGGTGGCGGCGAAGACCATCGCTGCACCCGCCTCGTGGAAGCGCAGCACGTTGACGACGGCAGCTTCGAGGTCGTTGGGGGCGACGCGGACGGCGCGATAATCGATGTCGCCGTGGGCCTCGGCGGCACTGCCGACCTGCAGCCGCTCGGCGTTGCGCTGGTAGCGCTTGGCGAGCGCCTGGATCGGCTTGGGCAACGTCGCCGAGAACAGCAGGGTGCGGCGTTCGGTGGGCACCTGATCGAGGATTTCCTCGAGATCGTCGCGGAACCCGAGGTCGAGCATCTCGTCGGCTTCGTCGAGGACGACGGCGCGCAGGTCGACGGTGGCGAGGTTGCCGCGCTCGAGGTGGTCACGCAGGCGTCCCGGGGTGCCGACCACGATATGCGCGCCGCGCGACAGCGTGCGGCTCTCCTCACGGACGTTCATGCCGCCGACGCAGGTCGCGACGACGCCGCCCGCGCCGGCGAACAGCCATTCGAGCTCGCGCGCCACCTGCAGCGCCAGTTCGCGCGTCGGCGCGATGATCAGCGCGAGCGGGGCAGCGGCACGCCCGAAGCGTTCGGACTCGCCGAGCAGCGGGGTCGCCAGGGCAAAGCCGTAAGCAACGGTCTTGCCGCTGCCGGTCTGCGCCGAGACGATGAGGTCGCGGCCCGGGTCGGCGGCGAGGACGGCGGCCTGGACGGGGGTCGGGGCGTCATAGCCACGCGCGGCGAGCGCGCCGGCGAGCGCAGGGTGCGTGCTGGAAAAGGGCATGCATGGCAGATAGGCGTCGAATGGGGCAGGGACAAGGCGAGGGGCGAGGCGAGCGCTGCCCCATCGCCGTCCGGTGCGCCGCCCTTGCCCCCGCCGCCGCGAACGCCCTAAACGAGCGGCGATGACCGCGCTCACCGCTTTCGACATCGTCGTGCTGCTGCTGATCGCGTTCGGCGCGCTGGCGGGGCTGGCGCGCGGTTTCGTCACCGAGGTGCTGTCGCTGCTCGCGTGGGTCGCGGCGATTTTCGCGGTGCGGCTGTTCTATCCCGCTGGCAAAATCCTCGCGACGAAGCTGACGGGGACCGAGAGCGGCGGGGCGATCCTCGCGTTCGTGCTGATCTTCGCGTTGACCTTCGTGATCTTCAAGGGCGTCGCGGGTGCGTTGGGGGCGCGGACGCGCAATTCGATCGTCGGGCCGCTCGACCGCGTGCTGGGCTTTGGTTTCGGGGCGTTCAAGGGGCTGCTCGGCGCGGCGGTGCTGTTCCTGCTCGGCACCATGGTGTTCGATGTGCTCGACCCCGACAATCCGCGCCCCGAATGGCTGCGCGCCGCGCGCACCGCGCCGCTGGTCGAGGCGACGAGCAAGGCGATGGTCGATTTCGTCGAGACGCGGCGGCACCGCAAGGACGCCAGCCCCGACACCGCAGCGTCCGAACAGCGCGGTGCGTTCGACCGCCTGCTCGAGGCGGCGCGCGAGAAGCCGCCGAAGTGACCCTGCGTCTCTACAACACGCTGACCCGCCGCAAGGAGGACTTCGTGCCGCGCGAAGCCGACCGCGTGACGATGTATGTCTGCGGCCCGACGGTCTATAACCGTGCGCACATCGGCAACGCCCGCCCCGCCGTGGTCTTCGACGTGCTGCGCCGCGTGCTGCGCCACACCTACCCCGAGCGGCAGGTCGTCTATGCGCGCAACATCACCGATATCGACGACAAGATCATCGCGGCCGCCGCTTCCGAAGGCGTGGCGATCGGCGAGGTGACGGCGCGCTATGCCGAGCACTACCGTACCGACATGGGCGCGCTCGGCGTCGCGGCTCCCGACATCGAACCCCACGCCACCGCCTTCGTCGAGGGGCCGGGTGGCATGGTCGCGATGATCGGCGCGTTGATCGCGCGCGGCGTCGCCTATGCGGCCGAGGGCCATGTGCTGTTCGATGTCGCGGCGTTCCCCGACTACGGCAGGCTGTCGGGCCGTCGCCTCGACGAGATGATCGCGGGTGCCCGTGTCGAGGTCGCGCCGTACAAGCGCGGGAGCGCCGACTTCGTGCTGTGGAAGCCGAGCGCCCACGACCAGCCGGGGTGGGACTCCCCCTGGGGGCGCGGGCGGCCGGGGTGGCATATCGAATGCTCGGCGATGATCCGCGCGGTGCTGGGCGAGACCATCGACATCCACGGCGGCGGGCTCGACCTGATCTTTCCGCACCACGAGAACGAGCTGGCGCAGAGCGTGTGCGCCAACCACGGCGCGCCGCTGGCGCAGGTCTGGATGCACAACGGCTTCCTGAGCATGGGAGCCGAGAAAATGTCGAAGTCGCTCGGCAATGTCGCGCTGGTGGGCGACCTGCTGGCGGCGGGATGGTCGGGCGAAGTGCTGCGGCTGGCGCTGCTCAGCGCCCACTACCGGCAGCCGCTGGCGTGGACCGAGGGGCTGCTGGAGCAGACCAGGGCGACGCTCGATCGCTGGCAGGGCTTCCTGCGGCGTTCGGACGAAACCGCCGATGCGGTGCCGGAGCGCGTCGTCGCGGCGCTGTCGGACGACCTCAACACGCCCGAGGTGGTCGCGGCGATCGCACGCCTGTCGCGGCTCGACGATGTCGGCGGCATGCGCGCGGCGATGGCGATGCTGGGGCTGCTCGAGCCGACAGGCGGTGGCGGCAGTCCGGGATCGGCGGTCGATCCAGCCGATGCCGCGCTCGACGCGCTCGTCGCCGCGCGCACCGCCGCGCGCGCGCGCAGGGACTTTGCCGAATCCGACCGGATCCGCGACGACCTCGCGGCGCGAGGCATAGTGCTGGAGGACGGGCCGCAGGGGACGCGCTGGCGGCGGGTCCAGGCGTAATCCTGCCCGCCGCTGGGCGCGGCCCACATGCCGCATGGTCCGGCGCACGTATCGCGCCTAGAAGCTGCCGATGACCCCGTCGCCCTCGCTGGTCGCCGCCGCGCTCGAGCGGCCGGGCGTGCGCGTGCGGACGCTGGTGACGCTGCGCTGGATCGCCATCGCCGGGCAGTGCGCGACGCTCGTCTTCGTCGGGCTGTACCTGCGCTTTCCGCTGCAATGGCCGTCGCTGGTCGCAGCGGTCGCGGCGGCGGCGGTGCTCAATCTTGGGCTGGCGACGCTGTATCCGCGCAACGCGCGCCTCGAGAACAATGCGGTGCTGCTGCATCTTGCCTTCGATCTCGTCCAGGCCGGCGTGCTGCTGTTCCTCACCGGCGGCATCGCCAATCCGTTCGCGGTGTTGATGGTGGTGCCGGTGACGATCTCGGCGACGTTGCTGCCGGCGCGCGCGATGTTGGGGCTGCTGGCGCTGGCGGGCGGCATCCTGTTCGTGCTGTGGCACTGGGCGACGCCGCTGCCGTGGGCGGGGCCGCCGCCGAGCCTGCCGCTGCTCTACAAGTTCGGGGCAGTCGTCGCGGTGGTCATCGGCGCGACCTTTCTCGGCGGCTATGTCTGGCTGGTGTCGGCCGAATCGCGCGCCCGCGCCCGCGCGCTGATCGCCACCGAGGCGGCGCTCGATCGCGAAGCGCGGATGGCGGCGCTCGGCGCGCTCGCGGCGGCGGCGGCGCACGAGCTTGGCGGGCCGCTCGGCACGATCATGCTGATCGCCCACGACCTGTGCGAGGCGCTCGGCGACGATCCCGTCCACGGCAAGGACGTCCGCCTGCTCGATGCCGAGGCGACGCGCAGCCGCAACATCCTCGTCGGCATCGCGCGCCGCGCCGAGGCCGAGGAGCCGATGCCGCGTCTGCCGCTCGATGCGATCCTGCACGAGGTCGTCGCGGCGCAGGGCCCGGCGCGGGTCCCCGTCCACGTCAGGACCGGCGGGCCGTTGCCGATCGTCCGCCGCACGCCCGAACTCCTGCATGGCCTCGCCAACCTCGTCGACAATGCCGTGCGCCACGCCGGCTCGGCGGTCGAGCTGGCGGCGAGCGCCGACCGCAAGTCGGTCGCGGTGTCGGTCCGCGACGACGGGCCGGGGTTCCCGCCCGCGCTGCTACCGCGTCTCGGCGAGCCCAATCTCGGGCCGTCGCGCTCGACCTCAGGGGGCACGGGGCTCGGCATCTTCATCGCGACGACGCTGATCGAGCGCACCGGCGGACACCTGAGCTTCGACAATTTGCCCGGCGGCGGCGCGCGGGTCGACGCGCGCTGGCCACGCGCCCATATCGAAAGCCCCGTCGCGGGGGCGGACGCTTGAAGGAGTAGGAAACATGGCGACACAGTTGCGCGAGACCCCGGCGGCGCTGGGCAATCTCCTCCTCGTCGACGACGACGCGCCGTTCCGCCAGCGCCTGCAGGTGACGATGGAGCGGCGCGGCTATGCCGTCACCGGTGCGGGGAGCCTGGCGGAGGCGCGTGCCGCGTTGGCGACGCTGACGCCGAGCCACGCCGTCGTCGACCTGCGGCTGGGCGACGGCAACGGCCTCGATTTCGTCGATGAGCTGCGCGCCCGCGATGCCGACATGCGGATCGTCGTACTGACCGGCTATGGCAACCTCGCCACCGCCGTCGCGGCGGTCAAGGCGGGCGCGGTAGACTATCTCGCCAAGCCCGCCGACCCCGAGGAGATCATCCGCGCCCTCGAAGCCGCGCCCGGACAGCGTCCCGAGGCTCCCGCCGAGCCGATGTCCGCCGACCGCGTGCGCTGGGAACACATCCAGCGCGTCTATGAACTGTGCGAGCGCAACG
>CAXTSL010000050.1:0-21429 GCA_964246975.1 uncultured Sphingomonadaceae bacterium
CCGGCGCGGGGGCTGGCGGCGCTCGCGGCACTCGCGGCGGCGGGCCACGCGGTCGGTCTGGTCGCCGACAGCGCGGCGCAGATCGGCGCGGCGGGGGCGGCGGCGGTCGCGGCGGAAACGACGCTGCGCCTGATCGTCGATATCGACCTCGGCCAGCACCGCACCGGCGTCAGGCCCGAACGGGCGGCGGCGCTGGCGCGGCTGGCAGCGGCAACGCCCGGACTGCGTTATGGCGGCATCCAGGCCTATGTCGGGCATCTCCAGCACGATGCCGACGTTGTCGCGCGCGCGGCGCGGGCGGCGCGCGCCACGGCGCGTCTCGCGACGCTGGTGGCGGACCTCGCGGCGGCGGGGCTTGCCCCGGCGGTCGTCACCGGCGGCGGCACGGGCAGCTATGTCCACGACCTCGCGGGCGGCGTCTTCACCGAACTCCAGGCGGGCAGCTATGCGCTGATGGACGTCGACTACACCGACTGCGGCGCGCCGGGCGGGGGCGCGTGGCCGTTCGCGCCCGCGCTGCTCCTCGCGGCATCGGTGGTGTCGGCGACGCACAAGAGCCACGTCACCTGCGACGCGGGACTCAAGGCGCTCAGCGTCGACGGGCCGCCCGCGCGCGTCGTCGCGGGTGCCGCACCGGGCTCGTGGTGGCGCGCGATGGGCGACGAGCACGGCGCGGTGGTGCACCCCGACTTCGCGCGGCGGCTGCACGGCGCGGGCGATACCGAGGCGGCAATCGACGCGGTCGACGCCGACGAGCGCCTCGCGTGGCCCACCGACGCACCGCGCGCGGGCGACATCGTCTGGCTCCAGCCCGGGCACGTCGATCCGACGGTCAATTTGCACGATGCGCTGTGGATCGCCGATGAGGACGGCAGGCTCGAACGCTGGCCGGTATCGGCGCGTCGCACGACGGCCTAGCCCGGGGCGAGCCCCGCGAGGATGGCGTTGGGCAGTGCCGCCTCGTCCCAGTCGAGTGCCGGCTTGCCGATGCGGACGATGGTCAGCCCCGCCGAGGGAATGACGTAGACCCGCTGCGCCGCCGCCCCGTCGATGTAATACACGTCGTCGCGCCGCATCGGCGCGCTCGCGGCAACGGTCAGCGCGACGGTCTTGCCATAGCGGCGCACGGGCGCAAACGGCGTGCCGCGCCACAAATGCAGCCCGAAATTGGCGTTGAGCGGCGACGGCGCGGTCATCGTGTCGATCCACGTCGACGGCACGATCTGCCGCATGCCGACCTTGCCGCGCAGCCGGATCAACTCGCCGACGCGCAGCCAGTCGCGCGGGGTGGCCTGCAGGCAGCAGAACAGGTGCGGCGTGCCTGCCGGCCGGTCGAGCCACAGCGCCGCGTCGCTCGCCCCCATCGGTTTCCACAGCGTCCGCGACAGCCAGTCGGCATAGCGTTCGCCGACCGCCCTGGTCAGCGCCATCCCCGCGAGCTGGCTGTTGACGTTGGCATAGGCGAATTCCTGTCCCGGCGGGGCCAGTGCCTCGAAGCGCAGCGCGGCGGCGCGCAGGTCGTCGCCGAACATCAGCTGCGTCGCCGCGCTGGCCGGGTCGCCGGGCCTGGCGGGCGCGGTGCCGAGGCCGCTGGTCATCGCCAGCAGTTGCGCGAGCGTGATGCGCCCGCGCGGGTCGTCCGCCCATTCGGGCAGCCAGCGACCGAGCGGATCGCTCAGCGCGATCCTGCCTTGTCCGATCGCGACGCCGAAGCTCAGCGCCATCACCGACTTGTGCATCGACGCGGTCGAGAAGCGCGATGCCGGAGTGTAGCCTTGCCAGTAGGTCTCGCTGACCAGCCTGCCGTCGCGCGCGATGAGCAGCGCAAAGCTGCCCTTGCTCTCGGCATAGGCCTTGGCGGCGGCGATGGCGGCGTCGGCGATGCCCGCCTGCACCGGGGTCGCGGTGGGCACCGCCTTGCCGCCGCCGCCCCTGACGGTCTCGGCGGGCGTGTAGGCGTCGGGGGTCTCGACCCCGCGCGCGGCGGGAAAGGCGGCGATGCGCGCGGTCATCGCGGCGGGGTCATTGGGGGGCGTGGCCTCCTTGGCGGCCAGCGGAGCCGCGACGAGCGCGAGCGCGAGGGCCGCGCGCCGGACTGCGCCACCCGTCACGCCGGGACGCCGGGCATCGCGTCCTGCCGCGCGGTATCGCGCTCGAGATCGATGAACATCAGCGGCACGATACTGAGCAGGTACAGTGCGGCGGGCAGCACGGCCGCCCCGAGGTAGATGCCGGTCAGCGCCTCGGCGGGCTGCGCCACCGGCGCGCCGCCGGTCGAGGGGCGGAAGTGGAAGGCCTGGAGGATCAGCCCGACGAGCAGCGGGCCGAGCGCCATCGACGCCTTTTCGACGAAGCTGTAGACCCCCGCATACAGTCCCTCGCGGCGGATGCCCGAGCGGCGGCAGTCGTGGTCGATGATGTCGGGCAGCAGCGACTGGCCCATCAGCAGCAGCCCGCCCGAGCAGAAACCCGAGACGATGCCGCGCACGACGATCAGCGCGACGGGCTCGTTCGGCCCGGCGAGCAGCCACGACGCCACCAGCAGCGCGTACCCCGCACACCCGGCGGCGTAGAGGTTGCGCTTCGAATACGAGCGCCCGAGGCGGACCCACAGCGGCATCGCCGCCAGCGTCGCGATCGTCGCACACAGGATGAGGATCGCGACGGTTCCGGGCGATGCCTTGAGGACGGTGGTGACGAGGAACAGCAGCGACGCCGTGACGCTGGCGAGGCCGACGAGCTGGCACACCTTGGCGGCGATGATCAGGCGAAACGGCCGGTTGGCGAAGACCGCAGCATAGCGCGCGAGGCCTGACGCCTGCGGTCCCGGCGGCAGCGACCGCGTGCGCCGCGCCGCCAGGCTCGCGACGAGCATCGTCGCCAGCACCAGCGCGCCGAGCAGCAGCCCGACGCGGCCATAGCCCGCGCGACCGCCGCCCCACGACTTCGCCAGCTGCGGCGCGAGGCCGTTGATCAGCCCGCCGATCGACACGAAGGCGATGCGCCACGACAGGATCGAGGTCCGCTCGGCGGGCAGGTCGGTCATCTCGGGCGGCATCGCGATATAGGGCACGTTGAACAGCGAATAGCCGAGCGCGAGCACCATCAGGCAGCCGAACATATACGCCGACAACGCGCTGCCGGTCAGCGCGGGGGGGTTGAGGACGACCGCGATGCCCACCGCCGCGACGATCGCCCCCGCCAGCATGAACGGCGCGCGGCGGCCCCAGCGGTGCGTGCTGCGGTCGCTGATGCCGCCGACGAGCGGTGCCGCGACCGCGTCGCACAGCTTGGCGGCGAACAACAGCGTCCCCGCCAGCGCCGGGGCGATGCCGAGCACCGAGGTCATGAAGAACAGCAGCAGCAGCGACCCGACGTTGATCACCGTCGCGGTGCCGATCGAGCCGAGTCCCCACGCCGCCTTGAGCCCGGTCGGCAGCGTCAGCGCGGGCGGGGCAGCGGATGACGGCAAGCGGGCGGCTCCTCAGGATCGGTCGGTGCGATGCTAGGCGGTGGACCACTGCACGTCACGCCGCAACGTGGGTTATCCGGCCTGCGGTCAAGCCGGGCGACGGTCGCGCGCTGCGGCAGCCCTGCGGCCAAGCACGGCACAGCGACGCGAGGCAGGGGACGGCGATGGGCGATTCACTCGGCAACCGCGCGAAATTCGCGGTCGTCGTCCCCTCGACCAACACCAGCGTCCAGCCCGAATACGACGCGATGCGTCCGCGCGGCGTCACCAACCACACGGCGCGCATCGCCATCCCCGATACCAAGGTCGATTCGGACGCGAGCTTCATGGCGATGCTCCACAATATCCGCGACGCGACCGAGGCGGCGGTCGATGTCGCGATGTCGATGACCCCCGATGCGGTCGTCATGGGCATGTCGGCGGAAACCTTCTGGGACGGCGCGGCGGGGGCGGACGCGATGCTCGACCGGCTGCAGGCGCAGACCGGCCGGCCGGTGACGATGGGCAGCCACGCCTGCCACGCCGCGATCGCCGCGCTCGGCGGCGCGAAGCGCATCTCGATCATCACGCCGTACATGCCGGTCGGCGACGCGCAGGTCCGCAAGTTCTTCGAGGAATCGGGCTATGAGGTGGTGGCGCTCAAGGGACTGCGTTGCGCCTCGCCGATGCTGATCGCGCACGAGAGCGAACGGACGCTCAAGCGCGCCGTTGAGGAGGTCGACGACCCCCAGGTCGACGCGATCATCCAGTGCGGCACCAACCTCGCCTTCGCGCGCGTCGCGGCCTGGGCCGAGTTCTGGCTGGAAAAGCCCGTCATCGCGATCAACACCGCGACCTACTGGCATGCCTTGCGGACCAACGGCATCATGGACCAGATGGACGGCTTCGGCGCGCTGCTGGCGGATCATTGATGGACTATGACTATGTCCCGTTGCCCGAGCGCGCGCCGCTGCGCTGGCCGGGCGGCGCGCGCGTCGCGCTGATCCTGACCTTCAATCTCGAGACATGGGACCTGACCAAGGATACCGACCGCGCGTACTATGCCGGCGGCCCGCCGATCCTCCCCGACGTGCTGCCGGGGCGCGTCCCCGACTTCCCCAACTACAGCTGGCGCGAGTACGGTCAGCGCGTCGGCATCTGGCGGCTCTACGAGCTTTTCGACGAGCTGGGGGTGAAGGCGAGCTGCACGACCAATGCCGTCACCTTCGACCGCCGCCGCGCGATGGTGCAGGCGTGCCTCGACCGCGGCTGGGAGCTGCTCGCGCACAACTGGGAGCAGGGCGAACTGCTCACCGATTTCCACGCCGACCCCGCCGCCGAACGCGATATCGTGCTGCGCAGCCTCGCAAAGTACGAGGCCGAGACCGGGCGTAAGCCGCTGGGATGGCTGTCGTCGAGCCTGCGCGGCACGCTTCGAACGCCTGAGATTCTCGCGGCGGCGGGGTGCCTGTTCTACTGCGACCTGATGAACGACGACCAGCCGTATCTGCTGCGCACCGCCGCCGGCCCAATCGTCTCGGTGCCCTATTCCAATGAAATCAATGACTTCACGCTGCTGACCCGGCGCAACTACACCACCGACCAATATCGTGATATCCTCATCGAGGAACTTGACGTGCTTTACGCCGAAGGTGCCACGACGGGCCGGATCATGAATGTCGGCATCCATCCCCACGTCTCGGGACGCGCCCACCGCGTCCGCGCGCTGCGCGAGTTCATCGAACATGCCAAGGCTCTGCCCGGCGTGTGGTGGGCGACGCGCGCGGAAATTGCGCGCTGGTATCTCGCCAACCACGAAAGCCATTTCCCGCACCAGCTGACCGGAGACCCGCGATGACCGCGATGCTCGACCGCACCCGCGACACGCCCGCGAACGACGACACCGGCCTGCTCGACGCGCTCGCCCGCACCGTCGCGCCGGCGAACCTGCTGACGGACGAGGCCGACCGGCGCTTCTACGGCACCGACGTGTATGCGCTGCGCGAGCTGCCCGTCGCGGTGGTGCGCCCGGCCAGCATCGCCGAGCTGCAGGCGGTCGTCGCGGCGGCGGCGGCGGCGCGCGCCCCGCTGACGGTGCGCGGCGGCGGCGCGAGCTATACCGACGGCTACACGCACAGCCGGCCCGGCGGCATCACCATCGACACCGCGTTGCTGAAGCGCATCGACATCGACGAAGCCAACAATGTCGTCACCGTCGAGGCCGGCGTGACGTGGGCCGAACTCCACGCCGCGCTGCTGCCCAAGGCGCTGCGGACACCGTTCTGGGGGCCGTTCTCGGGCCTTGCCGCGACCGTCGCGGGGTCGATGTCGCAGCACGCCTGCAGCCACGGCAGCAGCGCCTTCGGCGTCTCGGCAGAGAGCGCGGGCGGCCTCGATGTCGTCACCGGCACCGGCGAGATGCTGACCACGGGCACGGCGGGCGGCGTCGGCGGCATCGCCTTCTCGCGCCATTTCGGCCCCGACCTCGCCGGGCTATTCCTCGGCGACTGCGGCGCGTTCGGCGTCAAGGCGCGCGTCACGCTGCGGCTGCAGCGCCGCTACGAGGCGTTCGAGGCGCTGAGCTTCTCCTTCGACAGCTTCGCCGCGATGCACGATGCGATGCGCGCCGTCGCGCTCGAACATGTCGACGACGAGAATTTCGGCCTCGACGCGACGCTCCAGCAGGGCCAGATCGGGCGACAGGCGGGGGTCGGCGCGAAGGCCGGGATTGCCGCCTCGGTGATGAAGAACGCGCCGTCGTTCGGCGCGGGGGTCAAGAGCCTCGTCAAGATGGCGGCGGCGGGCGACCGCGCGCTCAAGGCCGCGAGCTACGCCGTCCACTACATCGCCGACGGCGTCGATGCGGGCGCGGCGGCGGCGAAGGCGGCCGTGATCCGGCGCATCGCGTCGGCGCACGGCTCCGAGATCGCCAATACCGTGCCGACCGTGGTGCGGGGCATGCCGTTCGCGCCGCTGACCAACACGCTGGGGCCGAAGGGCGAGCGCTGGGTGCCGTTCCACACGCTGCTGCCGCACAGCGCGGTGCGCGGCTTCCATCAGGCGCTCGGCGACTATTGGGAGGCGCACGAGGCCGAGATGACGCGGCTCAACATCGTCAGCGGCACGATGTTCATGGCGGTCGGGGCGAGCGGCTTCATCTACGAGCCGACCTTCTACTGGCCCGACGTCCGCACCATCTACCACGAGCGCGTCGTGCCGCCGGCGCACCTCGCCAGCGTCCCCGTCTATGCCCCCGGCCCCGACGCGGCGGCGGCGGTCAAGCGCATGAAGGGCGAGATCATCCGCCTGATGCACGACCACGGCGGCGCGCATTTCCAGATCGGCAAGGTCTATCCCTATCTCGACGACCGCAACGGCCCCAGCGTCGCGCTGCTGCGCGCGGTCAAGGCGGCGCTCGACCCGCACGCCATCCTCAATCCGGGCGTACTGGGCCTGTAAGGAACGTCGCGACCGCCGCCGCCCACGCCGCGGGCTGCTCGTCGACGATGTCGTGGGTGCCGCCTACGAGTTCGACGAAGGCGAAGTCGGGACGCAGCGCGGCGGCGCGGCGCGACGCGGCGGCGAGGTCGTCGCCGCTGTTGCTCAGGATGAGCGTCGGCACCGTCAGCCGCGCGAGGTCGGCGGCGAGGTCGTAGGCGAACGCCGCCCCGAACGCCCAATGATAATGGTCGGGGTTGGCGAGCATCGTCACGGCATGGCGGTGCATCGCGGCGAGGTCGCTCCACCCCGGCGTCGCGGCAAGGCGTTGCTGCCACACGGCGGTCAGGTGGCTGCCGTCGGCGAGCGGCACCAGCGGCGCGAAGCGGAAGCCCGCGAAATGCGCGCGCTCGGCGTCGCTGAGCAAGGGGACGCCATTGAGGATCTGGCGGTCGACACGTTCCGGGTGGCGCGCCGCCAACGCGCAGGCGATCGCCGCGCCCGTATGGTGGCCGAGCAGGTGGACGCGGTCGAGGCCGAGCGCATCGAGGACGGGGAGCAGCGCATCGGCGTGCGCCTCGATCGACGGCGGCGCGGGTGGGCGCGTCGACGCGCCGTAGCCCGGCGTGTCGAGCGCGATGGCGCGCAACCCGGCTACCGCGAGCCCCGGCAGCGCGGGCTCGAACTGTGCCCCCGACAGCGGCGACTGATGGAGCAGCACGAGCGGCGCGCCGTTGCCCGCCTCGCGCAGATGTACCTGGCCCCAGAGCCCGTCGACATAGGCGCGGCGGATCATGGCAGGCCTTCGAGAAACGCCAGCAGCGGCGCGGCGAACTCGGTGGCGCGTGCGGCGTCGTGGACTGGGTGAGTGCCCGCCCAGCGGTGGCGCGCCGCAGCGGGGAGCAGCGCCGCCGCCGCGTGGAGACTCGCCGCCATCGACTCGCGTGTCGCGCCGGTCAGCAGGACGGGGCAGGCGAGACGTGGCAGGCGCGCGGCCGCGTCCCAAGCCGCCGCGACGGGGGCCGAAGAAACGAAATCGGTGGCCAGATAGTCGGCCAGCACCGGCCAGAGCTGCTCGACGCCGGCCCCTTCGGCGCGCCAGCCGGGGATATATTCGGCGAGCAGGCCGAGGGCGCGCTCTACCGGCACCATCGGCGTGCCGGGACGCGGCGCGGCGGCCATCGCGGCGAAGGTCGCGCGCAATTCGAGCGTCGCGAAGGGTACGCCGTCGAGGATAGCCGCGCGAACGGCTTCGGGGCGCAGCAAAGCCAGCTCGACCGCGACCGCCGCGCCGACATGACCGCCCGCGACGACGGCGCTCGCGATCCCCCGCGCATCGAGCACTTCGCCGAGCGACGCCGCCCAGTCCGCCACCGACCAGTCGCCGGGCCGCGCGTCCGACCGCCCATAGCCGAGCAGGTCGGGCATCAGCACGCGCCACCCGGCGGCGGCAAGGCGCGGCGCAACGGCGGCGTACATGCGCCCCGACAGCGGCGTCCAGTGGATCATCAGCAGCACCGGCGCGCCCGCATCGCCGGTCTCGCGCAGATGCACCTGACCGTGCCGCGTCGCGACGTACGACTTGGGGAGGCGGTCGGCGGGCATGCGCGCGACCTTCGGGCGTCGCGCCCGCGCGCGCAGCCGCCGCCCGTGCAGCGTCCGCACAGCGGGCAGATCGGTGGCCACAACCGACCCGGCGCAGTCGTTCTGCCAGCCTTGCGTCATGTTCGCCGATACCCTGCGTGCCGATCTCGGCTTTCTGCTCGGCGTCGCGCTGTGCGTCGGCTGGGCGCGGTGGCGGACACGCGCCGGACCGGACTTTCCGGGGCCGTGCCCGGTCGGGGCGCTGTTCAAGGCGTGGCTCCTCGTCATCTGGGGGGTCGGCGCGCTGCTGCCCATTGCCGCCCTCGTCGCCGAGGGCACGGTCCCGGGGGTGCGCCTCGCCCTGCTGCCTTACCTCGCGCTGTTCGCGGTGCAGATCGGCGTCGAACTGCTGACGTGGAAAGCCTGGCGCTCGCCGGTGTGGGTGATCGTGCCGTGCCTGTTCCTGCCGTGGCGGCTGTACCAGGTGGCGCGCGGCCTCGACCTGCCCGGCATCTCCGACGCGCCGCTGACGCTGACCACGCTGCGGCTGTTGTTCGCGCTGTGGGTGGTCAACATCGGCGTGCATTATTCCAACATCGTCAACACGCTGCGCTGGGACCGGCATCCGGCCGAGGCGCGCTTCCCCGGCGTCGGGACGCGGGCATGATCACCGCCGCGCACGTCGAGCAGTATCGCGCCGAAGGCTGCACGCACGTCGCGGACGCTTTCGGCGACTGGGTCGGGCCGTTGACCGCTGCCGTCGACCGGGTGCTTGCGGCGTTCGCGGGCGGCGCGCCGCCGCCGCTGATTGCCGATGCGCGGACGCAGAACCCGCCGACGCTGCACCGGACGGGGACGGGCGGCATCCAGCTCCGCAACTGCCTGATGGCCGACGCGGCGTTCGTCGACTGGCTGCGCGCCTCGCCCGCCGCCGCGCTGGTCGGCGCGCTGACCGGGGCAACCGCCACGCGCTTCTGGATGGACGCGACCTTCGTCAAGACCGGCAGCGACCCGCAAGCCGCGACGCCGTGGCATAACGACGGCTGCACCTTTGCCTTCGCGGGCGAGCAGTTGCCGAGCCTGTGGATCGCGCTGACCGACGTGGCTGAGGACAACGCGCCGCTGCTGACGCTGGCGGGGTCGAACCGCGACGCCTTCCGCTACCACTCGCCGCTGTCGCGGCAGGACGTGACGCTGCCGGGCACACGACCGTGGTCGGACCTCGAGGCGCGCGTCGCCGCGCCGGAAGCCGACATCCGCGTCTGGCCGGTCGCGGCGGGCGACATGCTGCTCATCCACCCGCGCACCATCCATGCCTCGCGGCCCCGCACGGCGACGGCAACGGGGCGGCGGGTGGCGTTCACGACGCGCTGGATCGGCTCGGACGCGGTCTGGGCTCCCGACGCGCTGTCTGCGTCGATCCCGAAACTGTCGGAGAACCCGTCGATGGTCGTGGGTGAAGCCCCGCCCGAGGCCGTGTTCCCCGTGCTGTGGCGGGCAGAATGACCTCCCGACCGCCCGCTTTCACCGGAGACCCGCCATGCGCCCCGCAGCCCTGTTCGCCGTCCTGCTCGCCGCGCTGCCGTTGAGTGCGGCGGCGACCTTCACGCCCGAAGACGAGGCGGTATACGCCGCGCGCTTCCAGTCGATCATGGCGAGCGGCAAAGGCGAGCTGCCCGCCTACGACCCGGTCGAAGCGGTCCCAGGTGCGGTTCGCGCCACGCCGCTGCCGCAGCGCACCGACCCCGCCATCGCCGCCGATGCACTCGCCGCCGCCGACGCCTATGCCGGAGCCAACAACAGCAGCGCCTTCCTCGTCTGGCACGACGGTGCGCTGGCGGCGGCGCATTATTACGGCGGGGCGACGCCCGCGACCGGCATCGTCTCGAAGTCGCTCGCCAAGCCGATCACCGCGCTCGCCGTGGCGCGCGCGATCATGCTCGGCAAGATCAAATCGCTCGACCAGCCCGTCGCCGACTTCATCCCCGAATGGCGCGGCACGCCCAAGGCGGCGATGCTGATCCGCCACCTCCTCGACATGCGCTCGGGACTGCTCGCGCAGGGCGTCTCGGTCGAGCCGATGAATATCTGGAGCCGCGCCTATCTCCACCCACGCCACGACGAGATCATCGTCGGCGAATACCCGCTGACCGACGCGCCGGGGTCGAAATACGAATACAGTAACGCCACCTCCGAACTGGTCGCGCGGGTGATCGAGAAGGCGACGGGGCGGCGCTACGCCGAATTCGTCGGCCATGAGGTCTTCGCTCCCATCGGCGCGCAGGGCGGCACGGTGTTCGTCAACCGCCCCGGCGGCCTCGCGCATTCGGGCTGCTGCATGATGGTGCCCGCCGAGACCTACCTGCGGATGGCGCGCCTCGTCCTCGACGACGGCGTTGCGTCCGGCAAGCGCCTGCTGCCCAAGGGCTATGTCGCGGCGATGAAAACCCCGACGGCGCAGAACCCGCACTACGGCATGGGCCTGTGGATCGGCGGGGCCTATATCGAACGGCGCGGCTTCGCCAACCCGGCGCGGCCGCTGCCCAAGGTGCTGCACAGCGAACCCTATCTTGCCGACGATGTCGTGATGTTCGACGGCAACAGCGACCAGATCGTCTATATCGTCCCGTCGCGCCGCCTGATCGTGCTGCGCACCGGCGATGCCCCGCCGAAGTCGCCCGAGTGGGATAATTCCCGGCTCATCAATCTCGTGTTGCGCGGCATGGGTCCGGGGGGACCGCCGCAGCGGCGGTGAGCACTGGTCCCGCTCCCGTTGGGAGAGGGGCGCTTCACCCCGGCACCACCTCGTCGGGCGGGCACAGCGCGTCGATCAGCGCGCGGGCGAACATCTGACGCTCGGCTTCGAGGGACGCGGCGAGAGCGGTGTCGGGCTGGTGGTCCGCCACCGCGCCGGGGCCAACGATGCCGTTCGCCTCGAGCAGGGCTTCGAGGACGCGCTGGCGGTCCTTGGTCACCCACAGCTCGCGCGCCAGCAGGAGCAGCGCGTTGCCGAGGTCGTCGAGGCGTTCGGGGGCGAGTTTGGTGCCCGATCGCGCCGCGCGCGACGCAGCGCCGGGGTCGCTTGCCATCAGTGCGCCTCGGGCTTGGTGCCGCAGACGACGTGCGGATAGGGCAGGCCGTTCAACCCGCCCGCCGTCACGTCGACGAAGCCCGCGTCGCGCGCGGCCTCGGCCCAGTCGAAACTCGCGGCCTCGCGCCAGTATGGCTCGCCGCCGCGCTTGGCCATCGCGTCGGCGCGCCAGACGCCGAGCTTGTCCTGCGCCGCATAGGGGGTGACGTCGCTCATCAGCACCTGACCGCCGGGTTCGAGCAAGCGGAACGCCTCGTGGAACGCCGCGCGGATCGCCGCCGCGGGCATCTCGTGGAAGATGATGTAGCTGGTGACGAGGTCGAAGCTGGCGGGTGCGAAGCCGGTCGCCTCGCCCGCCGCCTGGTGGAGGTCCCACGCCCAGCCGTGGGCGTTGGCGACGCGGCGCGCCTCCTCGAGCATCGGCAGCGACAGGTCGACGCCGGTGATGTGCGCGTCGGGGAAGGTCTCGGCGAGCGCGGTCGTGTAATGGCCCGAGCTGGTGCCCATTTCGAGGATGCGACGGAAGTCGGTGCGGGGCAGGGTGCCGAGCACGGCGCGGCGCTGCGCGAAGATGTCGCCGCCGAAATTGCGCGCGACATAGGTCTTGTGGATCAACTCGGAGTGGATGAAGCCCATGTGTGGATGACCGTCCCAGCCGCCCGTGGTGCGGTGGAACCAGACCCCCTTGAAGTAATCGGGGGCTTCGAAATCGGGGTCGGCGGTCAGCGTCGCGTGGCCTTCCGCCAAGGCGGCAAGGCGCGGCAGCGTCACATCGGCGATCTCGTCGAAGGCCTCGCGCGCGACGCGACCGTGCTCGACGCTGGCGAACTCCATGATCAACCCCGAGGTGCCATAGGCGCGCGAGTCGGCAAGCGCCGCGTCGACATGCGTGTGGCGGTCGTCGAGGTCGTCGGGCAGCGTCGCGGCGGTCACCCCGGCAGCGGCGAGGTCGGCGTTCCAGCGCGCCGCCAACGGTCGGCTGGCGATCGTCAGGTCGATCATGAAGTCCATCGCGGCGCGGCCGCGCTGGCGCAGTTCGACGGTCATGGCGGGTCTCCGGTTCAGGCGTGGAGGATAGCGGGGGCAAGGCGCAGTGTCAGCCATGTCGGCGATCTATCCGGTTCGTGGAGAGGTGGAGGCAATTTCCATCGTCCCCCGTCATGTTGGCGCACGCCAGCATCCAGCGTTCCGCGTGCGGATGGGTGGATGCTGGCGTGCGCCAGCATGACGGCGGGCCTTGGGTCGGGTCGAAAGCAGAATGGGTCGCCCTACCGCACCTCGACCACCGCTACCGCACCCCCCGCGCGCAGCCCACGCAACCGCTTGAGCGCACGTTGGTCGCCGTCGACCGTCGCCGCGAGGAAATCCAGCGATGCCGCCACCGCCGCGTCGAATGCCGCGCGCTGATCGGGCGCGACCCGCTCGGGCCGCCCGATGATGTTGCCGAAGTAATGATCGACCCCGACGCCGACGAACAGCATGCTTGGGGACACGTGCGCGGCATCGAAGCCGACGCGGTGCGCGGTCCAGGCGGGCGCGATCATCGGCAGCACGTCGGCATCGCCCGTCACGACGAACTGCGGCACCGTCATCCGCGCCCAGCCGCCCGCCTCGACATAGCCGGGGATCGGTCCCGGCGGCGAGAACGCCACGACCGCCTTGATGCGAGGATCGGGGACCGGTCCGCCGTCGCCGGGGCGCGTCACGACCGCGCCGCCGAGCACCTGCGCGACGAGCGCACCATAGCTGTGGCCCGTCGCGGCGATCCGTGCGGGGTCGATGCGGTTACCCGTCGCCGTCTCCAGCGCGGGCAGGCTGTCGAGAATCAGCCGCATGTCCTGCAGGCGGAGGCGCAGCGAGTCTTCAGGGGGCACTTTGCCGCCGCCGGGATGATCGGGCGAATCGGCGTGCAGCGGCGCAGCGACGACCCATCCTGCCGCCGCCCATGCGCCGGTCAGCGCATCGTACTTGACGGCGTTGCTGTTCGCGCCGTGCGAAAAGACCAACAGTCCGGCGCGGCGCCTGCCATCGGGCGACAGCACGCGAACGGGCACCGCGCGCCCATCCGCTGTGGTCAGCATTAACTCGGTCGTCCGTGCCGCGGCGCCTGCAGGAAGCAGGGCCAGGGCCAGGGCCAGCCCGATCCCCACAGCCCGCAGGACGCCCAGCAGCCGCATCAGAAGCTGAACGACCCCGTCAGGCCGAACGTCCGCTTGTCGCCGAGGATCGGCACGTACGATGCCGACCCCGCGCCGCCGGTGCCGATCAGGAACAGCGCGTTCGAGACATATTCCTTGTCGAAGAGGTTCTTGACCCAGACCTGTGCACTGAAATTCCCCACCGTCAGCCCCGTCGAGGCGTTGACCAGGGTGCGGTCGGGGACGAACGCCAGATTGGCCTCGTCGGCGAACTGCTTGGTCTGATAGGTCACGTCGGCGCGCGCGAAGAAGTCCCAGCCGTTGTTGAAGGTGGTTTCATAGGTGACGCCGGCCAGCGCGTCGAACTCGGGGGTGCGTTCGAGCTGGTTGCCCGCGATGCTCAGCACCGGATAGCTGAACCCCGGCGCGGTGGTGTACGCGCAGACGATGCCGTCGCAGTTGCCCGACGCGCCGAAGCGCTGCGAATAGGTGCCGTCGCGGTAGCGGGCGTGGTTGTACGCCGCGCCGAAATTGACGCGGATCGCGTTGGTCAGGCGGAAATTGCCCTCGATCTCGGCCCCGTAGACCTCGACGTCGCCGAGATTGCCGATCACCGACGGCACGATCGCCGCGAAGCTGGTGGGCGGGGTGCCGTTCGGCTGCAGGCGCACGGCGTTGCTCTGCAGGTTCTTCCAGTCGGTATAGAACAGCGCGCCGTTGAGCGTCAGCCGCCCATCCATGAAGCTGTTCTTGGTGCCGATCTCGTAGGTGTAGTTGGTCTCGGCCTCATAAGTCTGCTGCGACGCGGCGAACAGCGTGCCCGGCGTCAACTGCGTCGTGAAGGTCGAGTTGAAGGTCGCCGCGACGCCGTTCAGGCCGCCCGACTTGTAGCCGCGCGCCACCGACGCATAGACGTTGTTGCTCGGCGTGATCTTGTAGGTCACCGAGGCGCGCGGCGTGAAAAAGGTCGCTTCGCGCGTCGTTTCCGGCGTGACGGGCGCGATGATCGCCGGCGTGCCGACGCCGGCGGCGAGGAGATCTGCGGCTTTCTGGTTCTCGCTCGTCCAGCGGCCTTCGAGCGTCAGCGCCAGCCGGTCGGTCGGCCGCCAGTCGAGGTAGCCGAAGATCGAGAAGACCTTCTCGTTGCGCTGCAGATAGGTGTTGCGGCGGAAGGTCAGCGTCGTCGGGATCGGCAGCCCCGGCCCGAGCGGGAAGAACGACGCGGGGTTGGGCGGCGTCAGCGAATTGACCGGCGCGAACTCCGACCCGTTCGATTCGTCGTCGGAGGTCGTCGTATAGTTGCCGCCAAGGAAACCGCTGAAGCGGTCGCCGAGGGTGAAGGCGAACTTGGCTTCGTGGCTGTCGCTGGTGAAGTCGCTGTCGTTGCCCGACGAATCGAAGATGACGCCGAAGTTGGTGCCGAACGCCACCGTTGGCAGCAGCGGATCGCGCGCCGACGACCCGCGCGCATTGATCTTGGCCTTGGTGTGCCCGAACAGGTACGACATCGCCAGTCCGTCACCGAACTCGTACATCGCCTTGGCGATGATGATTTCGGTCGGGCCGCGCAGCCCGTACGAGCGCGGGTCGATGACGAGGCCCGGCAGGCGCGTCTCGCCGGGCGCGTTGACCGTGAAGGTCTCGAGCTTGCCGACATAGAGGCGGTTCTGGCGCGCCGCGCCCGTCCCCGTCGGGCTGGCGTTGAGCGAATTGAAATTATAGGTCAGACCGGCCGTCGTCAGCGTGTAGGCGGCATTCTGTTCGAGTTCGCGCTCGGTGCGGATATAGCTCGCCTCGACGGTGAAGCCTTCGGCGAGCTTCGCCTTGACGCCGACCTGATAGGATTCCTTGTTGTAGCCGCCGACATTGCCCTTGGTGAAACCGCCGTCGGCGTCGGCGAGCGGGTGGTTGTTGCGCCACGTGCCGTCGAACTCCGAATGCGCCGCCGCGCCGTAGATCGCGAGCTTGCCGTCGATGAGCACGAGGTTGACCGACCCCGAACCGTCGTAGCGGTCGTGGTTGCCGACGGTACCCGAGACGCGGCCGGTGGTCTTGTCGAGGTCGGCACCGTTGGTGGTGATGTTGATGACCCCGGCGAAGGCGTTCCGCCCATAGAGCGCCGATTGCGGACCCTTGATGATCTCGACGCGCTTGAGATCGAGCAGGCCCTGGTCGATGAAATAGCCGCGCTGGAGATAGATGCCGTTCAGATACGTCGCGACGTTCTGCACCGGCGAGGTGGTGCGGAGGTTGGTCTGGCCGCGGATGACAGGCTGCGCCAGCGGGCCGGTGAAGGTCTCGAAGGCGAAGCCGACGGTCTTCTCGGCGATGTCGCCGAGGTCGTCGAGCGCCTGGCGACGCAGGTCCTGCGCGGTGACGACGCTGACCGCGATCGGCACGTCCTGGAGCCGCTCCTCGCTGCGCCGCGCGGTGACGACGATCTCGTTCGAATTGCCCGATTCGACGCTTTCGGGGATCGCGGCGGTCGGCGGCGCGCTCGCGGCGGCGGTCTGGGCGTTCGCGGGAACGGCGAGTGCGGCGCATAGCGCCATCAGCCCCGCGCCGCGCAACAGCGCCCCCGTTCGACCGTTGCCCACAAGCCCCGCCCCCGCAAGCCCAGCCATGTTACGTCTCCCTGCCCCCGCGCCGGACCCTGAACGGCGCGTCATCGCAACGTCACACTATGGGGCGGTCGCAACGCCGCGCGGCACGCCGCCGCATCTATCCGCGCAATGGATAATGTCGGCGTGTCGACGCTCAGCCGAGTGCCGCGGCGATCGCCTGCGCGCCGCGCTTGAGGGGCTCGACATAGCGCGCCTCGGCATCGCGCATCGGCAGCGCCGAGGCGAAGAAGATCAGCGCCAGCGCGCCGACGACGCGCTCGCCCGCGAACAACGGCACGGCGATCGACGAGGTCTTGCCCGGCGTCGCGTTATAGGCATTGCGCGCCTGCGTCGCGTAACCCTGCGCGCGGATCGCCGCGAGCATCGCATCGTTCGAGGTCAGCAGCAGCGCCATGCGCTCGGCGGGCCCGTCGAGCTTGCGCATCCCCGCCAGGATGCCGGCGCGCTCCTCGGCATCGCAGAACGCCAGATACGCCTTGCCCGACGAACATTCGACGAGCGGCAGCGTGTAGCCCGGCGCATAGTTGTGCAGCGTCAGCGAGGTCTGCTGGTGCGTCGAATCGCGTACCATCATCATCGGCCCGACGCGCGTCGCGATGCTGATCGGCCAGGACAGTTCGCGGCACAGCGCGACGATATGCGGGCGCGCGGCGGCGACGAGCCCGTCCTGCTCCTGGAAACCCATCGACAGGGTGCGGACGAGCGCCGTGCTGCGATAGCGTTTGCGCGCCGGTTCGCGCTCGATCATGCCCTCGTCGATCAGCGTCTCGACGATCCTGCAGGCGGTCGGATAGGGGATGTGCGCGCCGCGACAGATTTCCATCATTGTGATCGAGCCGCCGCGATTGATCGCCTGCAACACCGCGAGGCCCCGGCTGATCGAGCGCACGGTGGTGCTGCGGTCCCCATGGGGTTCGGCGGTCTGCGTCTGGCTGTCGATCATGGCCCCCGCCCGTCTATCCGTCACGCGGGCAGACTAGCCGCTGTCACGCGGTTGTCAAAAGCACCGCGACTAGGTTCGCGGGAACGACCGAGGGAGGCCTTATGGAACGCCGCGACTTTCTGATCGCCGGTGGCGCGCTCGCCGCCGCCGGGGGGTTGGTGGGTACGGCACGCGCCGCGCCGATGAAGGCCGACACCGGCAACGGGCTGAAAGGTGGCTTCCTCGACCTGACCACCCCGCCGGGCAACCGCGAGGGCTGGGCGCGGCTGCTCGGCAACACCGACTGCAAGTCGACCAAATACGGCTGGGCGCAGGGCGTCGTGAAGGGCGTGCGGCCCGGCGAGGCGGTGCGCGACCTCGTCGGCTTCACGATGCTGTCGTGCGCGCGCCTGCTGCCGCACGAGAGCGGCACCGGCTACCGCAAGATCCTGCGCGAGATCGGCCTCTACACCGACCTCAAGTCGGGCGAGATCATCGAGGAATATCGCAACCCCTATCTCGACGAGACGGTCAGGGTCGTGCCGATCACCAACGACCCGTTCAATCACACGATCACCGACTTTTTCGCCGACCCGCCGAGCTATGGCGGCATCAACCGCGCCGCGCCGCCGCCCAAGCGCCCGCTGCAACTCGACTGGACGCGGCGCGGTGCCACGCTCAACCTCTACAGCAGCATCAACCTGTTCTACCCGTCGTCGCTGCCGCCCGCCAAATGGCCGCGCGAGAACGCCAATCCGTTCAATCAAGTGACCGAGACCTTCCTCTACCAGATCGACTGGGCGGCGATGCAGGACAAGCGCCGCACCTCGGTCGAATACGGCGGGACGTGGGCGCGGGTGACGCCGTGGCTGCCGTGGCTGCTGATGGGGCCGACGCCGGGGCACGCCGAATATGCGACCTTCATGGGGTCGTACGACGACATCGACCGCATCGACCGGCGGACGCTCGACTATGTGTCGAAGCACCATCCAAAATATCTCAAGGCCCCCGACAAATGGGAGGAACCGTCGCTGTCGAGCCTCGAATGGTATGCGCGCACCGAGAAACCCGCACCCGTCGCGGCGGGCCAGCCGGTGCCGCGTGCGCCCGACCCGCAACTGCCGCCGTGGTTCAAGGCGATGCAGGGCAAGGCACCGGCCTGAGGCGTTGCCCGAATCCAATTGACGCCCGGCCGCCGATCCAGTAACGGCCCGCTTCCGCACGCGGACCGGGTTCGCCCGCTCGCCTGTGGAACACAGGAACGACAGGCTGTGCCGCGCGCGTCAGGCTCTCTCCGGAGACTCCGACGTGCTTATGCCGTGAGGGCGGGACGGGTCTGGAAGTAGGCGTGGCAACGCGCCGAATAGCCAAGGTGACGTGACAGAATGCCGACGATCAATCAGCTGATCCGCAAGGGTCGCGAGCCCCAGAAGGCGCGCAACAAGGTTCCCGCGATGGAGGCCTGCCCGCAGAAGCGCGGCGTCTGCACCCGCGTCTATACGACGACGCCGAAGAAGCCCAACTCGGCGCTCCGCAAGGTCGCCAAGCTGCGCCTGACCAACGGCTTCGAGGTCATCGGCTACATCCCCGGCGAGAAGCACAATCTCCAGGAGCATTCGGTCGTCATGATCCGCGGCGGTCGCGTCAAGGATCTTCCCGGCGTGCGCTATCATATCATTCGCGGTCAGCTCGACACCCAGGGCGTCAAGGACCGCAAGCAGTCGCGTTCGAAGTACGGCGCGAAGCGGCCGAAGTAAGGATAGCAAGATGGCCCGTCGTCGTCGCCCGGAGAAGCGCGAAATTCTCCCCGATCCCCGCTTTGGGGATGTCATCCTTTCCAAATTCATGAATCTCGTCATGTACGAGGGCAAGAAGTCGGTCGCCGAGTCGATCGTCTACAACGCCCTCGAGACCGTCGAGTCGAAGACCCGTCGCGATCCGATCGGCGTGTTCCACGATGCGCTGGCCAACGTCCGCCCGGGCATCGAGGTGCGCTCGCGACGCGTCGGCGGGGCGACCTATCAGGTCCCCGTCGAGGTGCGTCCCGAGCGCTCGCAGGCGCTGGCCATTCGCTGGCTGATCGGCGCCGCGCGCAACCGCTCCGAGCACACGATGGCGCAGCGCCTGTCGGGCGAACTCGTCGATGCCGCGAACAATCGCGGCACGGCGGTCAAGAAGCGCGAAGATTCGCACCGCATGGCCGAAGCCAACCGCGCCTTCTCGCACTACCGCTGGTAGTGTAAGAGGGCGGCATGGCGACCCAGGCTGAACCGCGCGACACGGCTTTTCTCGATCTGCACGAGCAGATCGCGCGAATCGCCAAGACGCAGGAAGAAATCTTCAAAGCGCAGGCCGAAGCACGCAAGCTCTCCGCCGAAGCGACGAAGTTTGCTGCTGAGACACGCTACATGCCTGCGCAGGTCATGCTTGCCACGGCCGCCCTGCTGGGCGCAGGCGCAGCGATCGCCAAGCTGTTCTTTCCCTGACTGTCGCCAGTCGGTCAAATAAACGCTGTTTTAGGACCAAGAGTCATGGCCCGTTCCAACCCGCTCAGCATGTACCGCAACATCGGGATCATGGCGCATATCGACGCCGGGAAAACCACGACCACCGAGCGGATTCTCTATTACACCGGCAAGTCCTACAAGATCGGCGAGGTCCACGAGGGCACCGCGACGATGGACTGGATGGAGCAGGAGCAGGAGCGCGGCATCACCATCACGTCGGCGGCCACCACCTGCTTTTGGAACGACCACCGCATCAACATCATCGACACCCCCGGCCACGTCGACTTCACCATCGAGGTCGAGCGCAGCCTGCGCGTCCTCGACGGCGCGGTGGCGTGCTTTGACGGCGTCGCGGGCGTCGAGCCGCAGTCGGAGACCGTCTGGCGCCAGGCCGACAAGTACAAAGTGCCGCGCATGTGCTTCGTCAACAAGCTCGACCGCACCGGCGCGAACTTCGACCGCTGCGTCCAGATGATCAAGGACCGCCTCGGCGCGCGTCCCGCCGTGCTGTACCTGCCGATCGGGCTCGAAGGCGATTTCATCGGCCTCGTCGACCTCGTCGAGAACCGCGCCATCGTCTGGCTTGAAGAATCGCTCGGTGCGAAGTTTGAGTACAAGGACATCCCCGACAATCTCAAGGATGCCGCCGCCGCCGCGCGCGCCGAGCTTATCGAGCTTGCCGTCGAGCAGGACGACGACCTGATGACCGCCTACCTCGAAGGTACCGAGCCGACGGTCGCGGAACTCAAGGCGCTGATCCGCAAGGGCACGCTGGCGTTCGCCTTCGTGCCGGTGCTGTGCGGCTCGGCGTTCAAGAACAAGGGCGTCCAGCCGCTGCTCGACGCCGTCGTCGATTACCTCCCGAGCCCGCTCGACATTCCGCCGATGCACGGCATCAACATGAAGGACGAGGACGAGATCCGCGAGGCGTCGGACGACGCGCCGTTCTCGGCGCTGGCGTTCAAGATAATGACCGATCCGTTCGTCGGCACGCTGACCTTCGCGCGTATCTATTCGGGCAAGCTCGAGGCCGCGACGACCGTCCTCAACTCGGTCAAGGACAAGCGCGAGAAGATCGGGCGGATGCTGCTGATGCATGCCAACAACCGCGAGGACATCAAGGAAGCCTTCGCCGGCGACATCGTCGCACTGGTCGGCCTCAAGGATGTGACGACGGGCGACACGCTGTGCGCGCCATTGAAGCCGATCATCCTCGAGCGCATGGAATTCCCCGACCCCGTCATCGAGGTCGCGGTCGAGCCCAAGACCAAGGCCGACCAGGAGAAGATGGGCATCGCGCTCAATCGCCTCGCGCAGGAAGACCCATCGTTCCGCGTCACCAGCGATCAGGAGAGCGGCCAGACCATCATCAAGGGCATGGGCGAGCTTCACCTCGAAATCCTCGTCGACCGCATGCGCCGCGAGTTCAAGGTCGAGGCCAATGTCGGCGCGCCGCAGGTGGCGTACCGCGAGAGCCTCGCGCGTAAGGTCGATGTCGATTACACCCACAAGAAGCAGTCGGGTGGCTCGGGCCAGTTCGGACGCATCAAGTTCTCGGTCGAACCCGGCGAGCGCGGCTCGGGCGTCGTTTTCGTCGACGAGGTCAAGGGCGGCAACATCCCGAAGGAATATATTCCGTCGGTCGAGAAGGGCATTCGCGAAGTTGCGGCGTCG
>CAXTSL010000051.1:0-21201 GCA_964246975.1 uncultured Sphingomonadaceae bacterium
GGCTTCCACCGTCAGGTCGGCCGCAGGCGCTGCCGTCGCCACATCGCCGTGCGTCGCCGCGAGCCGCGCCCAGACCCACGCCGCACGCCGGTCGCGGATCACCCCCGCGCCGTCGGCGAAGGCCTGCGCCAGCGCCAGCTGGGCCGGGGCATAGCCGCGATTGGCGGCGCGCAGCCACCACGCCGCAGCGCTCGCCGGGTCGCGCCTGCCGCCCTGGCCGCGTGCCGCCATCGCGCCGAGCATCGTCTCGGCAATCGCCGAACCCTGCGCCGCGAGCCGCTCGAACCCCGCTCGTGCCGGTCCGAAATTTCCATGCGCGTGCGCTTCCAGCGACTGCCCGAGCACCGGCATCGCCCACGACGGAGCTTCGGCGGCGACCGGCGCGGCGGCCAGCAGGAGCGGCAACGACAGGAAGCGGCAGCGCAGCATCGCCAAGGCCTAGACGCTCACCCCGAGCGCAACAACCCCACCGCCGCGTCGCGTTCGAACAGGTAGAGCAGGTGCCGCGCCGCGCTGCCGCGTGGGCTATCGAGGCCGCCGTCGCGGTCGAGCAACAGCCGCGCGTCGTCGCGCGCCACCGCGAGGAATTTCGCGACGCGTTCGGGGTCGGCGACGCGGAACGCCGCCTCGCCCGATTGTTTCGTCCCCAGCATCTCGCCCGCGCCGCGCAGCCTGAGGTCGGCCTCGGCGATGCGGAAGCCGTCGTTGGTCTCGCGCATCAGCTTCAGCCGCGCCGTCGCGGTCTCGGTCAGGTCGGGCCCGCGCAGCAGCAGGCAGACCGACCGTGCGAGCCCTCGCCCGACGCGCCCGCGCAACTGGTGGAGCTGCGCCAGCCCGAAACGCTCGGCGGCCTCGACGATCATCAGCGACGCGTTGGGCACATCGACGCCGACCTCGATGACCGTCGTCGCGACGAGCAGCGGCACCGCGCCACTGCTGAACGCCGCCATCACGGCATCCTTCTCGACCGCCTTCATGCGCCCGTGGACGAGGCCGACCCCCGCCTCGCCGAAGCGTCCGCGCAGATAGGCCGCGCGCGTCGCCGCCGCCGCCTCGTCACCGAACTCGTTGCCCTCGACCAGCGGACATACCCAATAGGCCTGTCCGCCGCCCGCCAGATGCCGACCCAGCCCGGCGACGACCTCGTGGATACGGTCGAGGGCGGTGACGCGCGTCTCGACCGGCGTCCGCCCCGGTGGCAGCGCGTCGATCGCCGACACGTCCATCTCGCCGTAGGCGGTCAGCGCCAGCGTGCGCGGGATCGGCGTCGCGGTCATCGCCAGCAGGTGCGGCGTCGCGTGTGCCTTGGCGCTGAGCTGGAGGCGTTGCGCGACGCCGAAGCGATGCTGCTCGTCGATGACCACGAGGCCGAGGTCGTGATAGGCGATATCGTCCTGGAAGATCGCGTGTGTGCCGATCAGAATGTCGATCCGGCCTTGTGCCAAATCGGTCAATAATGTTCCACGTGGAACACCCTTATCGCGTCCTGTCAGCGTCGCGACGCGCACCGGCAGACCGTCGAGCAGCTTGCCCAGCGTCGCGGCGTGCTGGCGCGCGAGGATCTCGGTGGGTGCGAGCAGCGCCGCCTGCGCGCCGCTCTCGACCGCGCCGAGCATCGCCAGCGCCGCGACGAGCGTCTTGCCCGACCCGACATCGCCCTGCAGCAGCCGCAGCATCGGCGACGCCTGCGCGAGGTCGCTTGCGATTTCGGCCGTGACCCGCTGCTGCGCGGTGGTCAGCGGCCACGGCAGGCGGGCGAGCAGCGCCGCGGTCAGTCGCCCCGTCCCCGCCAACGGTCGCCCGCGCTTGCGCCGCGTGTCGGCGCGCACGAGCAGCAGCGCGAGCTGGTTCGCCAGCAGTTCGTCGTAGGCCAGCCGGTCGCGCGCGGCGGCGTCGAGATCGTGGGCCTGCGCCAGCGCGTCGCGCCACGCGGGCCAGCCGTGGCGCGCCAGCACGCTCGGCTCGATCCACTCGGCGAGATCGGGCGCGCGCGTCACCGCCGCTTTCGCCAGCCCGCCCATGCGCTTGTTGGTGACGCCCTCGGTCAGCCCATAGACCGGCTCACGTTCGGGAATCGCTGCGGCGTCGGCGGGGGCCACGACATAATCGGGGTGCGCGATCTGGAGCATGTCGCCAAAGCGTTCGAGGCGACCCGAGACGAGGCGCTTCTGGTGCAGCGGCAACAGCTTCTGCGCATACGCCCCGCCGCCGCCGAAATACGCCAGCGCCAGCCAGTTGCCGGCCGCGTCGCGGCAATTGACCTTGAACGGTCGCCGCGCACCGCCCGCGTCATAGGTCATCGGCTCGACCTCGACGGTGATCGTGCGGTCGACATACACCGGATCGAGCGCCGCCAGCCGGACGCGGTCGATCGCTATGACGGGCAGGTGGAACAACAGGTCGACAGCACGCGTCAGCTTGAGCCGCGCCAACTGCCGCCCCAGCGTCGCGCCGACGCCCTTGACGGCGGTCAGCTCGACGAACAGCGGGTTGAGGAGTTCGGGCCGCATGACTATGTCGGGTCTAGCAGCCCCCCGCCGCCCGCACCACGGGCGCGCGGGGGTGCGGGCGTTGGAGGTGGGCGATGACGGTGCACGAGGAAAATCGCATTCGCGACTATGCGGCGGGCAAGGTCGCGTGGCGCGACCTGCGCGAGGAGGGCATGGTCTATTGGGAGGTGCTGGCGAACTTGGGTCGGTTGAAGCTATATCCGCCGATCGTCGGCGATGATGGGCCCAATGCTGCCGCGCTTGCCGAGGGACGACGGTTGCTTGACGCCGCGCTGGCCGGCGCGGCGTGACCATCAGTCTTGTTGTCACCGACGCATCGCCACTGATCACGCTTGCGTTGGCGGATCGGCTGGACGTGCTGCTCCTGCCGCAGTGGCCCATCGCCGTGCCGGATGCCGTCTATAACGAAGCGGTCGATCCGCGGTTTGTCGATGGACGGCGTATTGGCGCTTGGATCAACGACAACGCTAAATTGGTGCGGATCGAGTCGACAAGAAAGGGCATTCAGCAGACGGCTTTGCGCGCGGTCGGAATGCCCGCCCGCGATTTCGGCGAACTTTCGGCAATCGAGGTTTGCGGGCGGCATCTGCAGCAGTCGCGTAGCGAGGAGGCGATACTTCTCTATGAGGATGCGGACCTCAGGCTCCTGCGGGCGGCGATCAACCCTCGCATCAAATTGCTGACCACCGGTTCGTTTCTCGCGGCTCTGCAAGCGAATGGCCGTATCCAGTCTGCGACGGAAATCATCGACGCTGCCGAACTTGCGGGCCGGAATATGCAGAATCAACGGGGGGAGAGTGTCGACCCCAACCTCGCTGCCGCGCTGAACGAACGCCTCGACAGGCTTTACGGCCCGCGCGAATGACCCCCGACCACCGCCGTCGCCGCGCGCACTTCCGCGCCCATCATCGCGGCACGCGCGAGGCGGATTACATCGTCGGGGGGTTCGCCGACCGCTATCTCGGCGGCTGGGACGACGCGGGGCTCAGCTGGTTTGAGGACCTGCTCGACGAGCAGGATGTCGATGTCATGGCGTGGGCGCTCGGCACCCAGGCCGCGCCGCCGCGTTACGCAGGACCGCAGCTCGACGCATTGCTGCGGCTCGATTTTGTCGCGGTGACGCCGCGTTGAAGGTTCTGGTTTGATCGATCCCCGCAATGTCGTTGTCGCCAAACGCCCGCTGACGCTCGCCGGCGCGCCGCAGGGCTATCTGCCGTGGCTGGTGGCGGACCTCGCCCGCGCCGCCCCGGCGCGCGCGGTGTTCGTCGCCGCCGACGACGCCAGCGCGCGCGCGCTGCTCGACGCGGTGACCTATTTCGCGCCCGAGCTGGAAACCCTGTATCTCCCGGCGTGGGATTGCCTGCCCTACGACCGCGCCTCGCCATCCTTGCGCGTCGCCAGCGACCGGCTCGCCGCGCTCGCCGCCTTGGCGCAGCCGACGACGCGCGCGCAGCTCCTCGTCACCACCGTCAACGCCATGCTCCAGCGCACGCTGACCCCGGCGCGCATCGCCGAGGTCACCGCAGTCATCAAGCCCGGCGCGCGCTTCGACCGCGACAAGCTCTCGGCGCTGCTGTCGGCGAACGGCTATGTCCGCACCGACACCGTCGTCGATGCGGGCGAATATGCGATCCGCGGCGGCCTGCTCGACCTGTATCCGGCCGGTGCCGCCGAGGCGCTGCGCCTCGATTTCTTCGGCGACGAGATCGAGACGCTGCGCCGCTTCGACCCCGCGACGCAGCGCAGCGTCGCGACCTCCGACGGCTTCACCTTGCTGCCGGTCAGCGAAGTCCTGCTCTCCGACGACAGCATCAAGCGTTTCCGCAGCGGCTATCTCGACGCCTTCGGCGCGGCTGCGACGGGCGACCCGCTGTACGAGGCGATCAGCGACGGGCGCAGACTCGCGGGGATGGAGCATTGGCTGCCGCTGTTCGAGCCCGAACTGGCGATGGTGTTCGACTATCTCGGCGCGGACGCGCTGATCGTCCGCGAGGCGGGGTCGGGCAAGGCGGCGACGGCGCGCTTCGAGGCGATCGCCGACTATCACGACAACCGCACCGCCGCGATGGCGGCGAAGCAGGGCAACTACCGCCCGCTGCCTGCCGATGCCCTGTATCTGAGCGAGGCCGAATGGGCTGCGGCGCTCAAGGCGACGCACACCCATCTGACGCAGCCCTTCGGGGTTCCCGAGGGGACGCGCGATACCGTCGACTGCGGCGCGCTCGGCCCACGCGATTTCACCCCCGAGCGCACGGCGGGGACCAACATCTACGAGGCGGTGCAGGCGCACGTCGACACCCTTCGCACGGCCAGGACGCGCGTCGTGCTGGCGAGCTATTCGAACGGTGCGCGCGAGCGGCTGCGCGGCCTGCTGGCGGACCACGGCGTCAAGAAGCTCGCGCTCGCCGACTCGTGGCAGGAGGCGCTCGGCGAGGCCGCCAGGGGCCAGGTCGCGCTGACCGTCGTGCCGCTCGATCACGGCTTCACGCAAGCCGATCTGGCGGTGCTGACCGAGCAGGACATGCTCGGCGACCGGCTTGTGCGCCGCCGCAAGTCCGCCAAGAAAGCCGACGCCTTCCTCGCCGAGCTGGCGATGCTGACCCCGGGCGACCTGCTCGTCCACGCCGAGCACGGCATCGGGCGCTACGAAGGCCTCGTCGCGGTCGATATCGGCCCAAATGGCTCTCGGGCCCCGCACGACTGCGTCATGCTAAGCTACGACGGCGGCACCAAGCTGTATGTGCCCGTCGAGAATATCGACGTGCTCAGCCGCTACGGCTCGGATTCGGACGGCGTCGGTCTCGACAAGCTCGGCGGCGTCGCGTGGGCGGCGCGCAAGGCCCGGATGAAGTCGCGCATTCGCGAGATCGCGGGCGAGCTGATGGCGACGGCTGCTGCAAGGGCGCTGCGCGAGGCCGATGTCGCGATCCCCGACGCGCAGGGCTATGCCGAGTTCGCCGGGGGCTTTCCCTATTCCGAAACCGAGGACCAGCAGCGCGCTATCGACGACGTGCTCGCCGACCTCGCCAGCGGCAGCCCGATGGACCGGCTGGTGTGCGGCGACGTCGGCTTCGGCAAGACCGAGGTGGCGTTGCGCGCGGCCTATGCCGCCGCCCTGCAGGGCATGCAGGTCGCCATCGTCTGCCCGACGACGCTGCTCGCGCGCCAGCATTATGCAGGCTTCCGCGAGCGTTTCCGGACGCTGCCCGTGCAGGTCCGCCAGCTGTCGCGCCTCGTCACCGCCAGCGACGCCAAGGCGGCGCGCGACGGGCTCGCCGACGGCACCGTCGACATCGTCGTCGGGACGCACGCGCTGCTCGCGAAGTCGGTCGCGTTCAAGCGCCTCGGCCTCGTCATCGTCGACGAGGAGCAGCGTTTCGGCGTCACCCACAAGGAGCGGCTCAAGAACCTCAAGACCGACGTGCACGTCCTGACGCTGACCGCGACGCCGATCCCGCGCACCCTGCAGATGGCGCTGACCGGCCTGCGCGAACTGTCGATCATCGCCACCCCGCCCGTCGACCGCCTTGCGGTGCGGACCTACGTCATGGAGTGGGACCCCGTGGTGATGCGCGAGGCCTTGCTGCGCGAGCATTACCGCGGCGGGCAGAGCTTCGTTGTCACCCCCAAGATCGCCGACTTGGCCGACATCGAGCAATTCCTCCGCAGCCAGGTTCCCGAGGTCAAGTCGGTCACCGCGCACGGCCAGATGGCCCCGTCCGAGGTCGAGACGCGGATGAGCGCCTTCTACGACCGCGAATACGACGTGCTGCTGTCGACGACGATCATCGAGAGCGGCCTCGACATCCCCAGCGCCAACACGCTGATCGTCCACCGCGCCGACCGCTTCGGGCTGGCGCAGCTCTACCAGCTCCGGGGCCGCGTCGGGCGCGCCAAAATCCGGGCGTATGCGTACATGACGACGCCCGCCGACCAGCAGATCACCGAGACCGCCGAAAAGCGCCTGCACGTCCTGTCGAGCCTCGACTCGCTCGGCGCAGGGTTCCAGCTCGCCAGCCACGACCTCGACATTCGCGGCGCGGGCAATCTGCTCGGCGACGAGCAGTCGGGGCATATCCGCGAGATCGGTTTCGAACTCTACCAGACGATGCTCGAGGAGGCGATCGTCGAGGCGCGCGCCGGGGCGGCGGGGCTCAAACCGCCGCCCGAGACCTTCTCGCCGTCGATCACCGTCGATGCGCCGATCCTCATCCCCGAAGATTATGTGCCCGACCTCAACCTCCGCATGGCGCTGTACCGGCGGATGAACGACTTGGCCGACCGCGCGCAGGTCGACGGCTTCGCTGCCGAACTCATCGACCGCTTCGGGCCGTTGCCCGACGAGGTGTCGAACCTCGTCCAGGTCATCGAGATCAAGCAGTTCTGCCTGCAGGCGCGCGTCGCCAAGCTCGAGGCGGGGCAGAAGGGCGCGCTGGTCAGCTTCCAGAACGACGATTTCGCCGAGCCCGGCGCGCTGCTCGACTATATCGCGCGGCTGGGGACGCGCGCCAAGCTGCGCCCCGACCACAAGCTGTTCGTCGGCGGCGACTGGACGAGCGCGCGGGCGCGGCTCAACGGCGCGCTCAGCCTGTCGAAGGCGCTGTCGAAGCTGGCGGCAGGCGCGACGGTCAAGGCCGCGCCGAGCGCCGCGCCCGCGCCGCCGCCGGTCAAGGCCAAGCCGCTGCCGCCGCGCCCGTCGGTGTTCAAGTCGAAGGGGGCGTTGCGGCGGTAGCTCGAACGTCGACCCCTCTCCCGCCCTGCGGGAGAGGGGTCATGCGCACCGCGTCTTACCCCAGCCGCGCGTCCCACGCCGCGACGAAACCCGCCAGCGCCCCCCCCGGCAGCGCCGGCGAGCACAGGAACCCCTGGTACGCATCGCAGCGCGCCGCGACGACGAGGTCGAGGTCGATCGCAGTCTCGACGCCCTCCGCGATCACCCGGATGCCGAGCGCACGCGCCATCTCGACGACGCCGCGCACGACGATGCGGTCGCGCGGCGACCCCGCGAGATCGCCGGTCAGCCGCTTGTCGAGCTTGAGGCAGTCGAGCGGCAGCGACTTGAGATAGGCGAGGCTCGAATAGCCCGTGCCGAAATCGTCGAGGGCGATGCCCGTGCCGCGCGCCCGCACCGCCGCGAGCGTCGCCGCCGCCGTGTCGAGATTTTCGATCAAGTCGCCCTCGGTGATCTCAAGCGTCAGGCGGCTGCGCGGGAAGCCCGTGACGTCGAGTGCCGCGTCGAGCCCCGCGGCGAAGTCGGGATCGCGCAGGTCGCCCGCCGTGACGTTGACCGACAGCGTCAGGCCGTCGAGCGCCGCGGGCCATGCCGCCGCCTCGCGCAGCGCCTTGGCGCGGATGTGCGTGCCGAGCTGCGCCGCAACCTCGGCGCTCGCGGCGACTTCGAGCAGCGTCGCTGCCGAGATGCGCCCGAGCATCGGGTGCGCCCAGCGCACCAGCGCCTCGACGCCGCCGACCCGCCCGGTCGCGACATCGACCTGCGGCTGGTAGAGAATCTCGACCTCGTCGGCCTCGATGGCGCGGCGCAGGTCGGACTCGAGGTCGGCGAGGCGCGTGTCGGGATCGACGCCGGGAGCGGGCTCGAACACTTCGATGCCCCCCGGCGTCCCCGCGCGCGCCAGCGCCAGCGCCGAGCTGGCGCGGCGGAACAGGCGTTCGGCGCCGTTCTCGCCGCCGCCGCGCGCATCGCTGTCGGCGATGGCGATGCCGATGCGCACCGCGAGGTGGACGATGCGCCCACCCTGCGCGAAGGGAGCCTCGAACCCCGTGACGATGCGCCGGGCCAGCCGCGTCGCGTCGCCGAGCGCCACTGGGGCAGGCATCACGACGGCGAATTCGGCCCCCGCGAGCCGCGCCACGAGGCGCGTGTCGGCGCGCTCGCCGTCGTCGCCGACGAGGCGCGTCAGCCGCTCGCCGACGCCCTGCAGCAGCGCGTCGGCTGCGCTGCGTCCATAGGCGGCGTTGATCTGTCCAAAGCGCCCGACCGCGACGAGCATGACGATGGCCGGCGGCGCGGCGGCGCTCGCGGCGCGGTTGCCGAGCAGCAGGTCGACGAGGACGCGCGCATGGTGCGCGGTGGCCAGCCCCGTCAGCGGGTCGCGGTGCGCGTCGCCGCCACCGAGCGCGGCGCTGCGCCCCGCCGCCGCATCGGCAAGCCGCTCGGTCGTCCGCGCCGCGAAGCGCAGCGCATGCGCGAGGTCGCCGTCGGCGAGCGGGCTGACGATGACCTGCGTCGCCCCGGCGGCATAGGCGGCGGCGACCGCGTTGCCGTCGGTGCGCGCCAGCAGCACGACCAGCGCGCCGTGCCGCACCTCGACGATGGGGCCGAATTCGTGCGCGGCGATCAGCGCCACCGCCAGCGCGCCGCGCGCGTCGATGATCGCGACGCGCGCCGTCGAGGCGGCGAAGGCCGCGGCCGCCACCGGCGGGCGGACGACGATCTCGGCCGTCGCGCCTGCGGCGGCGAGCGCCGTGCCGAGATCGCGCGCATAGCGCGGCGCGAGCACGAAGACGGGGGGGAACTCGCTCGACATCAACTTTCGCCGCGGCTGACCCGGCCGCATGTCCGTTCATAGAGAGACTTCTTCACCGAAACTACCCGTGCGTCACTTTTCGCCACGCGGTGCCTGTGACAGAGACCGCACTGCGGATGCGAACGGGGAGCAGGCGGCGATGCGCGCGATCGGACTGATGTCGGGAACCTCGCTCGACGGCATCGACGCGGCGCTGATCGAGACCGACGGCGACGGCGCCGTCGCGCGTCTCGGCTTTCACTTCATGGCCTATGACGACGGTATGCGCGACCGGCTGCGCGCCGCGTGCGGGGCCGCGCTGGCGCTGTCGGGTCCGGGGCCGGGTCCGGGGCCGGGGCCGGGTCCGGGGCCGGGTCCGGGTCCGGGGCCGGGGCCGGGTGCCGACCCGGTCGTCGATGCCGCCGCGCACGCGCTGACCGTGGCGCATGCGCGCGCCGTGGCGGCGCTAATCGCGGCGACGGGCACCACTGCGGCGACGGTCGATGTGATCGGCTTCCACGGCCAGACCGTCGCGCACCGCCCCGACGCGGGCTGGACGTGGCAGATCGGCGACGGCGCCACCCTCGCGGCGCTGACCGGCATCCGCGTCGTCGACGATTTCCGCAGTGCCGACGTGGCGGCGGGAGGCCAGGGCGCGCCGCTGGCGCCGGGCTATCACCGCGCGCTGGCGCGCGGACTTGAACGTCCGCTCGGCATCCTCAACCTCGGCGGCGTCGGCAATCTGACGTGGTTCGCCAGCGACGAGGACGGGAGCGACGCGTGGGGCAGCTTCGACACCGGCCCGGCGAACGCCCCCATCGACGACTGGGTGCGCGGCGTCGGCGGGCTGAGCCACGACGCGGGCGGCGCGCTGGCGGCGGCGGGCAGTGTCCACCCCGACGTCCTCGCCACGCTGCTCGACAACCCGTGGTTCGACCTTGCGCCGCCCAAATCGCTCGACCGCGCCGATTTCTCTGGCAACGCGGCGCGCGGGCTGAGCCTTGCCGATGGGGCGGCGACACTGACCGCGTTCACCGCCGCGACGGTGGCGCTGGCGCTGGCGCACGTCCCCGAACGCCCGCGCCGCCTGCTCGTCACCGGCGGCGGCCGCCACAACGCGACGCTGATGCGGATGATCGCCGAGCGAACGGGTATCGTCACCGAGGCCGTCGAGGCGGTCGGCTGGCACGGCGACGAACTCGAGGCGCAGGCCTTCGCGTGGCTGGCGGTGCGCGTCCTTGCGCGCCTGCCGACGAGCTGGCCCGCGACGACGGGGGTACGAGCGCCGGTCTGCGGGGGCAGGGTCAGCGACCCCAGCTGAAGGTCGCGAACTCGACGCCAATCGCGCCCAGCGGCAGCAGCACGGCGATCGCGGTGCGCCAACGCGCCACCCGCGCCGTCCGCCACTCGCCCGCCGCGAGCGCCAGCGCGAGCATCGCCGCCATCATCGTCCAGACGTTGTAGCGCAGGTCGGCGGCGACGCTGACCACCGCATAGGCCCCGCCATACAGCAGCGCCGACGCCGCAAGCGCGGTGACGATCCGCCGCGACGGCAGCGCTGGCGCGACGCACAACAGCCCCAGAGCGACCGCGAGCCACGTCGCGGGGCGCCCGAGCGGCGTGTCGGCCATGACCCGCGCGCCCGCCAGCACGGCGCGCGTCGTCGCGTTCCACGCGAACCCCAGCCCCCACGGATTCGGCGCGCTCATCGCATAGACCGCGTCGCCCGGCACCGTCGCGACCGCCCAGCGCCAGTTGCGGTTGAGGTGCGCCAGCCGGTGCCGTGCATAGGCCAGCGGGTCGGCGGCGATGGTGTCGAGCCAGACCGACGCAAGGCTGTCGCCGCGCTGCCCGACAGCGGCGAACATCGCATCCTCGACGGCGTTGCAATCGGGGTCGTTCGGCTGGTTGAACATCGCGGGCCGATAGCAGCGCGCCGCCATCGCCTGCGCGGCGGCGCGGTCGAGCCCCGGATAGCCGCTCGGCCCGCCGTGCGCGGCGATGCCTGCGAGATCGAAATTGACCAGCGAGACGAGCGGCTGCGAATGGTGCGGGTGCAGCAACGTCTCGTCGATCAGCCGGTTGCCGGCGACGAGGACGACCATTGTCAGACCGGTGGTGCCGACGGTCCGGGGCAGGGTCGCTGTCCAGCGTCGCGGCAGCAGCAGGATCAGCAACGGCAGGCAGGCGAACACGGCGTTGAAGCGCGTTGCGGCGGCGAACACCAATAGCGTCATGGCCGCGACGCGCGCGACGAGCCCGTGACGTCCCGGCCCGGCGGCGAAGGCGAGCGCGACCGCCATCAGGCACAGCGCGGTGAGCAGCGGGTCCTTGAGGATCGCGCCGCCCTGTCCGAACGGAATCGGCAGGGCGGCGATGCCGACCACCGCCGCCGCCGTCCACCCCCGCCCGCGACGGTCGAGCGCTCGGGCGAGCAGCAGCACGCCACCCCAGTAGAGCGCCGCCTGCAGCGCCAGCACCGGCCACGTGCCGCGTCCGAGCGGCATGAGCTGTCGCCACAGCCACGCGGTCGCGGGCGGATGCCAGTCGTCGTAGTGCCCGCTCAGCGCCTGCCCCCACTGCACGACGGTATCGGGCGTGACGCTGCCCGGCCCGAAGGCGTGAAGCTGCAGCGCGGCGAGCGCGACGATGGCGATGGCCAGGAGCGCGCGCCGCCAGCCAGGCGCAGCGGCGGTGTCGGTCAAGGCGATTCCCCCGTCATCGGCTGCCTGTCGGGCAAGCGCTGGCGGGCTCGGTTGTCAAACTGGCTGGCAGTCGGATCGACGGCCTACGCCGGAAACACCTTGTGCCACGCGGTGATCGAGCGCGAGGCGAACAGGCCGGCGAGGTGATAGGGGTCGGCGGCGGCATAGGCGACGGCGGCGTCGCGGTCGTCGAAGTCGGCGATCAGCAGCGTCCCCATCGCGCGCCCGTCGTCCTTGAGCAGCGGCCCCGCGACGAGCAGGGCGTCGCCGAGCGCCGCGACGTGGGGCAGGTGCGCCGCGCGCGTCGCGGCGCGCAGGTCGGCCGAGTCGGGTTTGTCGATGCAATGAATGGCGTAATAAGGCATCGGGGGACCCTCGCGAGCGGCCGCAGGCGTCGGCCTCCCGGCATCACGTCTAGCGGGGCGGGCGCGGGGGCGGAAGGGGTTTTGCGCGTGCGGACAAGGGGATGGCACGGGGGATGGCGCGGGGGATGGCACGCGGTCTGGCGCGCACGGACCGCGCATCGCGACGCCTGGCGTGCGCCCGGCGCGATGCTGGCAGGGCTGGCGCTGATCCTCGCGCTGGCGGCGGCGGGGGGCTGGGTCGCGGCGCGCGGTGGCGGCGCTGTGCCGGGGCCGGTGCTCGGCATGGGGGCGTACCTGCTGCTGCTGGCGACGGGGCGTGCCGGGTGGAGCCTGCGCGCCGCTGACCTGCTCACCGGGCTGATCGGCGCGATGATCGTTCCCGCGCTCGTCGGACTGGCGGCGTTCGGCGCGGCGCTCGCGCCCATGTGGGGGCGGGCGGTGCTGGTGCTGGTGCTGAGCACGGGGTCGACCGCGCTCGCGGCGGCCGGGCTGTTCCGCCTGTCGGGAGGCAAAGGTTGAGCGCGCTGTGGTCCGCGCTGACCTGCGTCGGCGTTGTTGCCGCGTTCGTCGTCGCGCGGCGCATCGCGGGGAGCCTCGGCAACCCGCCGTGGGCGAGCCCGGTGCTGATTGCCGCGCTCGGCATCGCGCTGGCGTTGCGTGTCGGAGGGGTGCCGGTAGCGCGGTTCGAGACGCTGGCGCAGCCGCTGGTGTGGCTGCTCGGCTCGGCGATCGTCGCGCTCGGCGCGGTCGTGCACCGCCAGCGCGCGCTGATCGCCGCGCAGCCGGGGCCGCTGTTCGTCGCGGTGCTCGGCGGGACCGCCGTCGGGGTGGCGAGCGCCGTCGGGCTGGCGCGCGCCTTCGGCCTCGCGCCGCTGCTGACGGCGGGCCTCGCCACCAAGACGCTGACGACGCCGTTCGCGGTCGCCGTCGCGACGCGCACCGGGGGGCCGGTGCCGCTGGCGGCGGCGCTCGCGGTGCTGACCGGGGTCGTCGGCGCGGTGCTGGTGCCGCCGCTGCTGCGGCTCGTGGCCGTGCGGGGCAGCGCGGCGTCGGGCATCGCGATGGGGCAGGCCGCGCATCTCGTCGGGACCGACTGGCTGACGCGGCGCGACGCGCGCGCGGCGGCGTGGTCATCGGTGACGATGGTGCTGGCGGGGCTCGTGGCGGTGCTCGCGCTGCCGCCGCTGTGGCGCTGGCTGCTCGGATGAGGGCGGCGCTCCGCCGGTTGCGCTCCGTCGGCATGGCGGCGGTCGACCTGCTGCTGCCGCCGCGCTGCCCGGCGTGCCGCGTCGTCGTGCGCGGCGACGGGCAGTTCTGCGCGCCCTGCTGGGCGGGGCTGCGCTTCATCACCGCGCCGCAGTGCGGTTGCTGCGGGACGCCGTTCGCGCACGATCCCGGCGACTCGGCGCGCTGCGGGGCGTGCTTGCTCGAGGCCCCGCGCTACACCGCCGCGCGCGCCGCGCTGGCCTACGACGGCGCGGCGCGCCACGTGCTGCTCGGCTTCAAGCACGGCGACCGCCAGCATCTTGCCCGCTTGATGGCCCCGCACCTCGCGCGCGTCGGGGCCGGATGGCTCGGTGCCGATGCGCTGCTCGTGCCGGTGCCGCTGCACCGCTGGCGGCTGTGGTCGCGCGGCTTCAACCAGGCGGCACTGCTGGCGCGCGCGGTGGCGCGGCGGACGGGCACGCCGCTGCTCGTCGACGGGCTGCTGCGCGTGCGGCGGACGCGGCTCAGCCGGGGGCTCGGCCGGCGCCAGCGCGCCGCGAACGTCCGCGCCGCCTTTCGCGTCCGCGTCCCCGCCCTCGTCGCGGGTCGCCGCATCGTGCTGATCGACGACGTGATGACCACCGGCGCGACGGCACAGGCGTGCGCGCGCGTGCTGCTGCGAAGCGGCGCGAAATCGGTCCATGTCTTGACGTGGGCGCGGGTATTGCGCGACGCTTGAAACCGAAAGGCCTGCCCGTGCCCAAGATCGATATCTACACCAAGTTCTTCTGTCCCTACTGCACCCGCGCCAAGGCGTTGCTCAAGGCGCGCGGCGCGGCGTTCGAGGAGCACGACATCAGCATGGGCGGCGCGCGGCGCGCCGAAATGCTGGCGCGCGCGCCGGGGGCCGCGACGGTGCCGCAGATCTTCATCGGCGCGCGGCATGTCGGCGGCAGCGACGATCTCGCGCGCCTCGACGCGAGCGGCGAGCTGGACGCGCTGCTGACCGCGTGACGCACCTGCGGATCGGCCTGCTGCAGACGACGACGGGCCTCGACCCCGCCGCCAACGCGCGCGACCTCGTCGCGGGGATCGCCAGGCTGGCGGGCGACGGCGCGGAGATCGTCTTCACCCCCGAGATGAGCGGCCTGCTCGACCGCGACCGGGCGCGCGCGCGGGCGCGGATCGTCACCGAGGAGGCCGATGTCGTGCTCGCGACCGTGTGCGAGGCGGCGCGGGCGCATGGCGTCTGGGTCCAGCTCGGCTCGCTGGCCCTGCTGCCCGATCCGCACGCGGCGCTCCCGGTCAACCGCGCGCTGCTCATCGACGCCGCGGGTGCGGTCGTCGCGCGCTATGACAAGATTCATCTGTTCGACGTCGATCTGCCCGGCGGCGAGCGTTACCGCGAATCGTCGGGCTATGCGGCCGGCGGACACGCCACCGTCGCGGCGACGCCGTGGGGACTGGTGGGCCTGAGCGTCTGCTACGATGTGCGCTTCGCCGCGCTGTATGCCGCGCTGACGGCGGCGGGCGCGGCGCTGCTGGCGGTCCCTGCGGCATTCACGCGGCCCACCGGCGCGGCGCACTGGCACGTCCTGCTGCGCGCCCGCGCCATCGAGACGGGGTGCTTCGTCGTCGCCGCCGCGCAGACCGGCGTGCATGCCGACGGGCGCGCCACTTTTGGCCATTCGCTCGTCGTCGATCCGTGGGGGCAAATTCTGCTCGACATGGGCGACGCGAGCGGTGCGGCGACGGTCGACCTCGATCTCGATGCGGTCGCAGAGGCACGCGCGCGCATCCCCGGCCTTGCCAACGCGCGCGCCTTCGTCGGCCCGGCACCGCGATGATCGTTTTCGACCTGCGCTGCGGCGGCGGCCATGTCTTCGAGGCGTGGTTCGGTTCGGGGGCCGACCATGACGCGCAGGCGGCGCGCGGCCTGCTGGCGTGCCCGCTCTGCGACGACACCGACGTGACCAAGGCCGCGATGGCCCCCGCCGTGCCGGCCAAGTCGAACCGCGCCGCGCTTCCCGCGAACCTGCCGCCCGCGGCCGACGTCAAGGCCGCGCTGGCGACGCTGGCGAAACTCCAGGCGCATGTCGAGGCGACCAGCGACTATGTCGGCGCGAACTTCGCCGCCGAGGCGCGTGCCATCGACGCCGGCGCGGCGACCGAACGCCCGATCTGGGGCGAGGCGACGCGTGCCGAAGCCGCGAGCCTCGCCGCCGACGGCATCGCCGCGCACCCTTTGCCATTTCGCCCGCGCGTCAAGCTCGACGCGTGAACCCGACGCTCAAGAAGGACGACCCGCATGAGACCCCTCGCCGCCCTGCTCCTCGCCCCCCTCGTGCTCGGCACGGCGCTGCACCCGTTGCACGCGCAGGAGGCGCGCGGGCCCGACAGCAAGGCCGAGCGCGGCGACCGGGGCGACAAATCCGATGCCGCGATCCCGCCGCCGATCGTCTCGGTGACGCACCACCGGGGCGTCTTCGGCGGCGTCGCGGTCGCCTATACCGCGACGACCGGCGAGACCTATCTCAAGGACAAGGACGACAAGCCCGCCGCCGCGATCTTCTCAACCGCCTATGTCAAGGACGGCCCGCCCGACCCGCGCCGCCCGATCACTTTCCTGTTCAACGGCGGTCCGGGCTCGGGGTCGCTGTGGCTCCACATGGGGGCGTTCGGCCCCAAGCGCGTCCGCATCCCCGATGCCAAGGACGACGGCGCGGCACCCTATCCGATCGTCGACAACCCCGACTCGCTGCTCGATGCGACCGACATCGTCTTCATCGACCCCGTCGGCACGGGCTTCTCGAAGGCGCTCGGCAAGACCGAGGCGAAATCCTATTGGGGCATCACGGCGGACGCGAAGTCGGTGGCGCAGTTCATCCGCCAGTGGCTCAACGCCAACGGGCGCTGGAACAGCCCGAAGTTTCTCGGCGGCGAGAGTTATGGCACGACGCGCTCGGCGGCGGTGACCAACGAGCTGGAGGGAACGTACAACGACGTGGCGCTCAACGGCGTCATCCTGATCTCGACCGTCCTCGACTTCGGCGCGACCTCCGAGACGCAGGGCAACGAGATGCAGTTCGCGCTGACGCTGCCGTCGATGGCGGCGACGGCGTGGTATCACAAGCACCTCGCCAACCCGCCCGCGACGGTCGAGGCGCACGTCGCCGCCGCGCGCGCCTTCGCGACGGGACCGTACATCACGGCGCTGCTCAAGGGCAACGCGCTGGGGCAGGCCGAGCACGACGCGATCCGCCGCGAGATGGCGGCGCTGATGGGCCTCAGCGAGACCTTCCTCGAGAACGCCAATTTGCGCGTCTCGCCGGGCCGCTTCTACAAGGAACTGCTGCGCGACCGGGGGTTGAGCATCGGGCGTCTCGACACGCGCTACATCGGCGTCGACTATGACAAGGCGGGCGAAGATCCCGACAACGACCCGAGCTTCTACGGCATCGACGGCGCGTATACCGCCGCGCTGAACGCCTATGTGCGCGGCGACCTCGGCCTGAAGATGGACCGCGACTATGTCACCATCGGCGGGGTGCGCGGCTGGGACTGGAAGCTCGACGACGGGCGCGGCGGCGGCGGCGACCGGGCGGCCTACCTCAACGTCGCACCCTATCTCAGCCGCGCACTGCGCGAGAACGCCGCCATGAAGATCTTCGTCGGCCAGGGCTATTACGACTTCGCGACGCCGTTCTACGCCGCCGAGTATTCGCTCAACCGCCCCGGCTTCCCGGCGGGCCGCGTCGAGTTCCATTACTACCAGTCGGGTCACATGATGTACGTCCACGACAGCGACCTGACCAAGCTGTCGGCAGACATCCGCGGCTTCATCGCGCGGCAGAAATAGCGGGTGGCGGACTTGGCGGCGGCGCGCACGGCGGCTATCCACGCCGCACGCGTCCGTAGCTCAGCAGGATAGAGCAGGGCTTTCCTAAAGCCAAGGTCGGGGGTTCGATTCCCTCCGGGCGCACCACCCCCTCGCCGCATCGTCCGCCCGCTCGCCTTGACAGTGCGCGGGGGCATTGGCTAACAGGCCCGCGTCGTCGCGCGGGGCCACCGGCGCGGCGTTTCCTTATGCAGCCGGAAGCTTTCTTGCCCGACTCCCTGCCCATCGACGAGGCCGCGCTCGACGCCAGCCTCGCCAAGGCGCGCGCCGCGCGCGATGCCGAGGTCGTGCGCGCCGAGGCGTCGCGGACGGCGGGCACCGCGATGGGCATCGGCTTTCGCATCGGAATCGAACTCGTCGTCGGCGTCTGCATCGGCACCGGCGGCGGCTATGCCCTCGACCGCTGGCTCGGCACCGCGCCGTGGCTGATGATCGTCGGGTTGCTGATCGGCTTTGCCGCAGGCCTGCGGAACGTCTTCCGGTCGGCGGACGAATACGGCCAGAAGTGGGATGCGGCAGAAGCCGCAGACAAGGCTCGGCCTGACCAACTGGATAGCAAGTCGTAATGGCCGATCCGCTCCATCAATTCGTCATCACCAAGACCATCCCCATCGAGGTGGCGGGGATCGATCTGTCGTTCACCAATTCGAGCGCGTGGATGCTGATCGTCACGGGTCTCGCGTCGCTGCTCATCTGGGCGGGGCTGCGCAAGCCCGCGCTGGTGCCGGGCCGCGCCCAGTCAGCGGTCGAAATGCTTTACGAGGTCGTCGAAGAGACCATCGTCAGTTCGGCGGGGCCGGAGGCGCGCAAGTATTTCCCGCTGGTCTTCACGACCTTCCTATTCATCCTCTTCGCCAACCTCGCGGGGCTGCTGCCCTACAGCTTCACCGTCACCAGCCATATCGCGGTGACCTTCGCGATGGCGTTGATCGCCTTCGTCGGGATCACGCTGATCGGTATCGCCAACCAGGGCCTGGGCTTCCTGCGGATGTTCGCGCCGACGGGCGTGCCGGCGGTGATGTATCTGATCCTGACGCCGATCGAGATCGTCAGCTATTTCATCCGCCCGATTTCGCTCAGCGTCCGTCTGTTCGCCAACATGATGGCGGGGCACGTGCTGCTCAAGGTGCTCGCGGGCTTCGTCGTGACGCTCGGCATCTTCGGCGCGATCCCGCTGCTCGTCGTCGTCGCGATGACCGCGCTCGAGGCGCTCGTCGCGGTGCTGCAGGCGTATGTATTCACCGTGCTGGTCTGCGTCTATCTCAACGACGCGCTCCACGCCCACCACTAAGCCAACCGAAAAGCGAAGAAGGACAACGACATGGACGCACAGGCAGCGAAGTACATCGGCGCGGGGCTGGCTTGCGCCGCGCTCCTCGGGGCCGGCATCGGCATCGGCAACATCTTCGGCAGCTATTTGTCGGCCGCGCTGCGCAATCCCGCCGCCGCCGCCAGCCAGCGCACCAACCTGCTGCTCGGCTTCGCGCTGACCGAGGCGACGGGCCTGTTCGGCCTGCTGATCGCGCTGCTCATTCTGTTCGGCTAAGACGCTTTAGAAGGACGCCAGCGTCGTGCCGCAACTCGATACCTCAACCTTCAGCGCGCAGATCTTCTGGCTGCTGATCGCTTTCCTGATCCTGTTCGCGGTGGTGCGCTTCGTCGCGACGCCGCGACTGATCGGCATGGCGGGGGCGCGCGCCAAGCAGCAGGGTGACGACCTCGCCGCTGCCGAAGCCGCGCGGGCCGAGGAGAAGGCGCGCGTCGCGGGCCATACCGCCGCACTCGCCGAGGCGCACGCCAAGGCGCGCGCCGAGTTGGCGACCGCGACCGATGCCGCACGTGCGGCGTCCGCCGCGCGCCTCGCCGAGCTTGGCAAGTCGCTCAAGGCGCGCGGCGACGAGGCCGAAGCCGCGCTCGCGGCGTCGCGCGCGGCGACCGAGGACGATCTCAAGGCGGTGGCGGCGGACGTCGCGCGCGATCTCGTCGCGCGGCTGACGCGTGCGCCTGCGGGAGCGACGGCATGAGCGGCCCCCACAACGGCGCTGTCGTCCAGCAGGACCCGCCCGGCGACACGGCGGGCAACACCGGCCCCGGCACCGGCGTCGCGGCGACCAACGCCGAGGTCCGGCAGGTCGAGCACGCCAGCGAGGCGGGGCCGTTCTACCGCGACCCCGAATTCTGGGTCGCGATCGGCTTCGTGCTGTTCGTCGCGCTGCTGCTCTATCTCAAGGTCCAGAAGAGCGCGGCGGCGGCGCTCGACGCGCGCGGCAGCAAGATCAAGGCCGACCTCGACGACGCGGCGCGGCTCCGGGCCGAGGCCGAGGCCCTGCTCACCGCCGCCCAGGCCCGGCTGTCGGGTTCGGCCGCCGAGGCGCAGGGCATCGTCGATCAGGCACACCGCAACGCGCGCGAGATCGCCGCAGCGGGCGCACGCGACCTCGACGCGCTGATCGCCCGTCGTACCAAAGGGGCCGAAGACCGGATCGCGGCAGCGCAGCGCACCGCCGAAGCGTCGCTGCGCGCGCGCGCAGTCGACATGGCGACGACGCAGGCGCGTGACCTGCTGCTCGCGCAGGGCGATGCGGCGGTGCAGGCGCGGCTCACCGACGCGGCGATCGCCGACCTGGGGCGCGTGCACTGAGGTTTAGGCCGAGCGGCGTGTTACGCGTTCGCCGGATACCATCCGGAATCGAGCGCCTGATCGAGTGAAAAGGGCGCATCGCCGACACTAAGCGCATCTAGCCGCGCGGACCCGGCCGCGTCGCCGTACGCCGCAAGCGCTTCCGCCGCGTCAGTGACGGCGTGCGGCCAACCGGAGAGATAAAAGAACTGGCGCTGCCGTCGCAGGCTGGGACTGTCGTCGAGAATCACGGCGATCTGGCGGCGCGCATCGCGGACGGTCTTGCGCCAGCCTGGCTTGGGATCCCCGTCGGTCGCGAACTGTAGCTTCAGCAGATGTTCGACGAGCCGGATCATCTGGCTTTCGAGACTCCGGCGGTCGGATCTGCCCAAGCTTTCGATCTCCTCGGCGATGTTTTGAATGTCAATGTCGCGTAGCCGCCCGCTGCGCAGCATGGCGGCCTGCGCCAACGACCATGCATGATAGTCGGTGTCGTAGCCAAAGTCCGGCACCTTGAGGGCGACATGCTCGTTCATGCCCGCATCCTAACTCAATAGCTTTCCGCCGCATACACGGCCGCCACGTCCTCGCCCCACGCCCCGGCATAGGCCGCGAGCATCAGGTCGGCGTTGGTCTGCCCGCTCGCGGCGATCTCGTGGAGCGGACCCAGGAAGCCCTGCTCGCTGTCGCCCGCGCCATTGAGGCGGGCGCGGCGCGCGAGGCCCGCGTCGGCGATGGCGAGCACCTGCTTCGCCAGATCCTGCAACGTGCCGCCGCCCGGGCTGGCGGCGGCGAGGGCGAGGCGCGGCACTTCGGCGCGCAGCCGGTCGTGGTCGGCGTGGGTCCAGTGCTTGCACAGGTCCCAAGCGGCCCCCAGCGCCGTCGCATCGTAGAGCAGCCCGACCCATAGCGCAGGGAGCGCGCAGATGCGGTCCCAGCGCCCGCCGTCGGCACCGCGCATCTCGAGGTACGACTTCATCCGCACCTCGGGGAACGCCGTCGACAGATGGTCGACCCAGTCGCCGGGGCGCGGCAATTCGCCAGGCAGCACGTCGAGCCTGCCCGCGAGGAAGTCGCGAAAGCTCAGCCCCGCCGCGTCGATGTAGCGCCCGTCGCGGTAGACGAAGTACATCGGCACATCGAGGGCATAATCGGCATAGCGCTCGAAGCCAAAGCCGTCCTCGAAGACGAAGGGCAGCGTGCCGGTACGGTGCGGGTCGGTGTCGGTCCAGATATGGCTGCGGAAGCTCTTGAACCCGTTGGGCCTGCCTTCGGTGAACGGCGAATTGGCGAACAGCGCGGTGGCGAGCGGCTGCAGCGCCATCGAGACGCGGAACTTCATCACCATGTCGGCCTCGCTCGCATAGTCG
>CAXTSL010000052.1:0-20956 GCA_964246975.1 uncultured Sphingomonadaceae bacterium
GGTGGTCGGCGATCTCGGCGGCGGCAGCCTCGAACTCATCCGCGTCCATGGCGGCGAGGCGCACGAACGCATCTCGCTGCCGATCGGCGCACTGCGCCTCGACGCGGTGCGGAAGCGCAACCCGCGCGCGCTCGGACGCTTCATTGCGCAGGCGCTCGATCAGGTCGGCTGGGCGGCGCAGGGCAAAGGCAAGCCCTTCTATACCGTCGGCGGGTCGTGGCGCGCGCTGGCGCAGCTCCACATCCACCTCACCGACTATCCGCTCCCCGTCGTCCATCAATATTGCATGGCTGCGAGCGTGCCCGCGCGGCTGGTGCGGACGCTGGCGCAGATCGGGCCGAAGATGCTCAAGGCGGTGCCGTCGATCTCGTCGTCGCGCGCGCCGTCATTGCCGGGTGCAGCGATGCTGCTCAACGCCGTGGTGCGGCGGCTCGGCAGCTCGGGCGTCATCGCCAGCGCCTATGGCCTGCGCGAGGGGCTGCTCTATGCCCAGCTCGCGCCGGCGCTGCAGCGCGTCGATCCGCTGCTCGCCGCGGCGCGCGCGGAGGGCGAGCGACAGGGGCGGTTCCCCGAGCACGGGGACCTGTTGTTCGAGTGGATGGACACGCTGTTCCGCGGCGGTGGCGGCGACGCGCCGGGCGACGCGCGTATCCGGCTGGCGACGTGCCTGCTCAGCGACGTGGCGTGGCGCGCGCATCCCGACTTCCGCGCCGAACGCGGCCTCGATTTCGCGCTGCACGGCAATTGGGTGGCGATCGACGCGGCGGCGCGCGCGCAGCTCGCGACGGCGCTCTACGCCTGTTTCGGCGGCGATTTCGCGTCGCCGTCGGTGGCGGTGCTGGCGCGCCTCGCCGACCCCGCCGCACTGGCGCGGGCGCGGGCGTGGGGGCTGGCGCTGCGCCTCGGCCAGCGGCTGACCGGCGGTACCGCCGCGCCGCTGGCGGCGAGCCGCCTGTTCCGCGACGGCGGCGACCTCGTGTTGACGCTCGCGCCCGGCCACGCCGCGCTGTACGGCGAGGCGGTGGCGCGGCGGCTGAAGGCGCTCGCGGCGGCGCTCGGCCTCGAACCCGCGTTCCGCGCCTGACGCGTCAGGCGCGCGGGCGGAACCAGTCGCCCCAGCGGCGATGGCGCTGCAGCCCGAATTCGGTGATCTTGCCGGCGCGCGGATAGCGGCGCTTCCAGCGCACATAGCGCCGCCGCGCCCAGCCCGAATTGCGCAGCACCAGTGCCAATCCCGCGCCGAACAGGATCAGCCCGACCGGAAACGGGATCGGCACGGTGAAGCCGACGACCGGCCCGACGAGCATCAGCATGAAGCCGATGCCGAGCTGCGCGACGCGCACCGGCTCGCTGCGGATCAGCAGCTGGAGGAAATTGGGACGACGCACGCCGGGGCGCTTAGGGGCGGCGTTTGTCACAAATGCGGCGGGCGTTTGCAGTCGCGCAGCACCCGGCTAAGGTCGCGGCGGGGCGAGTATTTTCGGGGGCAACATGGTCGCGCACGTCGGAACCGTCGCGTTCCTGGGGCTCGAGGCGCGCAGTGTCGACGTGCAGGTCCAGATCGCCGGGCACAGCGCGATGTTCAACATCGTCGGACTGCCCGACAAGGCGGTCAAGGAAAGCCGCGAGCGCGTCCAGGCGACGCTCGACGCCATTGGCCTCGCGCTGCCGCCGCGCCGCATCACGGTCAATTTATCCCCTGCCGACCTGCCCAAGGAGGGGTCGCACTATGACCTGCCGATTGCGCTCGGGCTGCTCGCCGCGATGGGCATGGTCGATAGCGAGACGCTGTCGGGCTATATCGCGGTCGGCGAACTTGGCCTCGACGGACGGCTGGCGAGCGTGCCCGGCGTGCTGCTTGCGGCGCTCCATGCGAGCGGGCGCGACCTCGGGCTGATCTGCCCGGCCAGCCAGGGCGGCGAGGCGGCGTGGGCGGGCGAGATCGAGGTCCTCGCCGCGCCCGACCTGCTGGCGCTGATCAACCACCTGAAGGGCACGCAGCTTCTCGCCGCCCCCGTCCGCAGCATGGCGGAGGCGCACTTCGGCGGCCCCGACCTGTCGGAGATCAAGGGCCAGGAGACGGCCAAGCGCGCGCTCGAGATCGCCGCCGCCGGGGGACATAATTTGCTGATGAGCGGCCCGCCGGGGTCGGGCAAGTCGCTGCTCGCCGCAGCACTCCCGGGCATCCTGCCGCCGCTGACGCCGTCGGAGGCGCTCGAAGTGTCGATGGTCGCATCGATGGCGGGCGAGCTGGAGGGCGGGCGGCTGCTGCGCGCGCGGCCATTTCGCAGCCCCCATCACTCGGCGTCGATGCCCGCGCTCGTCGGCGGCGGCGCGCGTGCGCGGCCCGGCGAGGTCAGCCTCGCGCACCTGGGCGTCTTGTTCCTCGACGAGCTGCCCGAGTTTCCGCGCGGTGTCCTCGATTCGCTGCGCCAGCCCTTGGAAACCGGGCAGGTGATGGTCGCGCGCGCCGCCGCGCACGTTACCTATCCGGCGCGCGTCCAGCTGATCGCCGCGATGAATCCGTGCCGTTGCGGACATTTGGGCGACGCAGCGATGGCGTGTTCGCGCGCGCCGAAGTGCGCTGCGGATTATCAGGCGCGGGTCTCGGGGCCGCTGCTCGACCGCATCGACCTCCATATCGACGTCGCGGCGGTCAGCGCGGCGGACCTCAGCCTGCCGCCGCCCGCCGAGACCAGCGCTGCGGTGGCGGCGCGCGTCGCGGCGGCGCGGGCGCTCCAGACCGCGCGCTATACGGCCCACGGCGTGCGCTCGAACGCTGAGGCCGATGGCAAGCTGCTCGCCGAGGTGGCCACCCCCGACGAGCCCGGCGGGCGGCTGCTGACGCAGGCGACGCAGGCGTTGCGGCTGTCGGCGCGCGGCTATCACCGCGTGCTCCGGGTGGCGCGGACGCTCGCCGACCTTGCGGGCAGCGCCGCCGTGACGCGCCTGCACATCGCCGAAGCGCTGAGCTATCGGCGCCAGCCGCCGGTTTCGTAACGGCAACGGATTGGCGTGCCCTGTGGCGGGGGCTAGGTTCGCGGCGTGAGACGCGCCGCCGTTCCCGAACCGCTCGTGCCGCCCGAGGGGGTGCGCCCGCTGCGGCTCGTCGCGCCCGGGACGGGCGACGAAGCGCTGGTGACCGGGCAGCTGGCGCTGCGGATCGGGCAGGACACCTGCCACCTCGAAATCACCGTGCCCGCCGGGCCGGTGACGCTCGACGCACTGCTGCCCGTTTTCCATGGCCTGTCGGACGGCCTCGTCGAACTCGCCGAGGCGCGTGAAATCGCCGACGGACGGCGGATCAGCTGCGGCGCGGCATGCGGCGCGTGCTGTCGCCAGGCAGTACCCATCGCGCCGTCGGAGGCACGCGGGCTGGCGCTGCTCGTCGCGGCGATGCCCAGCGAGCGTCGGGCGGCAATCCGCGACCGCTTCCGCCATGCCGCTGCGCGGCTCGCGCAGGCGGGCGTCGAGACCGCCACCGATGCAGCGTCGCAAAGTCCCGAAGCGGCGGACGCATTCGGGGCCGCCTATCGGACACAGGGCGTCGCCTGCCCGTTCCTCGAAGCCGAGTCGTGCTCGATCCACCGCGTGCGCCCCGCCGCGTGCCGCGAATATCTGGTGACCACCCCGGCGCTGCGCTGCGGCGCCGCAAGCCTCGGGGGTGTGCGCAGCGTGCCTTTGTCGGGGCATGTCTCGCTGGCGGTGCTCGCCGTCGACCGCGCGCTCGAAGGTCATGGTTCGGTGCTGCTCGTCGATGCACTCGATTGGGCGGCCGCCCACCTTGCGCCACCGCCGTCGCGCTCCGGCCCGGAGCTGATCGAGGCGGTGTTCGCGCGGCTTGCCGAGCAACTCGCGGCGGCGTTCGCGCTCGTCGCGGCGGCGCGCGCCGCCGCGCAAGGTCTCGGGGCTATGCCCGGCCCCGCGATTGCGGCAGAACCGTCGGCATGACGACGCCCGAAACGACCCCGCCGCCACGCTGGCAAACGATCGCCTCGGACGAGGTTGGGGTGCCGACGACGACGGGCAGCATCGCGCTGCGCATCGCGGCGCACACGCTCAACATCGAGGTGACGGTGCCGTCGGGTCCCACGGCGCTGACCGAGATCCTGCCGATTTTCCACGGCGTCGCCAATGCTGTCGTCGAGATCGCCGAGGCCAGGGTGGCGCGGGCAGGCGAGACGATCTCGTGCCGCGCAGGGTGCGGGGCGTGTTGCCGCCAGTCGGTGCCGGTGTCGCCGTCGGAAGCGCGCGCGCTCGCGCGGCTCGTCGACGCGATGCCCGAGCCGCGCCAGGGTGCCATCCGCGCGAGGTTTTCAGCGGGGCAGGCGCGGCTCGCTGCGGCGGGCGTCGATACCGATTCCGCAAAGCTCGAACCGCTCGACCGCGACGCGATCCGCGCCTTTGCTTTGCAATACATGCGCGTCGGGGTCGCCTGCCCGTTCCTCGAAGCCGAATCCTGCTCGATCCACCTCGAGCGTCCGACGGTGTGCCGCGAATATCTCGTCACTTCACCCGCCGTGTATTGCGCGACGCCGACCGCCGAGACGATTCGCATGGTACCGATGTCGGGGCGCACGTCGCTGGCGGTGCTGGCGGTCGACCGCGACCTCGAAAAGCGCGGCTCGCTGCTGCTCATCGACGCGCTCGACTGGGCGGCGGCGAATCCGGTGCCCGAATCGGCGCTGAAACCCGGCCCCGGCCTCGTCCAAGCGGCCTTCGGCGTGCTCGCGGAACAAAAGCCCGACGCCTAGCGCCGCGCTGCGATCGCCTGGGCCTTTGCCGTGCGGCGCGTTTTGCGGCACAGCGGCAGCGATGAAAGCCACCCCCGACGAAAAGGGCCGCTCGGTACGCCTGCTGCGGATCGGCGAGCAGGTCCGCCACGCGCTCGCGCAGGTGCTGCTGCGCGGCGACCTGCGCGACGAGCTGCTGACCCGGACCATCGTGTCGGTCAGCGAGGTGCGCGTCACCCCCGACCTGCGCCAGGCAACGGCGTTCGTGAAGCCGCTCGGCGATGCCGACGAGCAGGCTGTGATCAAGACGCTGGCGAGCCACGCCAAATACCTGCGCGGCGAGGTGGCGCGCCAGCTCGCGACCAAATACACGCCCGAACTGCGCTTTCGCCGCGACGAGAGCTTCGACGCGGGCGCGAAGATCGACGCGATCCTGCGCCGTCCCGACATCGCGCGCGACCTTACCCCTGCCGCCGTCGCGTCGGACGAGGACGACAATTGAGAACGCCATGAAGCGCGGTATTGTTGCGGGGCACGGCGTCCTCGAATGGCTGGACGCGGGGCCCGCTGCGCCGTGGCTGCATTTCGCGCACGCCACAGGGATGTGCGCCGAGGTCTATGCCGACCTGCTCGATCCGCTGGCGAACACTTTCAACATCGTCGCGAGCGATGCGCGCGGGCACGGGCGCGCGACGCTGGCGGCGGATCCGGCACTGCTGACGACATGGCGGATTTATGAGGACGACCTCGAAGCCCTGCTGGGGCATTATCCGGCGCGCGACTGGCTGCTGGCGGGGCATTCGATGGGGGCGAGTGTCGGTCTCGACCTCGCGGCGCGGGTGCCGGGTCTCGCGGCGGCGGTGATCCTCGTCGAGCCGGCGTGCGTGCCGTTCGCACAGGCCGCCGCCTTCGACGCGGCGCGCGCCGTCGGCACGATGGCCAATCCGATGGCGGCGCAGGCGGCGAAGCGCCGCGCGGTGTTCGCATCGCGCGCCGAGGCGCGGGCGAGCTGGCAGGGACGCGGCGTGTTTCGCGGCTGGCCCGACACGGCGCTCGACGCCTATGTCGCGGGCGGCATGCGCGACCGGGCGGACCGACAGGCCGAACTCGCCTGCGCGCCCGCGTGGGAGGCCGCGACCTTTGCCGCGGTGACGACGCGCACCGCGGCGAGCGTGCGCGCGTGGACCGGCCCTTTGGCGCTGTTGTACGGAACCAACATGAGCACCGTCGCGCCCGAAGATGCCGCGACGATTGCCGCCGTCTGCCCCGAGGCGCGCGTCGAGCGCATCGCGCGCGCCTCGCATTTCCTGCCGCTCGAACACCCCGAAAATGTCCGCGCGGCGATTCGCGCGCACGCTGCGCCGGAACGACCCGGCGACGCGTCGCGTTGACCGAGCGATCCGCCACCCGAAGGTAAACCGATGCGCCTGACTTCGATCGCCGCCCCCGCCCTCGCCGTCCTTGCCGCGCTGCCGGTGGCCGCAGCCGCCGCCGTGCCCGTCGGCTATGGCCCCAATCCGGTGCTCCCCGCGCCCGAATCGTCGTTGCTGCCGACCGTCAAGGTGTCGCCGGCGACAGGCTGGGCGAAGGGCGCTCAGCCTGCCGCCGCGCCCGGCCTGCGGGTTGCGGCCTTCGCCGACGGCCTCAATCACCCGCGCTGGCTCTACACCCTGCCAAATGGCGACGTGCTCGTCGCCGAAACGAATGCGCCGCCCAAGCCCGACGACAGCAATGGCATCAAGGGCTTCATCCAGGGCAAGATCATGAAGCGCGCCGGGGCGGGCGTCACCAGCCCGAACCGCATCATGTTGCTCCGCGACAGCGACGGCGACGGCGTCGCGGAGACCAAGACGATCTTCATCGCCGGGCTCAACTCGCCGTTCGGCATGACGCTGGTCGGCGGCGATCTGTACGTCGCGGCGACCGACGCGGTGCTGCGTTTTCCCTATAAGACCGGCGCGACGTCGATCGCTGCGAAGGGCGCGGTGCTCGTCGCGCTGCCCGGCGGTCGCCGCAACCACCACTGGACCAAGAACATCGTCGCCAGTCGCGACGGCAAATATCTCTATGCCAGCGTCGGATCGAATTCGAACATCGCCGAGAACGGCATTGCGGAGGAGACCGGGCGCGCGGCAATCTGGCAGATCGACCGGGGGACGGGCAAGCACCGCATCTTCGCCAGCGGCATCCGCAACCCCGTCGGCCTGGCGTGGGAGCCCGCGAGCGGCGCGCTGTGGACGGCGGTCAACGAGCGCGACGAACTGGGTAACGATCTCGTGCCAGACTATATCACGAGCGTTCGTGACGGCGGTTTTTACGGCTGGCCGTACAGCTATTACGGCCAGCACGTCGACGCGCGCGTCAAGCCGCAGCGCCCCGACCTCGTCGCCAAGGCGATCGCTCCGGACTATGCGCTCGGCGCACACACCGCGTCGCTCGGGCTGGCGTTCGGCGACACCGCGAAGCTGCTGCCCGCGCGTTTCACCGGCGGCGCCTTCGTCGGCCAGCATGGTTCGTGGAACCGCAACCCGCAGTCGGGCTACAAGGTGATCTTCGTACCCTTTGCCAAGGGCCGCCCGGCGGGGCTGCCGGTCGACGTGCTGACCGGCTTTCTCAGCGCCGACGGCGACGCGCAGGGGCGTCCGGTCGGCGTCGCGGTCGACGGCAAGGGTGCGCTGCTCGTCGCGGACGATGTCGGCAACAAGATCTGGCGGGTCACCGGCGCCGCGCAGACGGCGTCGCGCTGACGTCCGCCGGACGCGCTAGTCCGCCGCGCCCTCGATCCGCTCCATGTCGTCGTCGCTCAGTCCGAAGTGATGGCCGACCTCGTGGACGAGGACGTGCGTGACGAGACGTTCGAGGCTCTCGCCGGTCTCGGCCCACTCGTCGAGGAGCGGGCGGCGGTAGAGGAAGATGATGTCGGGGAGCGCGGCGGTCGGCTCGTCGCCCTTCATGCCGACGTGGTGGCCCTGGTAGAGGCCGAGAATGTCGAACGGCGTCTCCAGCCCCATCTCGGCGGTGACCTCGGCGTCGGGGAAGTCTTCGATGCGCAGCAGGGTGTTGGCGAGATGGTCGCGGAACAGGCGCGGCAGGCGCTCGACGGCGGCCTGCGCCAGCGCGTCGATGTCGGCGAGACTGGGCGGCAAAGTTTGATTTCGGAGCATCGGCGGCGGATAGGCGGGCGCGACACCGCTGCCAAGCCGGAGACTGCGCCATGACTCTTCCTGCTCGCCTGAGCGATTTCGAGATAGACGCCGCGCTCACCGAATTGCCGGGTTGGGTCCGCCGCGGCGACGGTCTCGAACGCGCCTACCGCTTCGCCGATTTCACCCGGGCGTTCGCGTGGATGACGCGCGCCGCGCTACTCGCCGAAAAGGCCGACCACCACCCCGAATGGTCGAACGTCTATAACCGCGTCGAAGTCCGCCTGACGACGCACGACGCGGGCGGCATCACCGCGCGCGACATCGCACTGGCGACGGCGCTCGACGCGACGTGAGACTTCAGCGCGGGCGGGGCGGCGCGCCGGGGTTGGGGATCGCGGTAAACTTGCCGAGCGGACACGCGCCGTAGGTGAAATTGCTGACGCGTTCGAACACCGTCACCGGATCGCCCGAGCAGAGGTTGGCGCTCGGAGCCGCGACACGCAGCGATTTCTCGGGGTCCATGCCGGGGCAGCCGCCGGGAATGTCGTTGCGATACCAGCGCGACCCCTCGCGGAACAGCACGGTATGATTGTCGACGATCCGCTGGTTCTGGATGCGCGAGGCGAGCAGGCAGTCCTTGACCGTACCGTCGGGGACGGCGGCGACGGCAGGCACGGCGGTGGCGGCGAGGATCAGCAAGGGGAGCAGGCGCATCGTCGGTCTCCGGATGGGTGACGCGAGCGTGAGCCGCGCGCCCTGAACCCCCGATTACGCGCGAAACCCGTCCTTGGCCGCACGGCGCGCGGCGAATTCGGCAACCGACCCCGCCCGGACGAACGGATTGGTGGCGCGTTCGAGGCCGATTGTCGACGGCACCGTCGGCAGGCCCGCCGCGCGCGCCGCGTCGATTTCGATCACCCGCGCTGCCAGCGCCGCGTTGTCGGGCTCCGCCGTCACCGCGAAGCGCGCGTTGGCCTGGGTATATTCGTGCGCGCAATAGACGCGCGTCGCATCGGGCAGTGCCATCAGCCTGGCGAGGCTGGCGTGCATCTGCGCCGGCGTCCCCTCGAACAAGCGCCCGCAGCCGAGCGCGAACAGCGTGTCGCCGCAGAACAGGACGCCGTCGTCCGCGAACCAATAGGCGTTGTGGCCCGCCGTATGCCCGCCGACGTCGACGACGCGCGCGATGCTCGCCCCGACCGCGACGCTGTCGCCCTCGACGACGGCGCTGTCGATGCCGGGGATGCGCGCCGCCTCGCCCGCCGGACCGGTGATCCGGCAGCCCGTCGCGGCTTGAATCGCGAGGTTGCCGCCGACGTGATCGGGGTGCCAGTGGGTGTTGAGGATATCGGTGATCGTCCAGCCGCGCGTCGCCGCCGCCGCGAGCACCGGCTCGGCGACGGCGGGGTCGACGACGGCGGTCGCACCGCTGGCGTCGTCGTGCGCGAGATAGACGTAATTGTCGCTGAGCACCGGGATCTGGACGATCTTCAGCATCACCATGCCCCCGTGTTGGGCATCGACGCCCAAGGCTCGGCTGGGGGCAGCCCCGCACCCGCCTGCAGCAGCTCGACCGAAATGCCGTCGGGGGTGCGGACGAACGCCATACGCCCATCGCGCGGCGGCCGATTGATCGTCACGCCGCCTGCCCACAGCCGTGCGCAGGCATTGTAGATGTCCTCGACCGCATAGGCGAGATGCCCGAAGTTGCGCCCGCCGCCATAGGCCTCGGGGTCCCAGTTGTAGGTCAGCTCGACCTGCGCGGCCTCGTCGCCGGGGGCGGCGAGGAAGACCAGGGTGAAGCGCCCGGCGGGGCTTTCGGTGCGCCGCAATTCCTTGAGGCCGAGTAGGTCGAAGAAGCGCAGCGTCGCGTCGAGGTCGCTGACGCGGATCATCGTATGCAGGTACTTCATCGGGCGATCCTCCGCTGGCCGCACCGCCTTGTAGACTGTCGCGGGCGCGCGCACCTAGCCCGGATTGGCCGCCAACGCCTGCGTCGCGGCAATCGCGGCGGGCGTGCCGGGGGCCGATGCCGCCGCCGCCGTCCACGCCGCGCGCGCCAGCGCGGTCTTGCCCTGCGCGGCGGCGATATTGCCCGCCTCGAGCGTCACGTCGGGATATTCGGACGCGTCGACTGGCGTGCGCCGCGTCGCTTCGAGCAGGCTGGCCTCGGCGACGGCGAGGTCGCCCTGCCGCCGCGCCAGCGTCGCGCGGAGCAGCCAGCCGATCGCCGGGGCGGGGTCGAGCTTCACTGCAGCGTCGAGGTCGGCGCGCGCCTCGGCAACGCGGTTCAGCTCGACCAGCGCGCGCGCCCGGTCGATCGACAGTTGCGCGCGGCCCTGCGCGTCGCGCGTCGCGGCGGCGATGCCGGTGCTGAAATAGCGATAGGCGTCCTGCGCCTTGCCGCCGAGCAGCGCGGCGTTGCCCGCCTGCCCCCAAAGCTCGGCGACATGCGGGTCGTGCGCGGCTTCGGCGGCGCGCGCGGCGGCTTCGAGCGCGGCGGTCGCCGGGGCGTACTGCCGGTCGGCGAGATAGGCGAGCGCGAGGCAGTGGCGCGCCGGGACACCGCCGCCCGCACCGAGCCATTTGGTCGCTTCGGCGATCGTCGCGGCGGGCTCACTGCCGGCGGCGGCAAGGCACAGGGCATAGCGCTCGGCGTCGATGTCTGCGGCGGGGGCCGCGACAGGCGCGGCGGCGGCGAGCAACAGGGCGGGCAGGATCATCGCGGGTCCTCGGTCAGCGCCCCCGCCAACAAGAAATCGAGCGTCCGCGCCAGCAGGGCGAGGTCCTGCGGGCGCGACAACCGATGGTCGCCGTCCTTGACGAGTGTCACCTGCACGTCGTCTGAACGCAGGCGCTGGGCGAGGTCGAGGCTGAGCCGCCACGGCACGTCGGCATCGGCCTGGCCGTGGAGCAGCCGCACCGGGCAGTCGACCGCGATGCCGCCGCCAAGCACGCGCTGCGACGGCGCGTCGTCGAGCAGCGCGCGCGTGTAGCGGTAGGGCGCATCGCCGTACGCGCTCGGGCGCTCGATCCAGCCGCGCGTCGCCAGCGCTTCGCGGTCGGCGTCGTCGAGGCTTAGGCCCCAGTCGGTGAAGTCGGGTGCCGCCGCGATGCCGATCAGCCCGGCGACACGCGGACCCAGCGCCAGCGCGACGCGGAGCGCGATCCAGCCGCCCATCGACGAGCCGACGAGGACGACCGGGCCGTCGCCCCCGACTGCGGCGATCACCGCCAGCGCGTCCGCCGTCCAGCGCCCGATACTGCCGTCGTCGAACCGCCCGCCGCTCGCCCCGCAGCCCGAGTAGTCGAAGCGCACGCAGGCGCGGTCCGCCGCCGCCGCCCAAGCGTCGAGCGCCAGCGCCTTGCTGCCCGCCATGTCGGACATATAGCCCGGCAGGAAGACGACGAGCGGCCCGCGCCCGGGGCGGTGGCGGTAGGCCAGCCGCCGGTCGTCGGCGACCAGCCAGCTCACCGGCGTTGCCACGCCTCCGGAACCATATGTAAGGGTTTGTTTCGGACTCACTTAAAACCAAATAAGTTTGCGACTCGCGCCACTTTAGGCTATATAGCCTGCAGAGCCAGAGACTGGCACGCCACGGCCGCAGCGGGTTGCGCGGCGGGGCAGCGTGTAGCGGTTGCATCGATATCCTGCCGAGCGCGCGCCATCCGGCGCGCCCGACCTCTTGCTGGAGATTTGACATGGCTAGCTCACCGACCGGCGACGGCGCGTTCGACGCCCCACCCGCAGGCTTTACCGAAGACAATGCGGAACATGCGGCACCCTATGCCGCCGCCGCCGTCGGCGCGCCCGCCGATGCCGAGACCGAAGCGGTGCACGCCGAGTTCGGCGACGACCTCGTCGCGCTCAAGCGCGAGGTCGAGGACAGCCTCGCGGGCACCGCCGCGGCAGTCAGCGCCGCCAGCGTCGTGCAGGACGTCGACCAGTCGAATATCGTCGGGGTGGGCTTCGGCTCGATGGACGGCGGCGACGGCATGGCGGCGATGAGCGCCAATGTCGTTCCCGGCGATCCGGCGCTGATCGTCTTCACCGTCGAGGCGGTGGCGCATCAGGAGATCGTCGGCGCGATGAGCGCGGTCGCCGGAACCCGCGCGCTGTCGTCGGTGCCGGTGATCCAGGTTCCGGTCGGCATCGTCGACGCCTATGCCCATCGCATGCGGCTGCGCCCCGCGCCGGGCGGTATCTCGGTCGGGCATTTCCGGGTGACGGCCGGAACGCTGGGCTGCCTGTCGGTCGGCCTGCACGCGCCGCGCACCAACCGGCTGATGGTGCTGTCGAACAACCACGTCCTGGCCGACGTCAACAAGGGCGCGATCGGCGACTGCATCAGCCAGCCGGGATCGTTCGACGGCGGTCGCTGCCCGGCGGATCAGATCGCCATCCTCGAACGCTTCGTGCCGATCAACTTCGCTGCGGGCGCGGTCAACTTCGTCGACTGCGCGACTGGCTGGGCGTGGCCCGACCGGGTACGCCGCGAACTCATGTTCCTGTCGGGCGGCGCACCGGCCTTTTTCCGGGTGGGCAGCGTCCCCGTCCCGGCCGTGCCGGGCATGATCGTCGGCAAGTCGGGGCGCACGACGCAGCTGCGCCAGGGCCGCGTCACCGCCGTCGGGGTGTCGGTCAACGTCAATTACGGTGCGGCAGGGGTCGGGCATTTCCGCGACCAGATCTCGATCACCGGCGTCGGCAACCCGCAATTCAGCGCGGGCGGCGATTCGGGCTCGCTGATCTGGCAGTGGAACAGCACGCGCGCGCCCGTCGGGCTGTTGTTTGCGGGTGGCGGCAACACGACTTTCGGCAACCGCATCGACCGTGTGCTGACGGCGCTCGACATCCGGCTCTTCACCTGACGTCGGCGGTGCGGTACCAGTGGCGGGGGCGAGCGGCGGAAAGGCCATAACCATGTCAGGCTTCTCGACCCCCGACCTCGATGTGCTGCGCGGCGACCCGACTCCGGTCAGCGTCGCCGCCGCCCCTGCTCCAGCCGCGACGACGCGCGCCGATGCGGTGCTCGCCGTGCATCACGACCGGCTGATGGCGCTCGACGGCGTCGTCATGCTCGGGCGGGGGCGCGATGCCATCGGCGACGATGCCATCGTCATCGGCGTCAAGCGCGCCGATCAGCGCGCCGCGCTGCCGCAACGCATCGACGGCGTCCCGGTGGTCGCCGAAACCGTCGGCGAGGTCGACGCGCTGCCCGCCGCAGTGCCGCGCTAGGCCTCGAGTTCGCTGTCCCAATACAGATAATCGCGCCAGGTCTCGTGCAGGTAATGCGGCGGGAACGCCCGCCCATGCTCCTGCAGCTCGTGCGTGTTGGGCTGATAGGGCCGCGTGTGCAGCCCCATGTGCGCCTCGGCAGGCGTCCGCCCGCCTTTCTTGAGGTTGCACGGCGCGCACGCGGTGGTGACGTTTTCCCACGTCGTCTTGCCGCCATAGGCGCGCGGCACGACGTGATCGAAGGTCAGCTCGTGGCCGTGGCCGCAATATTGGCAGGCGAAGCGGTCGCGCAGGAACAGGTTGAAGCGCGTGAACGCCGGGTGGCTGGCGGGCTTGACGTATTGGCGCAGCGCGATGACGCTGGGCAGCTTCATCGCGAACGACGGCGAGCGGATCTCGCGGTCGTATTCGGCGACGATGTCGACGCGCTCGAGGAACGCCGCCTTGATCGCCGTCTGCCACGACCACAGGCTGAGCGGGTAATAGCTCAGTGGCGTGTAGTCGGCATTGAGGACCAGCGCCGGGCAGCTTTGCGGCGAGCGGGCGCGCGGCAGCAGCTCGTCGTGCGGGATCAGCAGATCGGGATGATACATGCGCTCGCCGCTCCCTGTTCGGAGCAAACCGCCTGACGTCACCGGCCCTGTCGCACGCAAGACCGCTGTCGCCAGCGGCCGCTCTTGTCGTGGGCAGGCCCATACAACAATTTGTGTGTCGGGCAAATGACAGCCGCTAAACTGCTTGTGGACAAATCAGCGCGGCGCGCTCCAGCCGACTGCCTCCTGCGTCTCGGCGGTCCGCGCGCGGCGGTCGTAGAGGCAGAGCATCGTTGCGCGCGCGCCCTTCATGTGACGCGGCCGCCACGTGCCGGTGACGAGCAGCGCGGTCATCGCCGACGCGTCGCTGAAACCGACTGCGGGACTGGCGACCATTGCTTTGCGCAGCCCGCTCGCAGCACGGCACGCCGTGGCTGCACCCCTCAACATTGCCGTCTCTGTCGCAGCAGTCGATGCTGCGACTGGTCCTGCGCCAAGCAAGGCGGCGAAGAGCAGGAATGCACGCATCGTCTTCACTCGCTCTCTCGACACGACAGAACCGCCGCTTGGTCGAGCCAACCCGGTCGCCGCGACGCTGTCAAGGCGGCGAACCGGGTAGTCGGCGGCGCGGGGATCAGCCGACGGCTTGCGCTGGGCGGCGGCGGCGCATCGCACCGCCGACCATGGTAAAGCCGCCAATCAGCAGCGTCCAGGTGGCGGGCTCGGGAACGTCGGAGATCGTGATGACGCCGTTGAAGTCGGTGCCCGTGGGCGCATCGCCAGCGAAGATCACGACATATTGATTGGCATAGACCCCGAGTGCGCTGGGAAAGGCGGGGTCGCCATCGAAGAACCACATGTCGGCATCGCCCGATGGTGGATTACCGAGCGAGCACTGCGTGTTCGCACCGTTCTGCAGGGCTTGGTCGCCCGTCCCGAACAGGAAGCACCGTCCCTGCGAAGCAAGTGACGTGCTCGCGCTATTGTCGATCAGGTAGCTAAAACTGCCGTTGGTCACGGTGAACGCGACGGGCGGGATCGGATCGCCGGCATTGAGGAACGTCGCCGTGTTGAAGCTGAAGGTGAACGGCGTCCAGCCATTGTCGGGTGCGGCCGAGAACGTATAGGTCAACGCATCGGCGGAGGTTGCCGCGCCGAGCAATCCGGCGATTACGATGGTCTGAAACAGCCGCATGGTCGTCTCCTGTGAACGGTTCACACAACGCCGACGCCACGAAGGTTTACAGATAATTGAAATCTGAAGATCGGGCAAGTCATTAAGATTTGCCGAACTGCCGGGTCGGCGGCGGCCGTTGCCAGTGTCGCAGGCGTCGCCTAAGCCTTTCGCGTCGCCGGTGCCGCCGCCCACATGCCGTTGCCGCCTGAACAAGAGCCGCTTGCCATGCAGACCGCTTTCATCGTCCTTCTCGTCGTCGCGGTGACTCTCACCGCGACGATGCTCGTGCGCGGCGTCGTCACGATGGCGCGGGGCAAGGACATCACCGGCGAGCAGTCGAACAGACTGATGAGTTACCGCGTCGCCTTCCAGGCGGCGGCGATCGTCATCGTCGTCATCCTGATGCTGCTGGCGCGGGCGCCGCACTAGGACTGGGCACCGATGGTCAAGCTCAACAAGATTTACACGCGCACCGGCGACGACGGCACGACGGGGCTGGCGGACGGGTCGCGGGTGGCGAAGACGAGTGCGCGCGTCGCTGCCTATGGCACGTGCGACGAAGCCAACGCGGTGATCGGCCTCGCGCGGCTGGGCACGGCGGGCGAGGCGGACGCGATGCTGGCGCGCATCCAGAACGAGCTGTTCGACGTTGGCGCCGACCTCGCGACCCCCGATGGCGTGGACTATGCGCTGCGCGCCACGATGTCGCAGGTGGCGCGGCTGGAGGCCGAGATCGACGCGATGAACGTCCATCTGGGCGCGCTGACCTCGTTCATCCTGCCCGGCGGGACGCCCGCGAGCGCGTGGCTCCACCTCGCGCGCACCGTCGTCCGGCGCGCCGAGCGGCTGGCGGTCGAGGCGGCGCGCACGGAACCGATCAGCGCGACGGCCATTGCGTATCTGAACCGATTGTCGGACCATCTGTTCGTGCTGGCGCGCGCCGAGAATGCCGCGCACGGCGATGTCCTGTGGGTGCCGGGGGCGAGCCGCTAGCCGCGCGCCGCGAGGGAGGCCGAGTGACCGCGCTGCGCCGTGCCGCCCCTGCCGATCAGCTGTTGTCGCGGTTCGAGGGCGTGCGCGCGCTGTCGGTGGCGCTCGCCGCACCGCTGTCCGATGCCGACGCCAGCGCGCAGTCGATGCCCGATGCGTCGCCCGCCAAGTGGCATCTCGCGCACACGACGTGGTTCCTCGAAACCTTCGTGTGCGCGCCGCATGTCCCCGGCTACCGCGTCTTCGACGCGCGTTTCGACTTCCTGTTCAACAGCTATTACGAGAGCGTTGGGCCGCGTCATGCGCGCGACAAGCGCGGGCTGCTGACGCGGCCGTCGCTGGCGCAAGTGCTCGACTGGCGCGCGCACGTCGATGCGGCCCTGATAGGCGCGTGGAATGGCCTCGACGGCGCAACGCGCGCGCTGATCGAACTGGGCGTCAATCACGAGCAGCAGCATCAGGAACTGCTCGTCACCGACCTGCTCCATCTGTTCGCGCAGAATCCGCTCGAACCGGCTGCTTATGCTGGGGCCGCGCCAGTCGCCGCCGCGCCGCTCGCGGGTTGGAGCGAGCATCCCGGCGGCATCGTCGTCATCGGGCACGAGGGGGCGGGCTTCGCCTTCGACTGTGAGGGGCCGCGCCACGCCGTGCTGCTGCGCCCGTTCGCGCTGGCCAAGGCGTGCGTCACCAATGCCGCCTGGGACGGCTTCATCGCCGACGGCGGCTACCGCACGGCGGCGCTGTGGCTGTCGGACGGCTGGGCGTGGGTGCAGCGTGAGGGCATCGCCGCGCCCCTCTACTGGGGCGACGACGGCACCGGCATGACGCTCGCCGGGCGGCAGGCGCGCGACCCGCACGCCCCCGTCACGCATGTCAGCTTTTATGAAGCCGATGCCTATGCCACCTGGGCCGGGGCGCGTCTGCCGCTTGAAACCGAATGGGAGGCGGCCTTTGCCGATGCCGACGCCAGCGGCGGCAATCAGCTCGACGGTCCCGCCGCAATCGCCCCACGCGGCGGTTCCGGCCCGTTCGGCGACGTCTGGCAATGGACGGGCAGCGCCTTCCTGCCCTACCCTGGCTTCCGCCCCGCGCCGGGCGCGGTGGGCGAATACAACGGCAAGTTCATGAGCGGCCAGATGGTCCTGAAGGGCGCGTCATGCGCCACCCCGAGGGGCTCCGCGCGCGCGCCCACCCGCAATTTCTTCTATCCCCACCAACGCTGGCAGTTCACTGGCGTGCGACTCGCGAAGGACCTGTGATGGCCAGCCGCCCGCGCGACGACGATGCCCCACCGCCCGCCTCGCCCGATTTCCGCGACGCGGTGCTGACCGGCCTCGCGCAGACCCCCAAGGTCGTGCCCGCGCGCTATTTCTACGACGCGGCAGGGTCGGCACTGTTCGAGGCGATCACCGAATTGCCCGAATATTACCCGACGCGCACCGAGATCGGACTGCTGACCGCGCACAGCGGCGAGATCGCCGCGCTGGCGGGGACGGGCCGCGCGGTGATCGAATTCGGCTCGGGGTCGTCGGCGAAGACCCCTTTGCTGCTGCGCGCCGTCGATCCTGCCGCCTATGTCCCGATCGACATCTCGGCGGACTTTCTGGCCGAGTCGGCGGCGAGCCTCGCGGCGGCGTTTCCCGGCCTGCCCGTCCATCCGCTGGCGGGCGACTTTACGCACCCGTTGACTCTGCCGGAAGCGGTCGCTGGGCTGCCGATGCTAGGCTTCTTTCCCGGCTCGACCTTGGGCAACTGCACCCCTGCCGCCGCCGTGGCACTGCTCGCGTCGTTTCGCGCGACGCTGGGGCCGGGCGCATGGCTGGCGATCGGCCTCGACCTCAGGAAGGACCGCGCGACGCTCGAAGCCGCCTATGACGACGCAGCCGGAATTACGGCGGCGTTCAACCTCAACCTCGTCCACCGCATCAACGCCGAACTGGGCGGGACGCTCGATGCTTCAGGCCTGAAGCATGTCGCGCGCTGGAATGGCGACGCGGGGCGGATCGAGATGCACCTCGAAGCGCGCCGCGATCTCGACTTCGCTGTCGCGGGCCAGCGTTTCAACATGGCAGCGGGCGAGACGATCCACACCGAGAACAGCTATAAATGGACCCTCGACGAGGCGCGGCTGCTGGCCCGCGCGTCGGGCTGGCACCCGCGCACCGTGTGGCTCGACGCGGGCGCGCGCTTCGGGCTGCACCTGTGGCAGGCGGCAGCGGCGCGGCTGGAGCCATAGGCGGGGGCGGGAACGAATATTTGGTTCAGGCAGCCCCTATCGCGCCCAGCTTGTGCATCGTTCGCCCGGTCGGCGAAGGCCCTGTCCGCCACGCCCACCACAGCAGCGCTGCCGCGGCAAGCGCCGCCGCCAGCGCCAATGGCGCCGACGGCAACTCGGTCAGCATTACGACCCATCGGTTCCACAAATCCGATCCGGCGACGGCCTCGAACCCGATCATCTGCGCCGCCGTCGCCGCCGCCGCAAAGCCGAAACCGGCGCGCGCGTCGGGCCTTCGCCCCGCCAGCCGGAGGGCGATGACGAGCGTCAGCGCTTCGGCGAGTTGGAACGCCAGTGCGAACCCCCCGACGCCGGCCCAGCCGCCATGCGGGAAACCCGGCAGCGCGGGCAACAGCCGACCGACGATCGGCGGCAGGACGAGCAGTGCCGTGGCGAGCATCGCCGCCGCGTGTCTGCCGACCGCGCGACGATGCACGAAGGCATAGACGACCATGATGACGACCGAGGGGCCGGCGATCATGTCGGCGACCACCAGCCGGGCACCGTACGCGGCGTGGAACGGGTCGGCGTTCGTTCGCCAAAGTGTCGCCATGCCCTGCAGCGCCAATGGCCCTGCCGCAGCGAACAACGGCAAAATGACAAACGTCGCGAGACCGGTGGCCCGGTGCCACGCCGGCTTGCGGGCGTGGATCGACCAGCTCTGCAATGTCAGCAGGACGAGCCATGCAGTCGCCGTCAGGCCATGGGCATGGAGCGCGAACGGCGCGCTGGCAAACTGGCCCAGATAGCCCGGCCAGAAGGCGATACCGATCAGCGGGAACAGCGCCAGCAGCCACCAATGTGCATGACGGTACGGCATCGCCACCCCCCGGGAAGACTGCACGACTCTAATCGATCGCCTTCGCCAGGCAAGTCTTCGAAGGTCTTCTGCCAACGTTTCCTTCGTCGCTTTCGAACGCGATCGTCTTATGGTGCCACTGACGCGAAGTCGTAACCGACGACCGCCGAGGTCGTCGCGTCCGCAGGAAGCCAGTTTCGACCGGGGGAAGCTTGCGTAGCGCCACAGTCCGTACGGCCATAGTCGCCGCCGCCCTCCTCGCCGCACCCGCCGCGCTTGCCGCGCCCGCCTTCGATGCGACACCCGATGCCGCAGAGCAGGCGGCACGGCGCGGCGCGGCGCAGTCCGAGCGACACTGGACGATCTCGGGGCTGGGCACGCTCGACGTGCTCGGCAACACGCGCGGCGGCATCGCGCGCGGCACGCGCGGCCTCGCCAAGCTGGCGCTCGCCGCCGCCTACGATGGCGGCAACGGCTGGACCGGCGTGGTCAGCGCGCAATACGTCAATGGTGCGGGGCTGAGCCGCGACCTCGCGGGCGACACGCAGACCGCGAGCAACATCGAGGCGATCGGCGCGACGCGCCTCTACGAAGCCTGGGCGGGCCGCGACTTCGGTGGCGACGAAGGGGTCGGCGTCGGCCTCAAGGCGGGACTGATCGACCTCAACGAGGATTTCGACGTCCAGGAAGCGGGCGGGCTGTTTCTCAACAGCTCGACGGGTATTGCTGCGGAGTTTTCGCACGCGGGGCTGAACGGCCCGTCGATCTTTCCGACGACGGGGCTTGCGGTGACGGGATACCTCGCGCCCGCGCCGGGCTGGCGGATCGACCTCGGCGTGTTCGACGGCGTTCCCGGCGACCCGGCGCATCCCCGGCGCTTCGCCATCCGCTTGGACGGACGCGAGGGCGCGCTGCTCGTCGGGCAGGTGACGCGGCGCTGGGGCGACCGTCTGCGCGTCGAGGGCGGCGCATGGGCCTATACCGCCGCTTTCGATGCGCTCGACCGGGTCGACGCGGCGGGCCAACCGCAGCGACTTCGCACCAGCCGGGGCGCCTACGGCCTCGTCGAGATGCGCCTGCTCGGCCACGACGACGGCAACGACACGACCGCAGCGGGCCGACGCCTGACCGCCTGGGTGCGCCTCGGCATTGCCGACGACCGGGTCAATGCGATCGCCGGCTACGCGGGTGGCGGTGTCGTCCTCGCGGAACCGATTGCGGGTCGCGTCAACGACAGCCTCGGGCTGGCGGTGCTGCATGCGGGCTTCGGCGACCCGGCGCGGCGCGCGACCCCCGGCCTGCGCGGCGGCGAGACGGCGATCGAGGCGAGCTATCATGTCGCGCTCGGTCGTCGCCTCGGCGTCCAGCCCGATATCCAGTATATCGTCCACCCCGGCGGCGAGCCGGGGCGGCGCGATGCCCTGATCGTCGGCGTCCGCCTGAGCTTTGCCGCCGCGCGCTGAGCGGCGGCTTGTCTTTGCCCCCGCGCCGCGCCACATGGCGGGGGACGGAGAAGCCTCATGTTCATCGAGACCGAACGCACGCCCAACCCGGCGACGCTCAAGTTCCTGCCCGGCCGCGCGGTGATGCCGTCGGGCACCGCCGACTTCGCAACACCCGAGGACGGCCTCGCGTCGCCGCTCGCCACCGCGCTGTTCGGTATCGGCGACGTCGAGCGGGTCTTCTTCGGCGGTGATTTCGTCGCGGTGACCAAGGCGGAAGGGTCGGCCGACTGGACCGCGCTCAAGGTCGAGGTGCTCGGCGTCCTCGTCGATCATTTCGGCAGCGGCGCGCCGTTGTTCGCGGGCGAGGCCGCCGCCGCGCCGACGATGGCAGTCGCCGACGACCCCGAGGATGCCGACATCGTCGCGCAGATCAACGAACTCCTCGACGAGCGCGTCCGCCCGCAGGTCGCCAACGACGGCGGCGATATCGTCTATCGCGGCTTCCAGCGCGGCATCGTCTATCTCCAGATGCAGGGTGCCTGCTCGGGCTGCCCGTCGTCGTCGGCGACGCTCAAGCAGGGCATCGAGTCGCTGCTCAAATATTATGTCCCCGAGGTCG
>CAXTSL010000053.1:0-20922 GCA_964246975.1 uncultured Sphingomonadaceae bacterium
CGGCCAATGCCGAGGAAGCGCTGCGCGAAGTCGCGCTCGACCTCGCCGAGGGCGCGGACAGCGTCATGGTCAAGCCGGGGCTGCCGTACCTCGATATCGTCCGCCGCGTGAAGGAACGCTTCGAGGTGCCGGTGTTCGCCTATCAGGTGTCGGGCGAGTATGCGATGCTCGAGGCGGCGGTGGCGGCGGGCGTCCTCGACCGCAACCGGGGGGTGATCGAGACGCTGACGGCGTTCAAGCGCGCCGGGTGCTCGGGGGTACTGACCTATCATGCCCGCGTCGCGGCGCGGCTGCTCGGTTAGGTTGCGACGCCAGTCCATGCGTTTGCGTCCCCAGTACAAGGGACAAGTCTTGTCGCTCTCCCGAAGTAAAAGCTAAGTTCGCAAGCGCGGCAGGCGGTGCCGCGTTTACGGATCGAAGCAAGGAGAAGGACGATGTCAGCTATGGTCGGCGGCTTGAAGCCAATGGACGTGCGGGGCCTCAAGACACTCGAGGTCGCCAAGTTCGTGATGGACTCTATTTCGCAGTGCGAGGAAAAAATCGGTCGCCGTTTGGGCACGGAGATGATCCGGATCGTCCGGGCTGCGTCGCAGATCGTCGCGGGGATGCGGTACGAGATCGTTCTCGACATCCTAGCCGACCGGCCGTTGCGGCTGAAGTCGAGTGTGTTTTACCCGCTCCAGCCGAACGAGCCGGTGAAGTTGCTCGATGCGGCGCTGATCGGCCCGAACGATTGACGCGCGTCGCGCGATGGCTTCGGTCGACCCGGGCGGCGCGCGATCAGGGGACCCGCCGTGCGGTGACGAGCTTCACCGGCGCGGCGATCATCTGGCCCTTCATCGCGCCCTGCCCGGCGGTCGCCGAGACCGGCGCGGCGAGGATGGCCCGGACGATATCCATGCCTTCGACGACATGGCCGAATACCGCATAGCCGGGGTCCGCGGCCGACGCGTCGAGCGACGACAGGTTGCCGACGATGACGAAGAAATCTCCTGAGGCCGTCCCCGGCGCACCGCGCGCCATCGAGATCGCGCCGTCGGTGTGCGACAGTCCGGTAGTGCTCGTCGGCTCGTGCGCGATGGGCTTGAGCACGCGACGCGGGTCGCCGCTGACGCCGCCCTGGATCAGCCCGGTGCCCGGCGCGCCCTCGAGATTGAGCGCGCGGTAGAAGGTCGTCCCGTCGAGGCGCTTCTGGTCGACGTAGCGCAGGAAATTGGCGGCGGTGACGGGCGCGTGGACGCTGTCGACCTCGACGACGATCTTGCCGGCGGCGGTGGTTAACGCGACGCGCGGCGGCACCGGCTGCCCGGCGAGCGGCGCGGCGGCCAGCAGCGGGGCGATCACGAGCGCGAGAATCTTGAGCATTCGGTCATGCTAGCGCGAAGCCGAGTGTTTTAGCCAGTGGCAGTTGTTCGCATGCCCAAACCCGCCTTCGCCCTTCCCCCCGCGCCCGCGTTAGATTATTGCGCGCGGCTGTTCGTTCGTTGCGAGACCTTCCCGACATGCTCTTCGACGCCCCCGACTATGACGCCCATGAGGGTGTCCACGTCCTCACCGATGCCGCGACCGGCCTGCAGGCAATCATCGCGATCCATTCGACGCACCTCGGCCCCGCAGCGGGCGGCTGCCGCTGGTGGACTTATGCGGACGACGCCGCGGCGCTGACCGACGCGCTCCGCCTGTCGCGCGGCATGAGCTACAAGAACGCCATGGCCGGGCTGCCGATGGGCGGCGGCAAGGCGGTCGTCCTCAAGGGCGCGGCCAAAACCGACGCGCTCCTCGAAGCCTTCGGCGGCGTCATCGACAGCCTCGGCGGGCGCTATGTCACCGCCGAGGATGTCGGCATGTCCGATGCCGACATGAGCGTCATCGCGCGGCGCACGCGCCACGTTTCGGGGCTGCCCGTGGCGGGCGGCGCGGCGGGGGGCAATCCGGGCCCGTCGACGGCCGAGGGCGTCTTCGTCGGCATGCGCGCGGCGGTTCGCCACAAGCTCGGGCGCGACGACTTTACGGGCGTCCACGTCGCGATCCAGGGGCTCGGCAGCGTCGGCGCGGCGCTGGCGGGAAAGCTCGCGGCGGCTGGCGCGCGGCTGACCGTCGCCGACCTCGACGAACCCCGCGCGGCGCGCGTCGCCGCCGACACCGGTGCGACGGCGGTTGCCAACGACCGGATCATGCAGGTCGCCGCCGACGTGTTCAGCCCCAACGCGCTCGGCGCGATCCTGACGGGAGACAGCATCGCGGCGCTCGATGTCGCCGTCGTCGCGGGGGCGGCGAACAACCAGCTCGCGACGCCGGACGACGGCGCGCGCATCGCGGCACGCGGCATCCTCTACGCCCCCGACTATGTCATCAATGCCGGCGGCATCATCAACGTCGTCGCCGAATATCTCGGCAATGGCGATGCCGCGACGGTCGCCGCGCAGATCGCGCGCATCGAGGAGCGCCTGGACGACATATTCGCCGAGGCGGACGCGAGCGGGCGCGCCACCGACGCCGTTGCCGATACGATGGCGCGGCGGCTGATCGGGCGCTAAGCTCGAACCGCACGCGGCAACGAGGCATTCGACATGTCCTTTCAGGCCTATCTCGACACGATCGAGCGCAACACCGGCAAGTCGCCCGCCGAGTTCCGCGCGCTTGCGGCGGCGAAGGGGTTCACCGCCGAAGATGGCATTGCGCCCGGCGTCAAGGCGGGGCAGATCACGGACTGGCTGAAGTCCGACTTCGGGCTCGGTCACGGGCATGCCATGGCACTCTATGCACTCTTCAAGGGCATGAAGAAGGAAGGCGACACCTGAGGCTGGTTGCGGACTGCAATCTTGTCGCACGGCCCCGCCCTTCCCACATTGCGGCGGTACCCGACCGAAGGACCGCGATGCCCGCAACCGCTGCCCGTTTCGAGCCTCGCGCGCTGCCGCTGGCGCGCGACCCTGCGGCGGTGCGCCGCCGCATCGAGAGACTCGAGTTCCTGCTCGAGCGCGCCGTGACGATTCCCGGTCTCGGCGCAAAGCTCGGCCTCGACGGTATCGTCGGGCTGATTCCCGTCGTCGGCGATGTCGTCACCGGGGCGATGGGGCTCTACCTCGTATGGGAAGCGCGCAATCTGGGTGCGTCGCGCTGGCTGCAGGCGCGGATGCTCGGCAATGTCGCGTTCGATACCGCGATCGGCCTCGTGCCGCTGGCGGGCGACGTGCTCGACCTCGTGTTCAAGTCGAACTCGAAGAACCTACGGCTGCTCAAGCGCCACCTCGACCGCCACCATCCGGCCACCGGCCTGATCGACGTGCGCGCGACGCGCTGAGGCGCTATTCGGCCAGCCCCGCGACGAGCATCGCCAGTTCGAAGGCGACGCTTTGCGGGTCGAGCGACAGCGCCTCGGCCCCGCTCGCGAGGTCGTTGCCGCGCTCCCACAGCCCGAGCGCGCGCGCCGAGCGGGGTCCCATCCGCGCCTTCGCGGCGCGCGCTAGATACGCGGGCGCGAGGTCGAGGAAGGCCGCGTAGCGCGCGCCCGCCGCCTTGCCCGCGAGCGATTTGGCCAGCGTCAGCGCGCGCGCCGGTGCCTCGGCCTTCGCGGCGACGGCGAGCGCGTCGAGGTCGGCGGTCAGGCCCGCGATGCCGGCATCGGCGAGGCCCAGCGCCCGCCCGGGCGCGCCTTCCGCGACGGCGACAAGCGCAGCGACCTCGTCGCTGTCGAGTTCGGGACGCTGCGCCGCGACGACACGCGCCACCTGCGCATCGCTGAGCGGCTGGAAGCGCAGCGTCCGGCAGCGCGAGCGGATCGTCGGCAGCAAGCGTCCCGGCGAATGGCTGAGCGCGAGAAACAGCGTTCCCGGCGGCGGCTCCTCAAGGCTCTTGAGAAAGGCGTTGGCGGCGGCGCGGTTCATTTCGTCGAGCGCATCGACGATGACGACGCGCCACGCCGACATGAACGGCGTGCGCTGGAACAACGGCCCCAGCGCGCGCACGTCGTCGACGCGGATGACGGTGCGCAGCTTGCCCTTGTCATCGGTCGCGCGTTCGAGGCGGCGGAAATCGGGGTGACTGCCCGCCGCGCGCAGCGCCGCCATCGGGTGATCGGCGGGCACTTCGAAGCTGTTGCCCTGCACCGGCGGCCCGGCGGCGCGCGCCAGCACCCACGTCGCGGCGGCGTCGGCAAACGCCGCCTTGCCGATCCCCGGCGGGCCGGTGAGCAGCCAGGCGTGGTGCATCGCGCCGCCGATGAACGCCGCGCGGAACGCTGCCCCCGGCTCGGCGTGGCCGACGAGCACCTCAATCGTCGCCGTCGCCGACGCGGTCGGGTTCGCCCGCGCGCGGCTCGGCGGGGCCGTCGAATTCGCGCGGGTGCCGTTCGAGCGCGGTTTCGATCGTCGCCATGGCGCGGACTTCGGCCCAGATGCGCGCGGCGACGGCGTCGGCATCACCCGCGGCGTCGATCAGGCGGCAGCGGCGCGGCTCGGCGCTTGCGAGATCGCGGAACCCCTGCGCGACGCGGGCGTGGAAGTCGGCGTCATGGCGCTCGAAGCGCCCGGCCCCGCCGCGCGCACCGGCGCGCGCCAGTCCCTCGGCTTCGGGCAGGTCGAGGATGAGGGTCAGGTCGGGCCACAGGTCGGCGGCCGACAGATGATGGAGGTTGCGGAGCACCGAGTCCGCCAGCCCCTTACCCGCCCCCTGATAGGCCAGCGTCGAGTCGACGAAGCGGTCGCAGATCACCCAACTACCCGCCTCGAGTGCGGGACGGATCAGCCGCTCGACGTGATCGGCGCGCGCGGCGTTGACGAGGCAGGCTTCGGCGGCCGCACTCCAGCGCGTCGCATCGCCCTCGACGAGCAGCGCGCGCACCGCTTCCGCCCCCGGCGTGCCGCCCGGCTCGCGCGACACGACGACCTCGACGCCCGCCGCGCGCAGGGTATCGGCGAGCCGGGCGGCCTGTGTTGACTTGCCCGCGCCCTCGCCACCCTCGAGCGTGATGAAGCGGCCCGGCGCGGTCGTCACTGGCGCAGCACGACCGTCCGGAACGCCGCCGCGATGCGCCCGAAGAAGCCCGCCTTCGCGACATCCTCCGCCGCGACGAGCGGAATCCGCGTCGCCGGCATTCCCGGCACCGAGACGACGAGGCTGGCGACCGCCTGCCCGCGCTTGATCGGCGCGGCAATCGGCCCGTCGTAAACCACCTTGACGGTGCGCCGCCCCTGAAAGCCGCGCGGCACGGTGACCTTGAGGTCGATCGGCCCCATCAGCCCGACGGTGGCGCTCTCGCCGAGCCACACCGGCGCGCGGTCGAGCACCTTGCCCGCTGGCGCGATCAACTGCTGCGTCCAGGCACGAAAGCCCCAGTCCATGAACGCCACCGACTGCGCGATGCGCTCGTTGAACGAGCCGAGTCCCGCGACGACCATCACCAGCCGACGACCGTCCTGCTCCGCCGAGCCCGTGAAGCCGTACCCCGCCTCCTCGGTATGCCCGGTCTTGAGCCCGTCCGCGCCGCTGACGCGTCCGAGCAGCGGGTTGCGGTTGGCCTGGGTGATCGCGTCGCCCTTGCCGAGCGTCTTGCCCCAGGTGAACGCCTGCACGGGGTAGAAGCGCTTGTAGAGGCCGGGGAACTCGTCGACAGTCCGCTCGGCGATGGTCGCGAGATCGCGCGGCGTCACGACACCCGCCGGGTCGGGCCAGCCGTTGGTGTTGGCGAAGTGCGAGCCCTTGAGCCCCATGCGCTTCGCGGTCGCGTTCATCAGCGCGACGAACTGCTCCTCGGTCCCCGCCAGCCCCTCGCCGAGCGTCACGCAGGCGTCGTTGCCCGACAGCGTGACGATGCCGTGGAGCAGGTCCTCGACGGTCACCTCCTCATTCGGCGACAGGAACATCGTCGAACCCTGCGCGTGCCACTTCGCCCAGGTCTCGGGGCGCACGCGGATCTTCTGCGTCAGCTTGGCATCGCCGCGCCGCAGCATGTCGAAGGCGACATAGACCGTCATCATCTTCGCCATCGACGCGGGCGGCATCGCGATGTCGGCACCCTTGGCATAGAGTACCGCGCCGTTCGACAGGTCCTTCATGTACGCCGACTTGGCGGTCGTGGTGAACACCGGCATCTGCGCGGCGGCAGGCGCGGCAAGGGCGAACAAGGCAAGGCTGGCGAACAGACGCATGGGATCAGGGGACTCCGGGGGTGACCAATTGCGCCGCCGTGTAGCCCGCCCCCCGCACCTTCGCCAGTACCGGCGTGGCGCTGCCCGCGTCCGCATAGGGGCCGAGGCGGACGCGCGTCAGGCCCGACGGCAGGCGCTGCGTGACGACTGGGCCGTAGGATGCGAGGAAGCCGCCCAGCCACGCCGCGCGGCCCGCGTCGGCAAGCGCGGCGACCTGGACGTAGACGGTGCCTGCGGGCGCGCCGGGGATGGCGACCGTCTGCACCGAAGCCTCGACCAGGGCCCCCTCCGTCGGCTGCGCCGCGACCTCCCCCTGAAGAGGGGGAGGAACCGCGCCTTCGCGCGGTGGAGGGGGACTGGCCACGGGGGGCGGCGCAAGGCTCGCGACCACCGCCCCATCCGGATACACCCGCCGCACGCGCACCCGCGCCGTGCCCGGCCGGTCGACGCCGAGCAGCTGCGCCGACTTGCGCGACAGGTCGATGATCCGCCCGTCGACGAACGGCCCGCGGTCGTTGATCCGCACCGTCAGCACGCGCCCGTTGTCGAGGTTGGCGACCTCGACGAAGCTCGGCATCGGCAGCGTCTTGTGCGCCGCCGTCAGCCCGTCCTGATCATAGGTCTCGCCGTTGGCGGTGCTCAGCCCGTGGAAGGTCGGGCCGTACCACGATGCGATGCCGGTCGCGTCATAGGCGCGGTCGTCGGCGGGGACATAGGTCCGGCCCAGCACCTGGTAGGGCTGGCCGATCTTGACCCCGCCACTCGCGACGCGCGGCGGCGTCGGGTGCGCGGCACGCGGCTTGGGCCCGGCGCACGCGGCGAGGACGAGCAACGCGGGCAGCCCGAAGCTAATCCAGCGCATCGCCGAGCAGTCCCACCGACAGCGCGTAGAAGTTCGAGCAGTTGTAATCCAGCAGCACGCGGAAATTGCCGTAGGTCAGATACGCTGCACCCCCCGGCCCGTCGGGCTCGACGAGCGTCGCGAGCACCGAGTCGGCCGGCCATGCCCGCCCCTCGGGCAGCGCCAGCCCGAGCTTGCGCCAGTCGGCGACACTCAGCCACCGGCTGTGCTTCATCAGCACCCGTGCGCACTCGGACGGCGCGACGAGATTGCGAATCCGCGTCCGGTCGAACCCGGGCGGCAGCGTCACCGCTACCCCCCAACCCTCGCCGCGCCGCCAGCCCTTGGTCCCCAGATAATTGGCGATCGACGCCGCGACATCTTCGCCCGACTCCCAGATATCGGCGCGCCCGTCGCCGTCGCCGTCCTTCGCATAGGCGACGAACGAACTCGGCAGGAACTGCGGCTGGCCCATCGCCCCGGCCCACGAGCCGCGCAGCCTGGCAGGGTCCGCCAGCCCCCGGTCGACGATGGTCAGCGCAGCGATCAGCTCGCGCGTGAACAGCGCCCGCCGCCGCCCGTCATAGGCGAGGCTGGCAAGGCTGCGGACCACGTCGAAGCCGCCCGTCACGGCACCGTAGCTCGATTCCATCCCCCAGATGCCAAGGACGATACCGGCCGGCACCCCCGTCGCCGCCTCGACCTCGGCGAGTCGGCCCGCAAGCCGCAACTTGGTCGCCCGCCCGCGCCCAATCCGCACCGGCTCGACGCGCCGCGCGGCATAGTCGTCGAAGCGCGCCACGGTGCCGCTGTCGTCGGGTTGGGCGCGGTCGAGTTCGACGACGCGCGGCGAGAAGCGCAGGTTCGCAAGCATCGCGTCGGCCGTCGCCGCGCGCACCCCCGCCGCCAGCGCCTCGGTGCGGAACCCGGCGAGCCACCCCGCAAACCCCGGATCGACCGGGGCCTCGACCGCTGCATCCTCGGGTAGGGGATCGGCTTTCAGCACCTGCGCGCCCGCCGGAGCGGCGAGCAGCAGGGCCGCGAGAAGGGCAAGGCGCATCACCGCAGCGCCTCTGCCACACGGCAGGCGTCACGGCCAACCCCGGCCCGTCGGCACCTTGCCGAATTGCGTACAATGGCCGAAATACGCAGATGCGGGAGAGGTGGCCGAGTGGTCTATGGCAGCGGTCTTGAAAACCGCCGTGGGTGCAAGCTCACCGTGGGTTCGAATCCCACCCTCTCCGCCACGGCCTTCGCGGTCGCCGGCATCGACGAGCCGATACTGCTTTCGGCGCTGCGAGCGGTCGAGCGGCGAGGCTCGTCGTCGCGCAACCCTGGTGATTCCGATCCGCGCCCCGGTGAGGAGGCGACCGAAGGGCGGACGATGCAACCATGCCGGCCAGACCGCGCTGATGATGGCGGCGCTGCTCGGGCGCACCGCCCAGATCGACATGGTGCGCGCCGCCGGGGCGGACGCCGAACGCGCGACGTCGGCGGTCGCAGCGCGCGACGATCCCCCCCAGTTCAAGGCAATGCGGCAGGCCTCCGCCATCTTGGTGCTGCCCCATCAAGATGAACGGTCGTCTTCGACACCCCCGTACCGGGCAGCAGGGGAGCGAGGCTAGGCGGCGACGACGCCCGTCCTGCGACGCCGCGCCGCGATGCCGGTCATCCCGAAGCCGACGATCGTCAGCGCCCAAGTGGCAGGCTCGGGGACCGCCGAGTCGAACGGTTCGATATTGGCACCCTTGAACGCGACGAGAAGGTTCTGCGCGGCTCCCGGCGTGTCGCTGGTGATCATATAGGCCGTGCCGTGCAGCGACGGTGCGAGTGCGACATAGCCGGCGGTGTAAGCCGCAAGATTGCCGAGGACATTGCCGGGGTCGGGCGTGAACGCCGTCGCCGGATATTCGATTGTCCAGATCGCCGCCTGGATCGCCGCAAGCTTCGCGTGCAGATCGACCTCGGCGCTGCCGATCAGGCCGAAGCCATAGGCGGCGAGGCCGCTGATCTGGCTGATCTGCGATGCCGACAACGGGTTACCGACGGCATCGGTCGACAATGGGGCGACGTGATACTGGACATTGGTCGGAAAATAGGAGTCGATGCCGACGTACAGCGTGTGGAAAAGGTCGACGCAGAACGCCGAGCCATAGACCGGCGTGGCGCTCGGCCCCGTGCCAAAATTGACCGCGATGTCGACGATCGTCGCATATTCGCGAACGCTATTGCCATTGGTGGTTGCATACAGCGTTCCGACAGGCGACGAAATCGACGCGCCCTGCAGATAGACGTTGACGGCACCAGCCGCCTGCGTGGCGAACGCGGCGGAGGCTAACGCCATGCCGCAAGTGGCTAATTTGAGATACCTGACCATGACCAACCCCCTCGTGAATGCGCGCGGTGAGCGCAACGCATGGAGCCTTGGTAAAATTAGGGAAAGATTAAGTCAATATTAATTATTATTCGGTTAACTATTTGGTCATCGGAGGTTACCCGCTCCCAGCGTTTTCCCGCCGCGCCGACGGTCGGCGCGGCGGGAAAGCGACGTGCAGCGCTGCCTATGCGGCGACGACACCGATCCGACGGCGTCGGGCGGCGACGCCGGTCATGCCGAAGCCGACGATCAGCAACGCCCAGCTGGCAGGCTCGGGAACGATTCCGAGTTGACCGGCCGAAAAGCTGACGATGAGGTTCTGCGCGGCTCCCGGGGTGTCGGTATTGATGACGTACGCCGTGCCCGTCAGGGTCGGGCCCAGCGCGACATAGTCGGCGGTGTATTGCGTCAGGTTGGGCAGCGGGTTGCTGGCATCGTCGGGCGAGAACACCGTGCCGGGATATTCGATCGTCCAGATCGCCGCCTGGATCGCCGCCAGGCGTGCCGTCAGGTCGGGCGTGGCGCTGCCGACGAGACTGAAGCCATACGCTGCAAGGCCGCCGATCTGGTCGCGCTGCGACTGGCTGAGCAAACCGCCGCTCGAGTCGGTGGTCAGCGGCTCGACATGATACTGGACGTTGGTCGCATAATAGGAATCGAGACCGACGTAGATCGGATGGAACAGATCGACGCAGAAAGCCGAGCCATACAGCGGTGCGGCGGTCGCGCCGGTGCCGACATTGACCGCAATGCTGATCAGCGCGGCACCTTCCTGAACGACGGTGCCATTGGTGGTGGAATAGAGTGTCCCGTAGGTCGACGGGATCGACGCACCCTGGACGAAGACTTCGATCGCCCCGGCGGACTGACCGACCGCCGTAATGCACACGAACGCAAGGCCGCAAACGGCCGACTTCAACGCAACAAACATGACTTACCCCCTAGAATCACACGAGAAGCTCTTCGTGTGTAGGCATTTCGTACGGAGCCGTAGATGTTTCGTCAAGATTAATTCCGAAGGCAACATCGGGCCTCGCGATGCCGCTGCCCCTTGAGCGTCGGGCACCGTTGCCCTACATTGGCAAAAGGCGGGTACTGCCTCGTGCGAGCCATATATTTCCCTGAGGCGATTCACACTCCTAGGGGGCTGTCTCTGGTCGGATCCTGGTCCGAACTACATGGTCCCCACCTGATGTACTTGGCATCAGAGGACTTACAGGCAAACGGCCATGGCGGTCCCGCCGACCTCCCCTGCCCCGCCCGCGCCGGAACCGACCAAGCCCGAACTGCGCGTCGTCATGCGCGGCGCGCGCGCGGCGTTCGTCGCGACGCTCGATGCGGCGACACGCGGACGGTTGGAGCGCGACCTCGCGGCGCGCGTCGCGCCGTTGCTGGTCGGCAAGGCCGCGGTCGCGGGCTATGCCGCGTTGCCCGACGAGATCGATCCGCGCTTCGTGCCCTTCGGGATCAGGCCGCGCGTCGTCGGGCGTGGCCTGCCGCTGACGCTGCACCGCGCCACGCGTCAGCAGCTTCGACCCGGCGTGTGGGGGATTCTCGAACCCACCGCCGATGCGCCGCAGCACGTTCCCGACGCCGTGCTGCTGCCGCTTCTCGCCGCCGATGTGCGGGGCAATCGGCTGGGCTATGGTGCCGGGCACTACGACCGCACGCTCGCGGGGTCGACGGCGTTGCGGATCGGCGTAGCGTGGGATTGCCAAGTCGTCGCCGCGTTGCCCGCCGAGCTGTGGGACGTCCCGCTCGACTGGCTGGTGACGCCGACGCGAACGATTTGCTGCCGCGACGCCAGCGCGGTTGGCGACGCCGCCGCGACGCGTTAGGCGGGCACCCATGCAGCCTTCGCTCCGCAAACCCATCGGGATTCTCGCCATGCTCGCGGGCCTTGCGGTCTACGGCACGCTCGTCGCGAGCTTCGCGCCGCAGCTCGCCACTTTGCCCAAGCTTGGGCAGGCGCTGGCCTATCTCGTTCTTGGGCTGGCGTGGCTGTTGCCGCTGCGTCCGCTGCTCGTCTGGATGAACAAGTGAGCCTGCCCGCCGAAGACTGCGCGACGATGGCCGAGGTGCGCGACGGGGTCGACGCGCTCGACCGCGATCTCGCGGCGCTGCTCGGCCGACGCTTTGCCTATATGGCTGCGGCAGCGCGGATCAAGACGGCGCGCGGCGCGGTGCGCGACGAGGCGCGCAAGGCGGCGGTGATCGCGCAGGCCGAAGCGGCGGCACGCGCGGCGGGCGTCCCAGGGGGTTTCGCGGCGCAGCTGTGGGAATTGCTCGTCGAGGCGTCGATCGCCTATGAGCTGGCCGCCTTCGACCGCCGCGCCGACGCAGGGGGGGATGGCGCGAGTGACGGGGCTCGAACCCGCGACCTCCGGCGTGACAGGCCGGCGCTCTAACCAACTGAGCTACACCCGCTTGAAAGCGGAAGCGCGGCACTATGGGGTGCGCGCCGGGGTGTCAAGCACTTCCCCGTCCCCGACGGGAGGGCGCTACAGCCCCATGAATTGCGCCAGCAGCCCCGCCAGCTCCGGCCCCGCGTCCTCCTGGCTGAAATGCCCCGCCTTGGCGATCGTCGTGTGCGCCTGGCCCCGCGCGCCGGGCACGCGCGCCTGCAGGACGCGGTCGGCTCCGGCCGTCACCGGGTCCGAATCGCCGAACGCCGTCAGCAGCGGCCTGTCGAAGCCTTCGAGGACGCCCCACGCGGCGCGATTTGCCGCCGCTTCGGGATCGTCGGGCGTGATCGGCACGAGTAGCGGAAAGGCGCGCGCGCCCGCCTTGTAGGTCTCGTCGGGGTACGGCGCATCATAGGCGGCGCGGACCTCGGGCGTGATGCCGCGCGCGGTGCCGCCCTGGATGATGCCGCCGGTCGGAAACTCGGCAACCTCCTGGCTGAAGCGCCGCCAGTTGAGGAATGCTTCCGAGGCCTTGCCGTCGCCGGTCGGCAGGAAGCTGTTCGAGACCATGACGCGCGCGAAGCGGTCGGGGAACGCCGCGACGAGGCGCAGGCCGATCAACCCGCCCCAATCCTGGCAGAACAGTGTCACGCCTTGCAGATCGAGACCGGTCAGCCAGTCGCTCATCCACGCGACATGGCGCGCATAGCTATAGTCCGCGACCGCGGCCGGCTTGTCCGATTTGCCGAAGCCGATCAGGTCGGGGGCGAGGCAGCGCGCGCCGGCGGCGACGAGCGGCGGGATCATCGTGCGGTAGAGATACGACCAACTCGGCTCGCCGTGCATCAGCAGCACGGGCGGCCCGTCGCGCAGACCTTCGTCGAGATAATGCAGGCGCAAGGCCCCGAGATCGCCGCCGTCGACTTCGGCATGGTGCGCCGCGAACGGATAGTCGGGCAGGTTTTTGAAAGCGGCGTCGGGGGTGCGAAGGACGGGCATCGGCGGCTCCTGCGGCGTGCGCGCACCATGCCAGCCGCGACGCAAAAGAAAAGGCCGCCGGGTTGCCCCGGCGGCCTCGTACTGACGCAAATGCAACGCCTACTCAGACGGCACGACCGCCGCGCGCCAGATGCATGATCAGACCGACCACGAACAGCGCAATGAAGATGTAGAACAGGATCGTCGCGATACCCGAAGCCGCACCGGCAATGCCGCCGAAGCCAAGTGCACCGGCAATAAGTGCGACCACGAGGAAGATAAGCGCGTAGCGGAGCATGGACCGAACCCTTCTGTTGTACCCCTCTGCAGGGCGTGACATCAAAGCGTTCGGCGAAGCTGGTTGTTCCGCATCCGGGCGCAACTTTGTTTCGGGTCAGGTTTCGGTGCGCGCCAGCGTCCTGCCGTCGAACAAAAAGCCGAGCACGTCGGGGCGACCGATGCGGTCGAGCACGACGCGCCCCATGATCACCAGCGGCACCGAGACGAGCGCGCCGACGGTCCCCCAGACCCAGCCCCAGAAGCTCAAGCCCAGCAGGATGAGCACCGGGCTGATCGTCAGGCGGTGGCCGACGATGCGCGGCGTGACGATGTTCGCCTCGACCAGATGGCAGAGCAGGAACGCGCCCGCCGGCAGCAATGCGGCGACCGGATCGGCGAACGCCACCAGTCCGCCGAGGGCGAGGATGCCGACGACGGCGATCGGCCCGACATAGGGGACGAAGTTGAAGATCGCCGCGAGGCCGCCCCACATCAGCGGGGTCGGCATGCCGAGCGCCCAGACCATCAGCGCGACGAGCCCGCCGAGCGCCGCGTTGATGAGCGTGATCGTCAGCAGATACGCCGCCGTTCCCGACACCATGTCACGCAGCAGCCGCGCGACGCGCAGCGACCCCGACAGCGTCTCGCGGTCGCCGATGACCCGCGCGCGCATCGCAGTCCAGCTGGCGAGGAAGAAGTAGATCAGCAGGATCGAGAAGAAGATCTGCACCAGCACGGCGGGCGCGGCGGTAGCGAACATGCCGACGATCGAGGTCGGCGGGTCGGCCGCGACGGCAGCGGCGGGCAGCGTCTTCTGGCCGACGGCATGGCCGATCTGGCGCGTCAGCTTCTCGAGCGCCGCGACGGCCTGCAGGACCGGCGCGAGGTTGTGGCGGATTTGCGCGGCATGCGACGGCAACAGGCGGACCCAATCGGCGGCAGGCACGACGATCGACACCAAGGTCGCATTGGCGATGACGAGGAAGCCCGTCAGCACGCCGAGCGCGGCGATCCCCGATGGCACACCGCGCCGCTCGCACCATTCGAGCGCGGGGACGAGCATCAGGCTGATCACCAGCGCGACGGTGACGGGCATGAAAAACACCGCGCCCTCGCGCAGGGCGAACGGTGCGATCAGCACGACCGCGAGGCCGAACAGGATGACCAGCGCCGACAGCAGGCGGTCGCGGCGGAAATGCGGATCGACCTCGATCACCGCATCGTTCGCGCCGCGCGGCACCGCCGGGCCGCCGACAGGCAGCGGAATGACCGCCGGCGGGCTCGGGGCGGCGGCGGTCGCGGTGCTGATCTGGGTCATGCATGCGTAACGACCGGTGCGGGCATTTGGTGCCGGTGACAGGCGGACCGTCAATCGCTACGGGCCGATGCGATGACCGATCCGACACCAGCCGACATCGCCCGCGACACTGCCGCCGTCGCGCGCCTGCTCGCCCTCCTCGATCTCGAAGCGACAGGACCCGACACGTACCGCGGCGGCTCCGAGGCCGGGTGGAGCCGCGTCTATGGCGGGCAGGTCGTGGCGCAGGCACTCGTCGCCGCGTCGCGTACCATCGACGGCGGCAAGCTCGCGCACGCGCTCCACGCCAGCTTCCTGCGTCCGGGCGACCCGGCGGTGCCGATCGACTTCGCGGTCGAACGCGAGCGCGACGGGCGCAGCTTCGCGACGCGGCGCGTCGTCGCCAGCCAGTCGGGCCGCGCGATCTTCAGCATGGCCGCGTCGTTTCAGATGCCCGAAGCTGGTTTTGAACACGCCGCAGCGATGCCCGAGGTGACGCCGCCCGAAGCGCTGCCGACGCCGCGCGAACTGCTCGAACGCAACGCCGCGCGGGTCCCCGAGCCGTATCTGACGCAGTGGCGCACGCGCGACCGCCCCTTCGACTGGCGCGCCGTCGAGCCTGAGCAGCCGTTCACTCCCACTGTGCGTCCGCCCGCGCTGCATTACTGGTTCCGCCTCGCCGCGCCCGTCGCGGCGGACCCGGTGCTGGCGCGCGTGCAGCTCGCCTATGCCAGCGACATGACGTTGCTCGACACGTGTTTGATGCCCCACGCAGTGTCGTGGACCGATCCAAAGCTGCAGGTCGCGTCGCTCGACCACGCCTTGTGGTTCCATGTCGACCCCGCACTCGGCGACTGGCTGTTGTCGGTGCAGGATTCGCCCGTCGCCGGGCGCGGACGGGGCCTCAATCGCGGGCTGATCTTCGCGCGCGACGGGCGGCTGGTGGCGAGCGCGGTGCAGGAAGGGCTGATCCGGTACCGGCAATAGGCCCTCGCCGATCAGGTCGGCCCGACCAACCCGATCGCGTGCAGCACCACCGCCTGCACGACCATGACCCCCAGCCAATGCCCGCAGTCGAGCGCGACGGTTTTCGCGCCCTCGCCGCGATGCCGCAGCGTCATGACCAGCGCGGGCACGACGAAGCCGATCCAGATCACCACCGCAGTGCCGATCGCCATCATCCACGCGGCCGCCTTGGGCGGCGCGAGGATCAGCGCGCCCGCGAGGATCGCCGCGAACCAGAACTTGGCGACGATGTCGGTGATGATCAATCCGGCCGAATAGTGGCGCAGGCCCGGTTCGCCGGTGCGCCCGAGCAGACCGTAGTAGAGCGCCGCGAAGGCGAGGCCGGCGAGCGTCGCGGCGAGGATCGGCAGGGCGTTCTGGACGATGTAGATCATGGCAGCCTCAACGCAGCGCCGGGCAGGGCGGTTGCTGCGACCGGACGGCGCGCGGCGCATCGGGCAGGCCGCCGAGCGTCCACGCGCCGGGCGCACCGCCGAGGGTCAGCCTGACGGGCAGGCGCAGCCGTTGCTCGCTGACGCGCGGTGCGGCGGCGAAGGCGGCGCGGACGCTCGCCGGGCAGACCGTCAGGATGGTGCCGCTGGCGCGCGGTACGCCACCGCTGGCGACGAGCGTCGCGTCGAGACGCAGCACCTCGCCCGTCGGGTCGCTCAATGTCAGGCCGCGCACCAGCACGCTGCCCTGTCCTGCCCAGTGCGCATAGTCGACAAGGCGCGCCGCACCGGTGACGCGCAGGTCGGCGGCCAGCGTCAGCGGCGCGCCGCCGCCGATCCGCACGCCCTGCCCCGCCAGCACCACCTGCGCGCGCTCGGGCAGCGTCGGCGACCACGGCTCGCTCGTCCGCCCCGGCGTTTCGCGGACATGGACTTCGAGGGTCTCGGCGGTCAGCGGTGCGGCGAGCAGCGCGAGATCGACGCGGGGGCGCGCGAACACCGTCGACAGGCGCGCGACACTGCCGTCGCTGGCGAGATGGACGCTGGTTTCGGACGACGGTGCGGCGATGCCCAGGCCCGATACCGCCAGCGCCGGGATGCGCCCGACGACGCGCGGCTCGACGGCGCGGACGATGGTCAGGTCGGGCTGCCAGGGTCCGCGATTGAGCACCGCGCGACTGGCGCTGGCGCGCGCCGCGATATCGGGCGCGCGGCTGGCGCGGTCGGGTGTCGCGACGGTCGCTTCGAGGCGGTAGGGGAAGCCGCCGATGGCGACGGCCCTGCCGGGCAGGACACGCACCAGTTCGACACGCAGGGCGTCGCGGTAGCCCGACCACAGCCACCAATAGCCGCCGACGGCCGCGATCAAGGGCACCAGCGTCAGCCACAGGGGAAAACGGCGCTTCACGCGTGGTTCAACGCGTTGATCGCGGTGTGGACGCGGGTTTCGATCGTCTCGCGGTCGAGGCCGGGCGGGATTTCCGCGCCGAAGCGCATGGTGATCGTGCCCGCGTGCTTGACCAATCCCTTCGGCCAGACGCGCCCGCTGTCGAGCGCCACCGGCACCACCGGCAATTTGAGCGTCCGATACAGGCCAAGGAAGCCCGGCTTGATCTCGGGGGCCTCGCCGAACGGCACACGCGTGCCCTCGACGAAGATCACCACCGGGCGGTCGGCGGCCTTGGCGTCCTGCGCGGCGCGCATCATCGTCCGCATCGCGCCGACCGACGCCTCGCGGTCGATCGGGATGCAGCCCTGCCGCTTGGCGACATAGCCCCAGACAGGGATCTTCATCAGCTCGGCCTTCATCACCGTCGCCGGGTCGTCGAACAGGAACAGCACGAGGATCGTCTCGTACGCCGCCTGATGCTTGGCGGCGATGATGACCGCGCGCTGCGGCACCTGCCCCTCGACCACGAGGCGGATGCCGAGCAGATGCGTCGTCGTCCAGACGAACCAGCGCGACCACAGCTTCGACATGTAGCGGAGCCCGTTCCGCGACAGCGGCGCGACGAGCGCGGCACCGAGCACGATGGGCACCGAGCCGAGGTAGAATACCGCCGTGTAGAGCAACGAACGCAGCAGCGCGGTCATTCGACACCCAGCTGCAGCGCCGCCCAGCGCAGCACGAACTTGTTGTATTCGCGCGCGAGGCTCGGCCCCTCGGGGTCGACGGGCACCGCGTCGGGCAGGATCGACACGGTGCGCGGCAGGCGTGCGCGCAGCTCGAGCCGCGCCCGGCGCATGTGCGGGGCCGACGTCACCAGCCGCAGCGAGCGGTAACGGTGGCGCACCATCCACGCTGTTGTTTCCTCCGCGTTCGAGCGCGTGTCGATCGCGGCGAAGCCGAGATCCACCTTGGTATCGAATAACCCGCGCGGTGCGGCGACGGCGGCGGCAAGGTCGGTGTCGGTGACGCCGGGATTGACACCCGACACCAGCATGCGCTGCGCGCTCCCCGCGCCGAGCACCTCGACCCCGCGCGCCAGCCGCCGGGGGCCGCCGGTCAGCACCACCACCGCATCCGTCGCCAGCGCGACAGGGGCATCGTGCGCCAGCGTCAGGGTGAACCACAGGAAACCGCCGAACCACAACACCGCGACGAGGGCGAGCAGGCGCAGCATCCAGCCCCAGCCGCCGCGACTGCGCGGTGGCGTACCGAACGCCGACGGCGACCGCCGTGGGCGCGGTCGCCCGCTCACATCTCCCCGCGTGCGCGCCGAATCGCGAACCATTTGGCGACATTGGCATTATGCTCGGCCAGCGTCGACGCGAAGACGTGCCCGCCGGTGCCGTCGGCGACGAAATACAAGGCCTTGGTCGGCGCGGGGTCGAGGACGGCGGCGAGCGATGCCGCGCCCGGATTGGCGATCGGACCCTTGGGCAGGCCCTGCTTGATATAGGTGTTGTAGCCGGTATCGGCGCGCAGCTCGCTGACGCGGATACGGCGACCGAGCGGACGCCCTTTGGTCAGCGGATAGATCACCGTCGGATCGGCATCGAGCTTGATGCCCTGTCTGAGCCGATTCGAATAAACGCCTGCGACAGTTCGCCTTTCGGAAGACTTGCCGGTTTCCTTTTCAACCACCGACGCGAGGATCACCGCCTCGGCGGGCGACTTGACGACGGTCGCCGCAGCGCGCGCCTTCCACAGCGCTACGAGCTTGGCGGTCATCGCCGACTGCATGCGCTTGAGGACTGCGGCGCGCGTCTCGCCCGCCTCGAAGTCGTAGGTGTCGGGCAGCACCGAGCCCTCAGGCGGCACCGCGACCGCGCCCTTGAGCAAAGTCTCGCCGCGCAGCCGGTCGGCGACGAGGACGGCGGGCCAGCCCTCGGGAATGGTGATGCGGTAACTCAGCGCGCGCCCGCCCTGGAGGCTGGCGAGATAATGCCCCCAGCCGTCGCCGCGCGCGAGGCGATACACCCCCGCCTTGATCGGCGCGGACTTGCCGAACACCCGCGCCAACAGGCGGAACTGCTGCGCCGAGTTGACGAGATCGGCCGCCATCAGCTGCGTCGCGGCGGCGTTGAAGCTCGTCCCCGACCGGATCGCCACATCGACCGTGCGTAGCGGCTTGTCGGGGCCGCCGAACCACGGCGCGATCAGCAACGGCACCCCGAGCACCAGCAGCAGCAGCGCGAACGCCAAGGCGACGCGCCCGACCTTCATAGCGCGCGGAACACCAGGGTCGCGTTGGTCCCGCCAAAGCCGAAGCTGTTGTTGAGCACCGCCTTGACGCCGCGCTGCTTGGCGACATGCGGCACGAGATCGACCCCGGCGCAGCCGTCGGAAGGATTGTCGAGGTTGAGCGTCGGCGGGACGATCTGGTCGCGCATCGCCAGCAGGCAGAAGATCGATTCGACCGCCCCTGCGCCGCCGAGCAGATGGCCGATGGCGGATTTGGTCGACGACATGCTGACCGTCTCGATGGCACCGCCGAACAGCCGCCGCACCGCGCCCAGCTCCAGCTCGTCGCCCATCGGCGTCGAGGTGCCGTGGGCGTTGATATAGTCGATGTCGGACGGGGCCAGCCCAGCCTTGCGCAGCGCCATTTCCATCGAGCGGAACGCCCCCGAGCCTTCGGGGTGCGGCGCGGTGACGTGATAGGCGTCGCCGGTCAGGCCATAGCCGATGATTTCGCCATAAATCTTCGCGCCACGCGCCTTGGCGCGTTCGTATTCCTCGAGCACGACGATACCCGCGCCCTCGCCCATGACGAAGCCGTCGCGGTCCTTGTCATAGGGACGCGACGCGCGTTCGGGCGTGTCGTTGAAGCCCGTCGACAGTGCGCGCGCCTGGCTGAACCCGGCGATACCGAGCGGGCAGATCGCCCCTTCCGCGCCGCCCGCGAGCATCACGTCGGCGTCGTCGAGCGCGATCATCCGCGCCGCATCGCCGATCGCGTGCGCGCCCGTCGAGCAGGCGGTGACGACGGCGTGGTTCGGGCCCATCAGCCCGTACTTGATGCTGACCTGCCCCGAGATCAGATTGATCAGGCGGCCGTGGACGAAATGCGGCGAGACGCGGCGCGGGCCTTTCTGATGGAGGACGATCGATTCCTCCTCGATCCCCGGGAGCCCGCCGATGCCCGAGCCGATCGAGCACCCGGCGCGGAAGCGTTCCGCCTCGGACATGTCGGTCAGGCCGGCGTCCTCAAGCGCCTGGCCGGCGGCGTCGATGCCATATTGGATGAACGGATCGACCTGGCGCTGGACCTTGTGGTCGATGCGCTTGCCCGCGTCGAAGGTCTCGCCGCTCCCGTCGCCGCGGATGACTTCGCAGGCGATGCGGCAGACATACCCCGTCGCATCGAAGCGCGTGATCGGTCCCGCCCCCGACTTCGAGGCAAGGATATTCGCCCACACGGTCTCGACCGCGCTGCCCAGCGGCGTCACCATGCCCAGACCCGTGATCACGACGCGACGCATTCGCTCTCCTCTCGTTCAGTCCGGCGATACTGCGAATCCGCCACAACGCAGAACGGCCCCCCGCAGGCGCGGAAGGCCGTGTTTCGCGCGGGCGCCCGCTCGTCGCCCGCAGGCGCGCCGTGGCTTCAGGCCTTCTGGTTCGCGTCGATGAAGCCGATGGCATCCTTGACGGTCAGGATCTTCTCGGCGGCATCGTCGGGGATCTCGACGCCGAATTCCTCCTCGAACGCCATCACCAGTTCGACGGTATCGAGGCTGTCGGCCCCGAGGTCGTCGATGAAGCTGGCGTCGTCGGTGACCTTGTCGGCATCGACGCCGAGATGCTCGACAACGATTTTCTTCACGCGATCGGCGACATCGGTCATGGCTACCCTCTCCCAGTGTGGCAGGCGTCGCCGCCCCCGGTTGTTGGCCATTCGGATAGCGGCGGGCGCGCGGCGTGGCAAGGGCGGACGGGCATGTGAACCTCCCCCTTCTTCCGGGGAAGGTGGCGCGAAGCGACGGAGGGGGTTTCCCCCGCGCGAGCCCCCTCCGTCGGCTCCGCCGCCACCTCCCCCTGAAGAAGGGGGAGGAGCAGTCCTCAGATCATCGCCATCCCGCCGTTGACGTGCAGCGTCTGCCCGGTGACGTAGCCCGCTTCGCGCGATGCGAGCCACGCGACCGCCGCGCTGATGTCGGCCCCCTCGCCGAGCCGCCCGGCGGGGATGCGCG
>CAXTSL010000054.1:0-20892 GCA_964246975.1 uncultured Sphingomonadaceae bacterium
GGCGGCTTCGAGGACGACCTGCGCCGCCGCGTCGCGCCCAAGGGGGCCGACGTCGCCTATCGCTACAGCGTGCCCTTCGAGGATGCGGCGCTGCTCAAGTCGCAGCGGCTGACGCTGCGGAATGGCAGGACGCTCGATCTCAAGCTGCCCGCCGGGTTCGCCGCCGACAAGCCGCTCCGCATGGGCGGGCAGGGCGAGGCGGGGCCGGGCGGCGCGGGGGACGCGCTGATCACCCTCGAAGTCGCGCCGCATCGTTTCTACCGGCGCGACGGCGATGACATTCGCTACGACCTGCCGGTGACGCTCAATGAAGCGGTCGATGGGGCGAGGGTGCGCGCGCCGACGGTCGACGGGCCGGTGACGCTGACGATCGCGCCGGGGACAAGCTCGGGGCGCGTGCTGCGCCTGCGTGGGCGCGGCTTCACGCGCGCCGACGGGACACGCGGCGATGCGCTGGCGACGGTGGTGGTCGATCTGCCGCACGACGATGCGGAGCTTCGTGCCTTCACCGCGCGTTGGACCGATGCGCGACAGGTGCGGAGCGCCTTGGGGGTAGATTGATCGCCACGCTCGAACGCGCGCTGCCCGCCGGTGTCGTCCGCGCGCTGCGGGCGTTCGCCCATTCGCGCGCCTGCCGCGTCGGCTGGCAGACCGTCACCGGAAGCTGGGCCGACGGCTTCGTCCACGCCGGCAACCTCGCCTATCTGTCGCTGCTGACGCTGTTCCCGTTCTTCATCGTCGTCGCGACGCTGGGCGGCGCGGTCGGGCGCACCGATGCGGGGGTTCGCGCGGTTCACAGCTTCCTGCGGACGCTACCGGGCGATGTCGCGCTGCTGATCGCCAAGCCGGTCGCCGACGTCATCGCGGCGCGATCGAACTCGGGGCTGTTGACCATCGGGCTGATCGTCACTTTGTGGTCGGTCAGCGGCTTCATCGAGACGATCCGCGACATCGTCCGCAAGAGCTACGGCGCCAAGGGCACGCAGCCCGTGTGGCGCTATCGTGCCGGGTCGATCGCGCTCGTCGTCGGCGCGGTGCTGCTGATGGTGGTGGCGTTCCTCGCGCAGGTCGTGCTGACCGGCGTCGAGCAGTTCGTCTTTCACCTGCTGCCCGCGGCTGGCGACCTCGTCGCGCGTCTCGCGCTCGGGCGGCTTGCCCCGGCGGTCGCGCTGTTCGTCGCGCTCTATCTGATCTTCTATGTGCTGACGCCCGAGAAATATCGCATCGCCTTCCCCGTCTGGCCGGGCGCGCTGCTGACGATGGTCGTGTGGATCGGCACGACGATGCTGCTGCCGCCGGTGCTGTCGCTGTTCGGCGGCTACAGCCTCACCTACGGCAGTCTCGCGGGCGTCATCGTCGCGCTGCTGTTCTTCTATATCATCGGGCTGGGGCTGGTGGTCGGCGCGCATTTGAACGCGGCGCTGGCACTGACGCCGAAGGCGGTGCTGGCAAAGCTTCCGAAAACCGGCCAAGACGGGCGGAACAGCGACAGCGGAGAGTGATTTGCCCGGACTGATGGAGGGAAAGCGCGGCCTGATCATGGGGGTCGCCAACGACCGCAGCCTCGCGTGGGGGATCGCGCAGGCGGTCGCGGCACAGGGCGGCGAGATCGCCTTCAGCTACCAGGGCGAGGCGCTGGAAAAGCGCGTCCGCCCGCTTGCGTCGTCGCTGGGCTCCGACTTCCTCGTCGAGTGCGACGTGTCGGACACCGCCTCTCTCGACGCCTGCTTCGCGAGCGTCAGGCGGCGCTGGGAGACGATCGACTTCCTTGTCCACGCCATCGGCTTTTCGGACAAGCACGAGCTGCGCGGTCGCTACGCCGACACCAGCCGCGAGAATTTCGCGCAGACGATGGACATCAGCGTCTACAGCTTCACCGCCTGCGCCCAGCGCGCGCTCGCGATGATGCCGAACGGCGGGTCGTTGCTGACGCTGAGCTATTACGGTGCCGAGAAGGTCATCCCGCACTACAACGTCATGGGCGTCGCCAAGGCGGCGCTCGAGACCAGCGTGCGCTATCTCGCGATGGACCTCGGGCCCGAGAAGGTGCGCGTCAATGCGATCTCGGCAGGGCCGATCAAGACGCTGGCGGCGAGCGGCATCGGCGATTTCCGCTACATCCTCAAGTGGAACGAATATAATTCGCCACTGCGCCGCAACGTTACCATCGAGGATGTCGGCGGCGCGGGCGTCTACCTGCTCAGCGATCTGGCGAGCGGGGTGACGGGCGAGGTCCACCATGTCGACGCGGGTTACAACGTCATCGGGATGAAGGCCGAAGACGCGCCGGATATCGCGGTGGGGTGATTTGCTCCCCCTCCCCTCCCCGCGAAGCGGAGAGAGGAGGGTTGGGGTGGGGTGCCTCTGCGCGAGATGCGGACTCCGTTGCGAAACACCCCACCCCGACCCTCCCCTCCGTTCGTTCGCAAGCGCTCACGGCGCGGGGAGGGAAGCAGAAAAGTAAGATTAAACCCCCGCATACCCCCGATACCACGCCACGAACCGCGGCAACCCCTCGTCCAAAGTCACCCCCGGCGCATAGCCCAGTTCCGCCCGCGCTGGGCCGATGTCGGCGTGCGTCGCCACCACGTCGCCGGGTGGCAATGGCGCGGCCTCGACAATCGCCCGCCGCCCCGCCGCCGCCTCGATGATGCTCAGGAAGCGCGTCAGCTCCTCCGCGCGGTCGTTGCCGAGATTATAGAGCCGGTGCGGCCGCGCGCCGCCGGGTGGACGGTCGAGCGCCGCCAGCACGCCCGCGACGATGTCGTCGATCCACGTAAAGTCGCGACGCATCCGCCCGCCATTGTTGAGCCTTATCGGCGTGCCTGCCAGCACGGCTTGCGTAAACAGCCATGGTGCCATGTCGGGTCGCCCCCACGGGCCATACACCGTGAAGAAGCGCAGCCCCGTCTGCGGGATGCCGAACAGATGCGCGTAGGCGTCGCTCATCAGCTCGTCGGCGCGCTTGGTCGCGGCATAGAGCGAGACCGGGTGCTCGACCGCGTCGCCGACGGCGAAGGGCAGTTTGGCATTGCCGCCATAGACCGACGACGACGACGCATAGACGAGGTGCGGGCAGCTGCGCGCGCGCGCCAGCTCGAGGATGTTGACGTGCCCCATGACATTGCTGCGCACATAATCCTGCGGCGCGTCGAGCGAATGGCGCACCCCCGCCTGCGCGCCGAGATGGACGATCGCCTCCGTCGGCGGCAGCGCGGCCAGCGCCGCCATGTCGGCCAGATCGGCTTCGACGAAACCGAACCCCGGCCGCGCCAGGCGGGCCAGCCGGTCGCGCTTGAGCGACACCGCGTAATAGGCGTTGAGGTTGTCGAGGCCGACGACGGTCTCGCCGCGCGCCAGCAGTGCCTCGGCGACCGCCGCCCCGATGAAGCCCGCGACGCCCGTCACCAGTATCGCCATCCGCGCCCCCACCGCTGCACCCCGACGGCATGCCGGGCACGCCGCCGCTTGTCGAGCCGCCACCTCGGGCGCGTCATGGCCATCGTCCCTCCACCTCGCCTTGCCGCGCGCGCGGCGCGGGGCTAGGAGTCGGGCAATAGCCGAACAACGGCGTCGCGGCATGAGGATTTAGGTTTGGGGCCCGGCGCTGCCGCCATACTGACCGCTGCGGCGGCCTTGGCGATCACCTTGCCGATCGGCCGTTTTGCGATGCCGCTGGGGCAACGCCTCGGCCTGCTCGACTGGCCCGACACCGACGGCGGGCGCAAGCGTCATGCGGCGGTGACCCCGCTGGTCGGCGGTCTCGGGCTGGCGCTCGCCAGCCTCGCGACGATCGCGCTGACGCTCGCGCTGCTGCCCGCCGCGCCGTGGCTGGTCCAGCATCTCGCGTGGCTCGGCGGCGTCGTCGCGGCGATGTACCTGATCGGCTTTGCCGACGACCGGTTCGCGCTCGGACCGGCGATCCGCCTGACGCTGACGATCGCGACGCTCGGCTTGGCGCTGGTCTTCGCGCCCGATTTCACGCTTGGCTGGGTGCGATTTGCCGGCCAGCCGCAGCTTTGGCTGCTCGGCGCATGGGGCGACGCCTTTGCGCTGCTGTGCCTCGTCGGGTTGCTCAACGCGGTCAACATGGCCGACGGCAAGAACGGCATCATCCTCAGCCTGGCGCTGATCTGGTCGGCGGTGCTCGCGGTTCACCTGCCGCCGCCGCTATGGCCGGTCCTCGCGGGCGTCGCGGCGGCGCTGGCGGTGCTGCTGGCGTGCAACCTGCGCGGCATTCTGTTCATGGGCGACGGTGGCAGCTACGTGCTGTCGGCGCTGTTCGGCCTGCTGGCGATCTATGCCTATAACAACGACTTCGAGGTCATGCGCGCCGACGATGTCGCGACGATGTTCGCGATTCCGGTGTTCGACACGATCCGTCTGATGAGCGTCCGGGCGGCGCGCCGCCGTTCGCCGTTCGAGGGCGACCGCGACCACCTCCACCACCATCTCCACTCACGCTACGGCTGGCCGCGCGGGCTGTACGCCTATGTCGCGCTGGTCGCGCTGCCCAACCTCGGGGCGGTGTTATGCCCGGGCACGGGGCTGGTCTGGCTGGCGGTTTCGCTGCTGCTGTACGGCGCGACGCTGTGGGCGACGCGCTGGCGCAGCTTGCCAACCCGCAGCGCCTGACCTAGGTCCCCGATGCGGCCGATGGGGCGTCGCCAAGTGGTAAGGCAGCGGCTTTTGATGCCGCCATCCGCAGGTTCGAATCCTGCCGCCCCAGCCAGCGTTAGCCGAGAGTATCGTCTGCTCGCACCAAATGGCGCGAGATGAGACAACTTCGCCGCGCCGCGCCGCACAGCGCCGTCAGCGTCGGACGCTGAAGCGCACCCCATAGAAGCGCGGTTCCTCGAAGCTTTTGTTGAGCCCCTGGCTGCCGAACACGCCGCGGTTCGCCACCGCCTTGTCGCCGACGTTGTTGACGAACAGGTCGATGCCGAAGCGGTCGCCCTTCGACAGCCACGCGAGGCGCAGGTCGACCTTGGTGAACGCCTCCTGCACGTCGATCACGGTGTTATAGTCGGTGTTGAAATACTTGCCCGAGACCACCGCGTTGACCGACGGCGTGAAGGTGCCGATCGGGCTGTCGATGTCGTAGCGCGCGCCGGCCGTGAACTTGTACTCGGGCGTATAGGGGATCTTCTTGCCCGCGAGGCTGATGATCGGGCTCTCGCCGGGGGGTACCGCATAGCCGCCGGGGCGGGTCGTGTCGTAGTTTTCATACTTGGTCTTGACGAAGGTCGCGGTGGCATTCAGCGTCAGCGCGGGCGTCGGCTTGGCGACCGCCTCGACCTCGACGCCGCGCGCATAGGCCTTGCCGGCGTTGCGAATCGTCGAAAGCAGCACCGGCGGCGTTCCCGACAGGAAGCCATTCTGAATCTGCAGGCCGCGGAAGTCGTTGTAATAGGCCGCGATGTTAAGCTGCAGCGTATCGTCGGCGAAGCGGTTCTTGGAGCCGATTTCGTACGCGGTCACCGTCTCGGGCGCAAAGCTGAACGGGATCAGCGGGTTAGTGAATGCCGCGCCGTTGAAGCCGCCCGAGCGGAAGCCCTTCGAGACGCTCGAATAGATCATGTTCTCGGGCCGGACGAAATAATCGGCACCGGCCTTCCAGGTGAACTTCTTGAACTTCTTGCTGCCCGCGAAGGTCGAGTTCGGCGTCGTCGTGTCGACGCCCTTGATGATGGTGATGCCGCGCGACGCGAAGTCCTTGTCGTCGATGGTGTAGCGCCCGCCCGCCGTCAGGCGGAACGCCGGGGTGACGAAGTACGACGCCTGTGCGTAGGCGGCGTAGGACTTGACCTTGGCGGTGTTGGGAAAGCCGCTGCCGTTGAAGCCGTCGTTGATATTGGTGCGCTCGGAACGGAATTCGTCGACGACCTTGTCGTTGAAATAGAACAGGCCCGCAATCCACTGCAGCGGCTTGGTTTCGGCGCCGCCGATCTGGAATTCCTGGCTGAAGGCGTCGCTGCTGCGGTTCTGCACCGACGCGGTCGCCGAAACGCCGACGACGTCGCCCGCGTTGCTGTAGTAATCGAACTGCTGATAGCTGGTGATCGAACGCAGGAAGATGCTGTCGTTCGACCACTTGATCTGGCCCGAACCGGCGTACTGGTTGAGCCTGGCGCGCGCCGGCAGCTGCGTCTGCGTCGTGTAGGGATTGGGATCGACGCGCGTCCCGATGTCGATGCCCGCGATGTCGGGAATGCCGTCGAGCGGGAAGCTGTTGACGAAGGGCACGAAGGTTCCGGTGGTCAGCGAGCGGCGCAGGTTGACCGGATCGTAGAGTATGCCGGCGGGTTTGTAGCCGAACGCCTGGCCGCCGTTGCCGCCCTCATGCCAGTAGTTGCCGCGCACGATGACCTCGAGCCGGTCGGTCGGGGTGTAGCGCGCGGTGGCGCGGATGAAGCTGGTGTCCTTGTCGTAGAGGTCGTTGCCGCGCACGGCGATGTTCTTGACGAACCCGTCGCGGGTTTCGCGGTCGGCGGCGATGCGGATGCCGAAGGTCTCGCTGAGCGGTACGCTGATGAAGCCCTGCGCCTGAATGCGGCTGTAGTTGCCGACGATGACCTCGCCGCCATAGTCGAGTTCGTTGCCGGGCACGGCGGTGATCACCGAGATCGCGCCGCCAAAGGTGTTGCGGCCGAACAAGGTGCCCTGCGGGCCGCGCTGGACCTCGACGCGCTGGAGGTCGATGAACGGCTGACCCGCCTGCACTGACCGGCTCTGGTAGATGTCGTCGACGTAGAAGCCGATCGTCGGGTCGCCGTTGCCCGCGACGTTTTCGGTCCGCACGCCGCGGATCGCCGGACGGGCGTCGAAGCCCGACTTGCCGAAATTGAAGCCGGGGGTAAAGTTGGTCAGGCGCGCGAGGTCGTTCGTGTCGGTGCGCCGCAGGTCGGCCTGGGTGAACGCGCTGATCGCGATCGGCACGTCCTGCAGGCGCTCGCTGCGGCGCTGCGCAGTGACGATGATATCGTCGATACCGCCGTCGGCCGCAGCTTCGGCGCTCGCCGAAACGGGCGCGCCGACGCCGGTGGTCGGGGCGGCGGGGGTACCGGAACCTTGCGCGGCTGCGGCGGAGGCGATGCCCAGCGCAAACGCCGAAGCGCCGGCCGTCAGCATGTGGCGAAGTTCGATCCAGTTGCCGCTCATCGTCTGCTCCCCGCTATCCGATATGCCAGCTTTGCAGAAATGGTTCCGGATGCAAGCGGTCTTTGCAGAAACATTTCGGCGCGGGTTCGAACGCGTCGCTGTGTTGCGCGAGGGGCACAGGTCGCGATCCGCGGCCGCCGTTTTGCTGGGACGCGTCGCTTCGGAAGCGAGATTGCCGCCTGTGCGGCGGAACGATGACCTCCGCATGCAAAAAGCGCCGCAGTTCAAGCGGTGTAGTCGATCACCGGGCGATGCAGTTGCGCCGCGAGTGCGAGCGTGTCGATCAGCGTGTCCTCGGCGACGACCGCGCCATCGTCGTCAAGGCTGAGCATTGTGCTGCCGTGGCAGCGGATGCGCCGCGCGTTTGCCATGACGGCGAAGCCGGGGACGTGGTGGCCGTGAAGGCGCCACAGCAATGCGACCCGGTCTTCGCCCACGACCGCGCGCTCGAACAGCAGCACGGCGTCGGGCAACGCCGCGAACAGCGTGCCGAGCCACGCGGCGGCGGCGGCGGCATCGCCCGCCAGGCCCTCGGGCCCGCGCCAGTCGGCGGCGGCGGTCGCCCCCAGGGCGCGCGCGTTCCAGACCCGGTGCATCGCGTCGGCATGACCGCGCGCCGCCGCCGGAAAATCGTGCGGCAACGTCGCGCGCCCGGCCGTCGCGAGCTGACCCAGCCCGGCGCGTAGCTCGCCGAGCGGCGCATGCACGGGATTGGCCGCGCCGAGTTGCCGCGCCGCTTCGACCGGGTCGCCACCCAGCGCACGACAACGGGCGACGCCGTCGACGACGATGGTCTCGGCGAGTATCCGCTCGCCGTCGCGCCGCGCCCAGCGGTGCCCCCGCCAGCCTTGGGCTTCGAAGACGATCATGTCGCCGAGGTCGTGGACGATGCGCGTTCCCGTGCCGGCAACCGCGAACTCGGCAATGGCGGCGTCAATGATGCGCTCGCGCCCGCGCACGTCGCCGTGGTCGTCGCGGCGCACCGCGCGATGTAGATAGGCGCGGTCGATGGCGTCGAAGGCGGCATGGCCGCGCACGGCGACTTCGAGGGCGGCGAGCGCGCTCACAGCCCGCCCTCGATCTGGCGCAGCAGCGCGACCTCGTCGAACACCGTGACCTCGTCGACGATGCGCCCCGCCGCGACGCGCCAGTGGGTCACCGCGAGGATCCACACGGGTCGCCCGGTCGCGGGGCCATAGAGCGCTTCGCCCGCGTGGCTGCCCGCCATCGTCCAGCGTACGGCGATATCGAGGCCGTCGGGCGTGTCGGTAAAGGCGACATGTTCGACGACGAAGCGCGCGTCGGCAAAGCTTGCCACCAGCGCGATCGCCCAGCCGGCGATCTCGCCGTGCCCGAACAATTGCCGCCCGCCCGGCACCGCGAGCGTCGCGGCGGGGTCGTAGAGGTCGCGGATGCGGGCGAAGCGCCGGTGGTTCCAGACACTGTCGAAGACGGCGTGCGCGAAGGCGACAGGATCGCGCCGTGCATCGGGAAATGCGCCGGCGGGAAACGCTGTCGCGGCTGCGTCGAGAACCCGCGCCATCGCCGCCTGCCGCCAGTCGGCCGGGCGGTCGTCGGCGGCGCGGTCGGCGGCGGCCTGGGCGCGCGCGACGGCGCGGGGCGACAGGCCGAGGTCGAGCACGAGCGCGCTGTTGTCGCGGACCAGCCACTCCTCGACGATTCGGTTGCCTGCGCACAGGCAGTCGGCGATGGTCGTGAAGGCGACGCACCGTCCGGTCGCCGTGCCGAACTCCGACGCGCCGAGGTTGGTGCCGCCGCTGGCGATGCGGTGCGAGGTCAGGTAGGTGCCGGGGGCGGTCTCGCGCCAGATCACTGCCTCGGCGACCAGCGTCCGATCGGGAAACGCCGCGAGCGTCTGGATGGTGCCCGCGACGATGCCGTCGAGCCCCGACTGCGGGCCCGTCATCAGGTGGACGCGGCAGTCGGGCGCGTAATGCGTCTCGATCAGGCCGACATCCTTCTGCTCCCAGATACGGTGGGTGCAGCGCACGATATAGTCGACGATGTCGGCATAATCGGCGTCGAAGCCATCGAGGCGCTGGCGTCGGCCGTGCTGCGGCGCGAGCAGCGCCGCGATGTCGCGTCCGTCGATGCCGGGCACCGCCGGGGCCAGCCTGATCGCCTGTGCTTCCGCCATTGCGCGCATCTCCGCACGATCCCCGAATTTGGCGCTTTACGCCGACTGCATCCGAAATCAATATGGCGCGTCGCGACGGGAGGCAACACGGGTGACTTTGGAACACAAGGCGGCACGGCTGCGCGCCTCGTTCGATGCGGCGGGGCAGGGCGATGTGCCGCTCGCGGTCGGCCATGTCCTCCACGCGCCGTATCCGCTCGAAGGCCTCGACTGGGGCGGACTGCTCGACGCACTATTTGCCAGCCTTGTCGCCGCCGAGGATCGCCTCGACATCCTCGTATCGGGCAGTTTCGCCGGCGGCGACTGGACCGCGAGCACCGGGCACATCGCCGGACTGTTCGGCGCGCCACTGTGCGGCATTCCGGCGACCGGACTGCCGGTGTTCCTGCGCTATGGGCGCTTCGACCGCTGGGCGGACGGGGCGATGATCGAGACCTATCTGATCCTCGATCTGCCGGGCTTGATGATGCAGGCCGGCGTCTGGCCGCTCGCCCGCCCGCTCGGCGCGCCCATCGTCGTCCCAGGGCCCCGGGCGCGCGACGGCGTCGTTCTGGCGGGGGGCAGCGCGACCGAGGCGCGCGCCAGCCTCGATCTCGTCGAGGCGATGATTGCGGGGTTGATGCGCTATGACGGCGCGAACCTGTCGAGCATGGGCATGGTCGATTTCTGGTCGCCCGATTTCTGGTGGTTCGGCCCCGCCCCGATCGGCAGCTTCCGTGGCCATGCCGACTATGAGCGCGGCCATCAGCGGCCGTTTCTCACCGCCTTTCCCGACCGCAAGGGGGGCGACCATAAATGCCGCATCGGGGAACGTGGTTACGTCGCCTCGACCGGCTGGCCGAGCGTCCGCGCGACGCACAGCGGCGGCGGCTGGCTCGGCCTGCCGCCGACGGGCAAGCGGATCGAGATGCGAGTCATGGACTTCTGGCGGCGCGACGGCGACCGGCTGAGCGAGAACTGGGTATTCATCGACATTCCCGACCTGCTCCGCCAGTTCGGTATCGACGTGTTTGCGCGCATGGCCGAACTCGCGCCCGCATCGTATCGCCGGTGAGCATTGCCAACCCGCAGGACGAATGGCGCACCGCCGAGTCGCTGCCGCTCCGCCAGCGCATCGCCGCGTTCGCCTTCCTGCTGACCGGCTATTTCTGTTACGCGTGGACGTGGAACACCGTCGACGTGCTGCGGCCGTATATCGCCGACAGCCTCGGGCTGACGCGCACCGAAGCCGGCTCGATGTACAGTGCGATGGCGGCGGGGGCGCTGCTCGGCGCGGTGATCAACGGGCAACTTGCCGATCGCTTCGGGCGGCGCAATGCGCTCGTCGTGGTAATGCTCGGTTTCGGGTTGCTGCTGGTGACCGGCGCGTTCGTGACGAGCTATCCGCAACTTCTCGCGCAGCGTTTCGCCCTCGGCTACTTCACCGGGACGATGTACCCGATCACCGTCGGCATCTACGTCACGCTGTTCCCGCCGCATATCCGGGGGCGGCTCGCGGGCGTCGCGCTGGGGGTCTACAACGCCGCCGTGGCGGTGCTCGGCGCAAGCGCGGCGCTGGTTCTCGACCACGACTGGCGGATCCTGCTCTACGTCGGCGTCGTGCCGGCGGCGCTGGCGGGCTTCGCGCTCCTGATCATGCCCGACGACCGGCGGCTGATCCCGCATGGTGGCATCAAGCCTTCGGCAGCGATCGCCAGGCTGCCGATCGTCGAGCTGTTCGCCCCCGCCGTGCGCCGCCAGACCTTGATGCTGGTGCTGATGTGCGGCCTCAACTTCTTTGCCTACCAGGCCTTCACCGGCTGGGTGACGACCTATCTCAAGGAGGTGCGCGGTCTCGACGGCGTCGCGGTCGGCACCATCGTGTCGTGGCAGTTCTGGGGAAGCTGCCTCGGCGGCTTTGCGTGGGGCTGGCTGGCGGACCGCTTCGGACGGCGGATCGGCGCGATCGGCTTCCTCGTCGCGGCGGGCATCGTGCTGGCGTATCTGCGCGCGCCGCCGTCGGTCGCGGTACTCGCCGCGTCGGGCTTCGGCTATGGCTTCGCGATCTCGTCGAGCGTCGTCTGGGGGCCGTGGCTGACCGAACTCTACCCCGCGCACCTGCGCTCGACGGCCGCGTCGATCTTCAACTGGGGGCGGATCATCAGCTTCTTCGCGCCGCTGATCACCGCGCAGGTCGCCGACCGCTTCGGGCTGACGGTCGGGATGACGCTCGCGAGCGGCTGTTTCGTCGTCGCCGCGCTGGTCTGGCTGCGGATCCCGGAGACCGTGGCCAGACGCGCGCGCGTCGGCTAGGATTTCCCGCCATGTCGAGCAAGCCTGTCAGCCCCAAGCGCGCCGCGACCTGCTACGATGTCGCGCGCCGCGCCGGGGTGTCGCAATCGTCGGTGTCGCGGTCGTTCCGCCCCGGCTGCACGATCAGCCCCAAGATGCGCGACCGGGTGCTCAGCGCCGCCGCCGAGCTCGGCTATCACCCCAACGCGCTGGCGCAGAGCCTGACGACGCGGCGGTCGTACCTCGTCGCCATCCTGATCTCGAACATCACCAACCTGACCTATCCCGAGATGCTCGCGGCGCTGACCGGGCGGCTGTCGCGGCATGGCATGCGCGCGCTGCTGTTCACGCTGGAGAGCAACCTTGTCCCCGCCGACGCGCTCGATCAGGTCTGGCGGTTCAAGGTCGACGGGGCCATCGCCATCGCCGGACTGTCGGACGGCCAGGTGCTCCAGTTCGCCGACCATGGCATTCCGCTGGTGCTTTACAACCGTGTCAGCGACGTCGGGTCGGTCGGCTCGGTGTGCTGCGATTCGGTGCGCGGCGAGGGGTTGCTGATCGACGGGCTGGTGGCGGCCGGCCATCGCCGCTTCGGCGTCATCGCGGGGCTCGAGCACAGCCACGTCGGCGACGAGCGACTGCGCGCGACGCTCGAACGGCTGGAAGCGGCGGGCCTGCCGGCGGTCGCGGTCAAGCGCGGCGGCTATGACTATGCCAGCGGCCGGACCGCGCTCGACGCGCTGCTCGCCGACGCGGGTCGGCTCGATGCCGTCGTCTGCGCCAACGACCTGATGGCGATCGGCGCGATCGACGCGGCACGCGATCAGGGCCTCGACGTACCCGGCGACCTGTCGGTGGTCGGCTTCGACGGCGTCGGTCCGGCGGAATGGGGGGCGTACCGGCTCAGCACGATCCGCCAGCCGGTCGACCGCATGGTCAATGCCGCCGTGCAGATGCTGCTCGACCGCGTCGACGACCCCGACCAGCCCGCCGAACGCCGACTGTTCATGGGCGATTTCGTGCGCGGCGCGTCGGCACGGCTGCCCGAGATGCGGGCACCGGTGCGCAGTTGACGCCTCCCCGCCGCGCCGGTCAGGCGGCGGGCTTGCCCATCTCGACGATCGTCCGCGCGTTCTCGGCGAATTTCTTGCCGTCACCGTCGTTCCTCAGCCGCGCGCTGGCGTCCTCGGGCACCGCGATGCCGCGCTGCGCCGCCGGGCGCGCGGCGATCGCCGCGTGCCAGCGCGTCAGGTTGGGCAGGCCCTCGACGTCGATCCCGGACCAGCTCGCGGTGCGCGTCCAGCACCAGTTGGCCATGTCGGCGATGCTGTAGTCGTCACCCGCGAGATATTCGGTCCTGCCCAATTGCGCGTTGAGGACGGTGAACAGCCGCCGCCCCTCGCCCTGATAGCGCGCGATTGCCGCCGGGATCTTCTCGGGGAAATAGCGGAAGAAGACGTTGGCCTGCCCCATCATCGGGCCGACGCCGCCCATCTGGAACATCAGCCACTGCAGGACGCGGCTCCGCCCCTGCGCGTCGGACGGCATGAACTGCCCGGTCTTCTCGGCGAGATAGACGAGGATCGCGCCGCTTTCGAAAATCGCGAAATCGCCGTCGGTCAGCGCCGGGATTCGCCCGTTGGGGCACAGGTCGAGGAACCACTGCTGCTTCTGCTCGCCCGCCATCAGGTCGATCTTGCGCACGGTGTAGTCGAGGCCCATCTCCTCGAGCGCCACCGAAACCTTGTAGCCGTTGGGCGTCGCGGCGGTGTAGAGGGTGATGCTCACGGCTGCTCCTCGGGCCAGTCGAACGGGCGGTTCATGATCTCGTCCCAGCTGTAGGGGTTGTCGGCTGGCATATGACGCAGCGGAATATCCATCTCGGCCGAGGCGTCGCCGACCCCCCGTCGCCAAGCCGGGTCGAGAGCCTCGTCGATCCGGGAGCGAAGGCTTGGGTTGGCTTTGAGCTCGTAGCGCGCCATGTCGCGGTGGTTGCGGATCGAAATCGCCCAGCTGTTGCCGCGCCGGGTGGGCTGCATATCCCATTTGAGCATGTGGGCAATGACGACCTGAAGCGCGCTGCTGAACGCCTTGAACTGCGAATTGCCCAAATCCTTCAGCTCCTCGGCGATATTCACCCAGTCGATTCCGGCGGGCCGCCGCGCGCGCAGCAGTTCGGCTTGGGCATAGGCCCAGCCCGCCAAGTCGGCGTCGTAATCGATGTCGTCGGCAAGGCGGGCTTGGCTGGCCATGTCTCGACCCTAAACCCTCACCCGCGCGGGTGGAAGTGGCAGCGGACTCCGGTGGCGCGTGACGCCCGTCAGTCTTCTGGCCATTCGAACGGGCGGGTCATGATGTCGTCCCAGCTGTAGGGACAGGCCATCGGCATATCGCGTCGCGCAACATCCATCTCGCCCGACGCGGTGCCGACTCCTTGGGGCCAAGCCAACTCCAACGCTTCGTCGAGCCGCGACTTGAAACTGGGGTTGGTGCGCAATTCGTACGCAGCATGGACGCGATGGACTCGAATTGACCCTGCCCAGCTGTTCCCGCGCCGATCGGGTTGCATGTCCCACTTAAGCATATGCGCTATGATGACGCCGACGGCGCTGCTGAACGCCTTGAACTGCGAATTGCCCAAATCCTTCAGCTCCTCGGCGATGTTGGCCCAGTCGATCCCCGCCGGCCGCCGGGTGCACAGCAAATCGGCCTGGGCATAAGCCCAGCCCGCCAGATCGGCGTCGTAGGCGATATCGTCCGGGAGGCGCGCCTGACTGGCCATGCCCCGACCCTAAACCCTCACCCGCGCGGGTGGAAGTGGCCGTGGATGCTTGCCGCCATGAGCTTCGAGATGCCGGGTGCGCGCTCCAGGTCCTCGAGCGTCGCGCCGCGTACCGCGCGCGAGGTGCCGAAGTGCATGAGGAGGGCGCGTTTGCGCGCCGGGCCGATGCCCGGCACGTCGTCGAGGGGGTTGGCAACGATCGCCTTCGAGCGTTTCGCGCGGTGGGCCCCGATGGCGAAGCGGTGCGCCTCGTCGCGCAGGCGCTGGAGGAAGAACAGCACCGGGCTGTTCGGCGGCAGCGTCAGCTCGCGCCCCGACGGCAGATGGAAGGTCTCGCGTCCGGCGTTGCGGTCAGGCCCCTTGGCGACGCCCACTACGCAGATGTTGTGCGCGCCGAGTTCCCCCATCACTTCAAGAACCGCCGACAACTGCCCCTTGCCGCCGTCGATGAGCAACAGGTCGGGCCACTCGCCCCCCGTCCGGTCGGGGTCCTCGCGTTCGAGGCGGGCGAAGCGCCGCGCCAGCATCGCCTTCATCATGCCGAAATCGTCGCCCGGCGTGATGCCCTTCCCGCCGACCTGCGCGTCGGTCATGTTGAACGTGCGGTACTGGTTCTTGCGGAAGCCCTCGGGCCCCGCGACGATCATCGCGCCGAGCGCGTTGGTCCCCATGATGTGACTGTTGTCGTAGACCTCGATGCGCTGCGGCGTTTCGGCAAGGTCGAACAGCTCGGCGAGGTCGCGCATCAGCACGCCCTGCGTCGTCGATTCTGCGAGCCGCCGGTCGAGCGCCTCCTCGGCGTTGCGCTTCGCCTGCGCCACCAGCTGCCGCGCCGGACCGCGCTGGGCATGGCGCAGCGCGACGCGCTTGCCCGCGCGCTCGGACAGTGCGTCGGCGACCAGCGCCATCTCGTCGAGGGTGCGGTCGATGAGGATTTCGCGCGGTGCCGGGACATCCTCGTAGAATTGCGCGAGGAAGCTGGTCAGCACCTCGTCCTCGGGGACATCGGCGGTGTGCGCCGGGAAGAAGCTGCGGTGGCCCCAATTCTGGCCGCCGCGGATGAAGAACATCTGGACGCACATGACGCCGGCCTGACACGCCAGCGCGACGATGTCGGCGTCGCGCGCGTCGTCGCCGGCGTTGATCGCCTGACTGCCCTGAATGAAGGTCAGCGCGCGCAGGCGGTCGCGGAACACCGCGGCCAGCTCGAAGTCCATCGCGCCCGCCGCAGCTTCCATCGCGGTCCCGAGTTTGCGCTGTGTCTCCTGAGACTTCCCCGACAGGAACGCCTTGGCGTCGTCGACCAGTTCGTCATACGCCGCCTCGTCGATGCGCCCGACGCACGGGGCCGAGCAGCGGCGGATCTGGTGAAGCAGGCACGGCCGCGAGCGATTGGCGAAGAAGCTATCCGAGCAAGACCTTAGCAGGAAAACCTTCTGCAATGCATTGAGCGTGACATTGACCGCCCCGGCACTGGCGAACGGCCCGTAGAACACCCCCTTGCCGACGCGCGCGCCGCGATGCTTGGCGATGCGCGGGAAAGCGTGATCCTCGCGCAGGAAGATGAAGGGGAAGCTTTTGTCGTCGCGGAGCAGGACGTTGTAAGCGGGGCGGAAGCGCTTGATCAGCTGCGCCTCGAGCAGCAGCGCCTCGGACTCGCTGTTGGTCGTGACGATCGTCATGGCGCGCGTCTGCGCGACCATGCGCTGGAGGCGGCGCGGCAGGCGCGTCACCTGCGTGTAGTTGGTCACCCGCGCCTTCAGGCTGCGTGCCTTGCCGACGTAGAGCACCGCGCCACCTTCATCGAGCATCCGATAAACGCCCGGGCGTTGCGGCAGCGTCCGTAGCACGTTGCGGATCGCCGCGACGCCGGTGTCGAGATCGGGCAGGGCCGCGCCGCCGCGCACCGTGAAGGTCGCGGCCGCTTCGGAAAACCTGTCGCTGATCGGGGGTTGCGCCATCGGCCTGCCAAGTTAGGCGCGGCGGCGGCTCGGCTCAAGGCGGGTCGCGGCTTATCCACGGCGGCTGGGGATAAGTGCGTGGGCGGCGTGCGGACGGCGCGGGGATGCATGGGGTGCGTCGGTCGCGGGGCTTGGTGTGGCGCTTTTTTGGGCAGGGGTAATTCCTGACGTTGCCCGTCATGCTGGCGCACGCCAGCATCCAACGTCCCGCGTGCGGATAGGTGGATGCTGGCGTGCGCCAGCATGACGGGGGAAGGTAACTTGCCCGCTCCCGACCGGCCCGCTATCCCACGGGCAATGCTCAGCAACAGCCCCCGAACGGCAATCGTCACCGGCGGCGCCAAGCGTATCGGCGCGGCCCTTGTGCGCGCGCTAGCCGCCGACGGTTGGTTCGTCGTGATCCACTGCAACACGTCGCGCGCCGAAGCAGAGGCACTTGCCGCCGAGCTCGCTGGAACGGGGCAGGGTACGCGCGTCGTCGCCGCCGACCTCGCGCACGCCGATGCCGCCGCGACGATCCTCGCCGCCACCAGCGACGCCCCGCCGCTCGGCCTGCTGGTCAACTCGGCATCGCGCTTCGACTACGACACGATCGACGATTTCACGCCCAAAGGCTGGGCGGCGCACCTCGACGTCAATCTGCGCGCCCCGACGCTGCTGACCCGCGCCTTCGCGGCCGCGGTCCCGGCGGGCGAGACCGCGTGCGTCGTCAACCTGCTCGATGCCAAGCTGGCGGCGCTCAATCCAGATTATTTCAGCTACACGCTGTCGAAGATCGGCCTTGCGGGGCTGACCGAGCTGGCGGCGCGCGCCTATGCCCCACGCCTGCGTGTCAATGCCATCGCCCCCGCCGTGACGATGGTCAGCGGGCCGCAGAGCCGCGAGAATTTTGCGGCGGCGCACATCCTCAACCCGCTCGGGCGCGGCGTCGCGGTCGACGAGATCGTCGGCGCGCTGCGCTTCATCCTTGCCACGCCGACGCTTAACGCCCAGACGCTGACCCTCGACGGCGGCCAGCGCTTGATGGGCCTGCCGCGCGACGTGGCGTACATGGTGGACAAATGACGATGCAGGCGGTGCAGGCGTTCGGCGGGCTCGATGGCCTCGTTCCCGATGCGTTGCGCCCGAAGACGCGCAAGATCGTCCTCGAGGCGTTCGATTTCCCCTGCGACATCGGTTTCCACGACTTCGAGATCGGCACGCCGCAGCGCCTGCGCGTCAATGTCGAGGTGTGGCTCGACGCGGCGAATTTTCCCGACTGCGACAGCATCGCCAAGGCGTGGGACTACGACCGGCTGCGCACCGCGATCCTCGCTTTGACGTCGGGCCGCCGCTTCAACCTGCAGGAAAGTGTCGCGCACGAGATCTACGACATGGTCGCGGCGCGGCGCGGCGTCACCGCGCTCCGCGTCTCGACGCGCAAGCCCGACATCTACCCCGATTGCGCGGCGGTCGGCGTCGAACTCGCGTCGTTCTAGCCGCGCCGCACGAAGGCCCAGCGGTCGGCGTCGGACAATTCGGGGCGATACGCATAGCCCATGCCGGCGAAGTCCTTGAGCCCCTCGGGCCGGTCGATGCGTTCCTCGCAGATGAAGCGCGCCATCGCGCCGCGCGCGCGCTTGCCGGTGTAGGTGTTGAAGCGCAGCGCGCCGTCCTTCTCGTCGCGGAAGTCGATGGCGAGCGCGCGTCCCGGCAGCGCGTCGACCGCGACCGCGTCGAAATATTCCTTGCTGGCGAGATTGATCAGCGTGGGCTCGTCGTGGCCCTGCAGCGTCGCCGCCAGCGCCGCGCCGATGCGCTTGCCCCAATAGGCGTAGAGATCGGGCCGCCGCGCGGTCTTGAGCTTCGTCCCCATCTCGAGCCGATAGGGCTGCATCCGGTCGAGCGGGCGCAGCACGCCGTACAGCCCCGACAGGATGCGGACATGGTCCTGCGCGAACGCCACCGCGCCGGCTTCGAGCTTCGGCCCCGCGAGACCCGCATAGACATCGCCGTCGAAGGTGTAGAGCGCCGGTCGCGCGTCTTCGGGCGCGGCGACGAAGGCGCGGAAGCGCGCGGCGTTGAGCGCCGCCAGCGCGGGCGAGATGTGCATCAGCCGACCGAGCGCGCGCGGCGACAGCTTCGCCGCCGCCTGGGCGAGCTTTACCGCATCGGCCGCGAAGTACGGCTCGGTCGCCGCGACCGGCGGCACCGGCGTCGCCTCGTCGAGCGTCTTGGCGGGTGAGAGCACGGCGAGCATCTTGTCTCCATCGTCGGGGGTCGGAACGGCAACCCGTGCGTTCAAAGCGCGTTAAGCCCGCCAACGCTAGGCGGGAATTGACGCGGCGATTGACGCGATTGGCGCCGGGGCTTAGCCAAAGCCGCAAATCACCTTGGGAAAGGGTCACCGATGACCAGAATTTCGTATCTCGCGCTGTCGGCCTTGCTCGCCACTGCCGTCGCGACGCCGTCGTTCGCCAAGGACAAGGCCCCCGCCGCACCGGCGGTCGAGCCGGGTGCGCCCAACCCCAAGGATTTGTCGAAGCCCGGTCGTGCCGCTGCCGCCACCGCGCAGAAGCAGGACGGGGCGGGCGATTCCGCCGGTGCCATCGCGACGATCAAGGCCGCCGAAGCAGCGGGCGGCCTCAACCCGACCGACGAATTCTACCTTTCGCAGATCAAGATGGGTGCCGCGAACAAGGTCAAGGACATGGTGGCGCTCGAAGAGGCGGTGAAGACGTCGGCCGCCAGCCCCTTCCTCCCCGCCGCCGAGAAGCCGAAATACATCCGCAATCTCGCCGCGATGGCGCTCAACCGCAAGGATTACGCGACCGCGACGCGCTATTACGAGCAGATCGTCGCCGCCGACCCCAACGACGCCGACAACACGCTCAACCTCGCGCTGCTCTACAGCGACCAGAAGATGAACACGCAGGCCGTCGCGACGCTCGAAAAGGCGATCGCCGCCAAGAAGGCCAAGGGCGAGCTCGCCCCCGAGCCGTGGTATCGCCAGCGCCTCAAGATCGCCTTCGACAGCAAGCTGACGGCGCAGACCAACGCGGCGGCTGTCGCGGTGGTCACCGACTATCCCAACCCGGTCAACTGGTACGACGCGCTCAACCTCTACCGCGACGCGGCGCACGGCGACGACCAGTTCGAACTCGACGTGTTCCGCCTGATGCACGCGGTCAACGCGCAGGGTCCCGACCGCGAATGGCAGGAATACGCCCGTCTGGCGCTCGAAAAGGGCTTGCCGGGTGAAGCCAAGCGCATCCTCGACGAGGGTGTCGCGACCAAGAAGCTCAGCGGCACCAAACCGATCGAGAAGGAAATCGCGCAGGTCGCTGGCGGCAAGATCGCCGCCGACAAGGCTTCGCTGCCGGGTCTCGAAAAGGATTCGGCGAAGGCCCCGACGGGCAAGCTCGCGCTGGCGACCGGGGACGCGTACTTCGGCTATGGCAACTACGCCAAGGCAGCCGAGATGTACCGCCTCGCCGCCGCCAAGCCCGGGGCCGACGCGTCGACCGCCAACCTGCGCCTCGGCGCGGCACTGGCGCGCGCGGGCGACAAGGCCGGCGCGACGACGGCGTTGCAGGCGGTGCAGGGCGCGCCGCGCCAGATGCTTGCGCAATACTGGCTGATCCACGTCAATCGCAAGGCGTAGGCTGCTTTACGGCAATCGCGAGGCCCAGGTTGTGCGCGGTCGGGTCCGCCCGGCCGCGCCGACGAGTCGCCGGTCGGCGACTCGCATAGAGGCTCGACCGAGGACCGGCGGCAGGGTCCGGGTGCGTCGACCGGCGCGCCGCCCCGTCGTGCTGCCGAAGCTTCGGCATCAGTGTCGCGCGCCAAGCCGTTGACGTTGTTCGCGGCGCAAGAATTCCTATATTCTGCTTGCACCCCGCCGCCAATCGGGCACTATCGGTAGCGGGGAAGTCGAGACGAAACACAAGCTGTGGTAAATCCGGGATCGCTCCGGTCGACCATGACGACGTCTCGAGGAACTGGAACACAAGAAGAACATTGCTGTGTCTGTGGATATCGGGGATGGTTCGCCATCGCACCCGATGAGCGGGTGACTCGGGGCAGCGACGGGTCCAACGATGACGGTTCGATGACAGTAGCGACGACGAAGACTGGAGTTTTGGAGAGCGTGATGGATTTCAGCGCGGGCACGATGACCGCCGAACGCGAGACGGATAGCGGCGGCGAAGGCCGCACGACGCCCCCCCCGCCGCGCTCGTCGACGACGGTGATGCCGTGGGCGTTTCCGGTGAGCGTCGACCGGTCGCGCGATGCGCTGCTCACCGATTTCGGGCGCGAGACGCTCAAGGACCGCTACCTGCTGCCTGGCGAGTCGTACCAGGACCTGTTCGCGCGCGTCGCCGCCGCCTATGCCGACGATGCGCCGCACGCGCAGCGCCTCTACGACTATATCTCGAAGCTGTGGTTCATGCCGTCGACGCCGGTGCTGTCGAACGGCGGCACCGGGCGCGGCCTGCCGATCTCCTGCTATCTCAATTCGGTGCCCGACAGCCTCGAGGGGATCGTCGAGACCTGGAACGAGAACGTCTGGCTCGCGT
>CAXTSL010000055.1:0-13952 GCA_964246975.1 uncultured Sphingomonadaceae bacterium
GTTGAGGCCGAGGTTGAGGACGGTGTCCATCATCCCCGGCATCGACACCCGCGCGCCTGAGCGCACCGAGACGAGCAGCGGGTTGGCGGGGTCGCCGAAGCTCATGCCGGTGTGGTCCGCGATGTGGTCGAGCGCGGCGGCGACCTCGGCCTTGAGCGCGTCGGGGAAGGTCTGCCCGCTGTCGTAATACACGGCGCAGACGGCGGTGCCGATGGTGAAGCCGGGGGGGACCGGCAGCCCGATGCTCGACATCTCGGCGAGGTTGGCCCCCTTGCCGCCGAGCGCCTCCTTGGCCGACGCGTCGCCATCGGCGATGCCGCCGCCGAAGCGGTAGACGTGGGTGGCGGTCATCACAGACTCCATCTTACTTCCCCCTCCCCGCCCCGTGCGCCCTTCGCGCACGGAGAGCGGGGAGGGTCGTGGGGTGTCTCACTGCAAGGTCTGCGTCTCGCGGCAAGACACCCCACCCCGACCCTCCCCTCTCTCCGCTACGCGGGGAGGGGAGGGAGAAAAAATCCTACCCCTCGATCTTCGAAAAGTCCGCGACCGTATGCACCGCCGCGCGGAACCGCGCGAGCAACGCGAGGCGGTTGGCGCGCACGGCAGGATCGGGGTCGTTGACCATGACGGCGGCGAAGAACGCATCGACCGGCGCGCGCAGCGTGCTCAGCGCGGTCATCGCGGCCTCGAAGTCCTCGCCCGCCACGGCGGCGGCGGCGCGCGTCAGCGTCGCGTCGAGCGCGGCGGCGAGGGCGTGTTCGGACGGGTCGCTCAGCCGCGCGGGGTCGGGCGCGCCGTCATGGGGGCCGTCCTTCGCCTCTTCGATGCGCAGGATGTTGGCGGCGCGCTTGTAGCCTGCCAGCAGGTTCGCGCCGTCGTCGGTGGTTATGAACGCCTGCAACGCGCGGACGCGGGCGAGCAGGCGGACGAGATCGTCCTCGCCGCCGAGCGCGAAGACGGCGTCGATGATGTCGGGGCGGATGCCTGCTTCGCGTTGTTGGACTTTGAGGCGGTCGGCGAGGAAGCTAAAAATACGCTGATCTAACCCACCCGCAGCATGCCAAGTAGCCATTGCTTCCTTGAGGTCATCGAACGCATCAGATTGATATGGCCCGTAATCCACGCCATTAATTGTGACTACTGTTTTTAACTGCCGGTCCGGCGGCTCCCAAGAATGTTGGATATGGACAAGTCGAACGTCGTCTAGTGGCAGATCAAGCACTTGCAATGCCACATTACTCCCGACGGCATTCCGAAAGACACGTGGACGGTGCAAAAGAACTATTTGATCGATCACCGCCGTGAGTGAAACCCGAATGCCGGACGTGAAAACGAGGGCGATGATAGAAAGAACGGCACGTCGAAGTGCAAAAGGATCGCGGGTACCTGACGGAAATTCTTTTAGTCGGAAAAAACCTACGAACGTATCCAACTTGTCCGCCAACGCCACAGCCACACTGACCGGCGCGGTCGGCACGATGTCGCTCGGCCCCAGCGGCTTGTAGTGGTCGCGGATCGCGTCGGCGACTTCGGCGGGCAGGCCTTCGGCGAGGGCGAGGTAGCGGCCGGCGATGCCTTGCACCTCGGGGAATTCGCCGACGGTGGCGGAGACGAGGTCGGCCTTGCACAGGCGCGCGGCCTGTTCGGCGAGGTCGGCGAGGTGCGCACGCGCCCCCTCCGTCGGCTGCGCCGCCACCTCCCCCTGAAGAGGGGGAGGAGCGCCGTTCCGCACTTCCATCAGAGGACCGGGAGAGCCGCCGTTCTGCTCCTCCCCCTCTTCAGGGGGAGGTGGCGCGAAGCGACGGAGGGGGCCGCGCACCGCGCCGCTCTCGACCAGCCAGCGCGCCAGCTTGGCGACCCGTTCGACCTTGTCGGCCAGCGTCCCGAGCTTTTCGTGGAACACGATGCTTTCGAGCTTCGGCGCGAACCCCGCGAGCCCGCCGTCGCGGACGCGCGCGAGGTCGGCGTCCCAAAAGAACTTGGCGTCCGCCAACCGCGCGCTCAGCACCTTCTCGTTGCCCGCGACGATGGCCGCGCCGCCATCGGGAGCCTCCAGCCCCGCCACGCAGACGAACGCCGGGGCAAGCGCGCCGCTTGCGTCGGTGCACGCGAAATATTTCTGGTTGGTGCGCATCGTCAGCTGGATGACCTCGCGCGGCACGTCGAGGAACGCCGGATCGAAGCGCCCGAGCAGCGGCACCGGCCACTCGGTCAGGCCCGCGTTCTCGGAGACGAGGCCCGCGTCGTCGATCAAGCTAAGGCCCGCTGCGGTCGCCGCAGCGCGCGCGCCGTCGGCGATGATCGCGCCACGCTCGGCGGGGTCGATCAGGACGTGCGCGGCGCGGAGCTGGTCGGCGTAGCTCGCGGCGCTGGCGATCTCCACCGGCGCGCGGTGCATGAAGCGATGCCCACACGTCGTCCGCCCGCTGGCGACGCCCGCCGCGTCGAACGGCACCACCGCGTCATCGAGCAGCGCGACGATGCCCGACAGCGGGCGGACCCAGCGCGGGCTTGCGGTGCTGGCCGACGCCGCGCCCCAGCGCATCGACTTCGGCCAGTCGAAATCGCGGACGATCTGCGGGATCAGCTCGGCCAGCACGTCCGCCGCAGGCCGTCCGGCGGCGCGCAGCACGGCGTAGAGGAAGCGGCCCTTCGGCGTCTCGCGCTCCTCCAGCTGGTCGCGGGTCAGGCCGGTCGAGCGGAGGAAACCCTCGAGCGCCTGCGCCGGGGCGTCGGCGCGCGGGCCGCGGCGTTCCTCCTCGGTGGCGGTGCCTTCGGCGGCCAGCCCGCGTGCGAACAGGATGAGGCGGCGCGGAGTGACGAAGGTCTCGACGCGCGCGCACGGGAGTTTGCCCGCGATGCCCGCCTCGAACCGCTCGCGCAGTTGGGCTGTGGCGCGCGGCTGCATCCGCGCGGGGATTTCTTCGGTGAGGAGTTCGAGGAGGAAGTCAGGCATGGTTGGTGGGCGCGTCAGGCCCCCTCCACCACGCCGCGAAGGGCGGCGCGGTCCCCCTCCCCCTGAAGAGGGGGAGGAGCACGATCCTCCCCCTCTTCAGGGGGAGGTGGCGGCGCAGCCGACGGAGGGGGCCTCCGCTCACCCCGCCCCCCGCGCGACATACGCATCGCACACCGCCTTGGTCAGGTCGCGGACCCGCCCGATGTACGCCGCGCGCTCGGCGACCGAGATCACGCCGCGCGCGTTGAGCAGGTTGAAAATGTGGCTTGCCTTGATCGCCTGGTCGTAGGCGGGCAGTGGCAGCCCGCGCTCGACCAGTGCCTTGCATTCGCCCGACACGTCCTTGAATTGCTGGAACAACAGCTCGGTATTCGCCGCCTCGAAGCTGTATGCGGAGAACTGGCGCTCGTTGTCGCGGAACACGTCGCCGTAGGTCACCCCGGCGTCGTTGTAGGCGAGGTCGTAGACCGAATCCTTGCCCTGGATATACGTCGCCAGCCGTTCGAGCCCGTAGGTCAGCTCGCCGCTGACCGGCGCGCAGTCGTGGCCGCCGACCTGCTGGAAATAGGTGAACTGGCTGACCTCCATGCCGTCGCACCACACCTCCCACCCCAGCCCCCACGCGCCGAGCGTCGGGCTTTCCCAGTCGTCCTCGACGAGGCGGATGTCGTGAAGGTTGGTGTCGATGCCGATCGCTTCGAGGCTGCCGAGATACTGGTCGACGATGTCGGGCGGCGACGGCTTGAGGATGACCTGGAACTGGTAATAGGCGCCCAGCCGGTTGGGGTTGTCGCCGTAGCGCCCGTCGGACGGGCGGCGGCTCGGCTGGACGTACGCCGCGGTCCACGGCTGGGGTCCGAGCGCGCGCAGCACCGTGGCGGGGTGGAAAGTCCCCGCGCCGACCTCGACATCATAGGGCTGCAGGATGACGCAGCCGCGCGCGCCCCAATAGTCCTGCAGGGTCAGGATGAGGTTCTGGAAGCTGAGCGGGCGGGGGTAGGCGGGCATCTGCGGCGGGGTGTAGCGGGGGGCGCGGGCGCTGTCATCCCCGCACCGCGCTACCGCTTCTTCGCCGCCTTGCGTGCCGCGTAGCGCTCGTCGCGCAGGCGCTTGCGTTCGGCTTCGCGCATTTCCTCGGTGATCTTGGCGTCTTCCTCAGCCTTGAGGCGCGCGGCCTCCTTGGCGGCGAGGACGGCGAGGCGCGCGGCCTCGGCTTCCGCCTTTTTCTCGGCGGCCTTGGCGACGCGGCGCGCTTCGGCGGCGGCGCGACTGGCGGCGCGTTCGGCGACCGCGGCGGGATCGATCTCGGCGGTCTTGGCCTTGAACTTTTCGAGGGCTTCGGCGCGGGCCTTGGCGGCGGCACCGGCGCGGTCTTTGTGGTCGGGAAGTTTGAAGCCCATGAATCCTGCTTATGTTGGGGGTCGCGGCGCTCTAGCCCAACGGGCGCGCCCGGGCAACCGCGCTCATCAGCGCGTCGATCGCACCCTGCAAGATGTGCGCGGCGGCGTGTTTGTCAATGGCCTCGGCGCGCCGCGCGCGCGTCCAGTCCTCGGCGATCATCTGGCGCTCGACGGCCTGCGTCGACCAGCGCTCGTCCCAGAGCAGCAGCGGACGCGCCAGCGGTTCGGCGACGGCGCGGGCGAAGGCGCGGACCGACTGGGTGCGCGGGGAGTCGCTGCCGTCCATACTCAGCGGCAGGCCGACGACGACACCCGCGATACGCTCGGCATCGAGGCGCAGCTTGAGCGCCGCAAGGTCGGGGGTGAACTTCGTCCGCCGCAAGACGTACAGCGGCGTCGCAAAGCTCCACCCCGCATCGCAGGTCGCGACGCCGATGGTCTTGGTGCCGACATCGAGGCCCGCCAGCCTGCCGCCCTCGGGAAGCGCGGCGGCGAAGGCGGCGAGATCGAGGATCAGCGCGCTTGCCAAGCGTTCACCCTCGCCTCGGCATCGGCGCGGACGTTCGCCCAGAACAGCGCATAGTCGTAGACGTGGTAATTGTTGCCCGGCAGCACGTAGTTGTCGAACTTGGCGGGCGGCGGGCCGATCGACAGGACGCCCGAGGGCAGGCAGCGCGCGCCGATGCCGTGCGCGACGAGGGTGGCGTCGGCGAGGCTGGCGCCGGGCACGAGGCTGCCGAGGTTGCGCTCGGTCGGTACCGCTTCGTCCGACGGCATTCCGAGCATCGGGTTGGTGCACAGCACCGCCGTGCCGCGCCGGGGTGCGCCGGTCAGCCCCGTGCTGGCGTCGAAGACCGCGCGGATCGCCGCCGGATCGGCGGGGTCGGCAAAGCTCTGCCAACCGAGGACGCACCCCGTCGATTGCGGGCTTTCGCATGCCGGCAGGCCCAGCGCCGGGAGGTCGGCAGTCAGCGAGATCGGCCAGCCGACGATGTAGGCCGCGATGATGCGGCGCGCGGCGGGCGTCCCGGCGACACGTTCCTTGAGCAGCCGCAGCAGGTGCAGCGAGCCTTGGCTATGGCTGGCGAGGATGATCGGACGGCCCTCGGGCTGCGCGGCGAGAAAGGCAGTCCATGCCCGCGCCACGTCGCCATAGGCCAGGTCGATGGCGCGGCGCGCGTCGGGTGAATCGGCGAGGAAGGCGCCGAATGCCGCCTGACGGTAGCGCGGGGCCCAGATCTCGCCGACGCCGTTGAGCGCGCTCGCCTGCCCCGCGAGGTACAGGTTCAGCCGTGTTTCGGTGGCGCTGTCGCCGAACGGCATGTTCCAGCGCGCGCGACCGAGATAGGCTGTCGGGGTAACGAAGAACACCGCTGCGAGCGGGTGCGGCGCGGGGGCGATGCCGGCGGGGGTCCAGCGCGCCGGGCCCTTGGGAAGAGCCGGGTGCGCGTCCCACGCCGCGACGGCGGCATAGTCGGGGCCGGCCTCCTGCGGGCTGGCCTCGAAGGCGACGCCCGGTACCATCGCGGCGCGCATGAGCTGCGCGCCGAACAGCCGATAGGCCAGCGCGGCGAGCAGCACGAGGACGATGGCCCCGGCGACGAGCCACAGGAAACGGCGCGCAAGCATGGTTTGAACTCCCGGCCCGCTCGCCTATAGCATCGCGCCGGAAACGTCACCGGGGACTCGCGCCATGCGTTGCTTCGCCGCCCCCGACCGCGCGCGACCGATGTCCGGCCTCGTGGCGAGCCTTGCCCCGCTGCTGCTGCTCGCGGCGTGCGGCGGTGGCGGTGGCTCGACCCCGGTCGCGTCCACCCCGACGCCAACACCCGCCCCGACACCGGCACCGACCCCTACCCCGGCACCATCGACCTATGATACCGCCGAGTACCGGCGTTCGAACGCCGCCGTGCAGGCCCGCGCCCTCTCGGCCTACACGGCGGGGGCGACCGGCGCAGGGGTGCTCGCGGGGGTCATCGACAGCGGCGTCGACACGACGAGCAGCGAGTTCGCGGGCAAGATCAGCGGCCAGTCGGGCGACTTCGCAGGCACGCGCGGCCTGCAGGACGAGGGCGGGCACGGCACGGCGGTGGCGAGCGTCCTGCTCGCGGCGAAGAACGACAGCGGCATCCACGGCGTCGCTTTCGACGCGACCCTGCTCGTGCTGCGCGCCGACACGCCGGGAAGCTGCACCGCGCCGGGGGCCGAGGTCGACAATTGCAGCTACAGCGACAACGCCATCGCGCGCGGCCTCGACCGCGCCACGGCGGCACGGGCGAAGGTCGTCAACATCTCGCTCGGCGGCTCGGCGGCCAATGCGACGCTGCGCGCGGCGATCGACCGCGCCACGGCGGCGGGGACGATCATCGTCTTCTCGGCGGGCAACGACGGCGTCACCGACCCGGCGGCGGCGGTCAATCCCGACCGGCTGGCGCAGATCGCCAACGATCCCGTCGCGCGCGGTCTCGTCCTCGTCGCTGGATCGACCGATGCGAACCTGGCGCTCGCCGACTTCTCGAACCGTGCCGGCAATACTGCCGCGCACTATCTGACCGCGCTGGGCGTGCGCGTCCGCGCCCCCGACCAGACCGGCACGAGCTTCCTGTTCAGCGGCACGTCGCTGTCGGCCCCCGTGGTCGCGGGTGCGGTGGCGCTGCTCGCGCAGGCGTTCCCGGCGCTGACCCCGACGCAGATCGTCGACCTGCTGCTGCGGACCGCGACCGATCTCGGCGGCAGCGGCACCGACGCGGTGTACGGACGCGGCGAGCTCAATCTCGAACGCGCCTTCGCGCCGCAGGGCAGCCTCAGCCTCGCCGCCGCGCCCGATGTCGCGGTGTCGGCGACGGTCAACGCGACGCTCGCCAGCGCGATGGGCGATGCCGGGCAAGGCGGGCTGGGCGCGCACATCCGCGACGGCTACGGGCGCGGCTATGCGATCGATCTTGCGCCGACGCTGCGGCGGGCGGGGCAGCCGGCGCGGCTGACCGGCGCGCTGGCGGGCACGGCGCGCAGCCTTGCGGTGGCGCGCGGCGCGGGGGTCTTCGCGCTGACCGTCGCCGACGACCATGTCGCGCGGCTGCGGCTGGTTCCCGGCGAGGCACTCGCGGCGCGGGCGCTGGCGGGGTCGGTAGCAGCGCGCCTCGGCCCGCACAGCGCAGTCGCGTTCGGCTTCGCGTCCGACGGCGCGGCGCTGGCGCGGCAGTTGCAGCAAGCGGGTGGGCCGGCGTTCGTCGCGACGCGCGATGCGCCGCAGGGATTCGAGCGCGACGGGGGCGGCGCGGTGGCGCTGCTGCAAGTGTTCGGTCGGCTGGGCATCACCGTGGCGGCCGAACAGGGCGTCGTGCGGCGGGCGCTGGCGATCGACGAAACGCGCGGCCTGGGAGGTCGCCACGGCTATGCGTCGGCGGGTTTGGCGCTCGACCGCCGCGCCGGGCCGCTCACCGCGACGCTGCGCCTGACCCGGCTCGACGAGGCCGATACCGTGCTGGGCGGGGAGCTTGGCCGCGCGCTCGGCGGTGGCGGCGCGGCGACGTGGTTCGCCGACGCCGGGCTGGCGACCGGAACCGGCCCGTGGCGGCTCGCCGCGACGGTGCGGCGCGGCTGGACTGCGCTGGTGTCACGCGGCGGGCGGGCACCTGCGACACTGGCGACGCAGGCCTGGTCGGTCGAGGTCGAACGAACGCAGTTGTTCGGACCGCGCGACAGCCTCGCGCTGCGCTGGTCCGAACCGCTGCGCGTCGTGCGCGGCACGCTGGCGGTCGCTGGCTTCGATGCACCGCTCGACCTCCGCCCGCAGGGGCACGAGCGTGGCGTCGAAGCGGTCTACGCCCTGCCGATCGGCGCGGGGTCGTTGATTCTCAACGGCTATTGGCGACACCAGCCCGGCAATATCGCCGCCGCGCCCACCGACGTGGGCACCGCGCTGCGTTACGCCCTGACCTTTTGAAACGGCAACGCAACCTTTCTCTACGATGAACGATTATGCCGGATGCGGGTTGCGGCAACGCTCGGGAGGCCTACATCCGTCAACAATTGAGCGGCACTTTGTTCGACTTGGCAAATCGCGTTCGGCGGTTCATGACTATGCTGCGGTGCAGCGACAGCTTGAAAGATTCTCATGCGAGCCACCCCGGCAACCCTCGTTCTGGCGACGCTGTTCAGCCTCGCGGCCTGCGCCAAGAAACAGGACGGCGCGGGCGGCAAGCCCGGCGGGCCGGGCGGTCCCGGCGGCCCACCGCCGCAGGTTACCGTCGCGGTGCCGCTGATCAAGCCGATCGTCGACTGGGACGATTATGTCGGACGCTTCGAGGCGATCCGCGAGTCGGAGGTGCGACCGCGCGTCTCGGGCTATATCCAGAGTATCGCCTTTCGCGACGGCCAGTTCGCCAAGCCCGGGCAATTGCTGTTCGTCATCGACCCGCGCCCGTTCCAGGCCATTCTCGAACAGGCAAAAGCCGACGCTGCGCGGCTTAAGGCGGCGGCGGTAGTTGCGCAGACGACGTTCGCGCGCACCAAGACGCTGCTTGAGGCCAACGCCGTCAGCAAGGAGGAATTCGAGCAGGCGCAGGCGACGCTCGGTCAGGCGAATGCGGCGCTCGCCTCGGGCGAGGCCACCGTCCGTGCCAAGGCGCTCGACGTCGAATTCACGCGCGTCACCGCGCCAATCGGCGGGCGGCTGTCGGATCGCCGCCTCGACATCGGCAATTACGTCACCGCTGGCACGACGGTCCTGACCACCATTGTCGTCCTCGACCCGATCTACTTCACCTTCACCGGCTCCGAAGCGGTTTATCTCAAGTACCAGCGCGCCAACCGCGCCGGCACGCGGCCGTCGTCGCGCGTCGCCGCCAACCCCGTCGACATCCGCCTCGCCGACGAGACCGAGTATCGCTGGCACGGGCGGATGAACTTCGTCGACAACGCCATCGATCAGGGCAGCGGTACGATCCGCGGGCGTGCCGAAGTGCGCAACCCCGACGGCTTCCTCACCCCCGGCATGTTCGGCCATATGCGGCTGCTCGGCTCGGGGGCCTATGAGGGCATGCTGATCCCCGAGGACGCGGTGGTCACCGACCAGACGCGCAAGGTCGCACTGGTCGTCGGCAAGGACGGCAAGGTGGCGCAACGCGTCGTCGAGCTGGGTCCGATCGTCGACGGGTTGCGGGTGGTCAAGTCGGGCCTCGCGCGCACCGACCGGGTCATCATCGCCGGCGTCCAGCGCGGCCGCCCCGGCACGCCGGTCACCGCCGTCAATGGCAAGATCGTGCCGCCCGCGCCGGGCAGCGGCCCGACGGTGCCCGCGCTGATCGAACCTCCCGCCACCTCCGCCACGAGCGCGGCGGCGGTGCGCTAGGCCATGCGCTTTTCGCATTTCTTCATCGACCGCCCGATCTTCGCGGGCGTCATCTCGATCCTCATCGTGCTCGTCGGGCTGTTCGCCTATCCGTCGCTGCCCGTCGCGCAATATCCGGAGATCGCGCCGCCGACCGTCGCGGTCAGCGCGACCTATCCCGGCGCGTCGGCCGAAGTGCTGGCCGATACCGTCGCCGCACCGCTCGAGCAGGAGATCAACGGCGTCGAGAACATGCTCTACATCACCTCGTCGTCGACGGGCGACGGGCGCGTCACGATCAACGTCGTGTTCAAGCTCGGCACGAACCTCGATACCGCGCAGGTGCTCGTCCAGAACCGCGTCGCGTCGGCCGAGCCTCGCTTGCCCGACACCGTCCGCGCGCTCGGCGTGACGACGCGCAAGAACTCGCCCGACATCCTGATGGCGGTGTTCCTGACCTCGCCCGACAACAGCCACGACATCCAGTATCTGTCGAACTACGCGACGCTGCAGGTCCGCGACAAGCTGCTGCGGCTGCAGGGCATCGGCGGCATCAACCTGTTCGGCGTCCGCGACTATGCGATGCGCATCTGGATCGACCCCGAAAAGGCCGCGTCGCGCAATCTCAATGCCGGCGAGATCGTCGCCGCGCTGCGCTCGCAGAATGTTCAGGTCGCGGGCGGCAGCGTCGGCGCGCCGCCGTTCGCCAAGGGCGGCTCGGGCTTCGAGCTGAGCGTCCAGACGCAGGGCCGCCTGACGACGCCCGAGCAGTTCGGCGACATCGTCATCAAGCGCGACACCAGCGGCGCACTGACCCGCGTCAGCGACGTCGCGCGCATCGAAGTCGGCGCGCAGGACTATACGACGAACGCCTACGTGAACGGCGTGCAGGGCATCGGGCTGGGCATCTCGCAGCTGCCGGGATCGAACGCGCTCGCGACCGCCAAGGCGATCGTCGCGACGCTCGACGAGGCCAAGAAGGACTTTCCGCCCGGCGTCGCCTACAGCATCCCTTATAACCCGACGACCTACGTTCAGAAATCCATCGACAGCGTCCAGCAGACGCTCATCGAAGCGGTCGGCCTCGTCGTCATCGTCGTGCTGATCTTCCTGCAAAGCTGGCGCGCCGCGCTGATCCCGGTGCTGGCGATCCCGGTTTCGCTGATCGGCACCTTCGCGGTGATGGCGGCGTTCGGCTACAGCCTCAACAACCTGTCGCTCTTCGGCCTCGTGCTCGCCATCGGCATCGTCGTCGACGACGCGATCGTCGTCGTCGAGAACGTCGAGCGCGAATTGCGCGCGGGCTATTCGCCCCATGACGCCGCCTTCCGCACGATGGACGAGGTCGGCGGCGCGCTGATCGCCATCGCGCTGACCCTGTGCGCGGTGTTCATCCCGACCGCCTTCATCAGCGGCATCTCGGGGCAGTTCTACAAGCAGTTCGCGCTGACCATCGCGTCGGCGACGCTGATCTCGTGCCTCGTCTCGCTGACGCTGTCGCCCGCGCTCGCGGCGCTGCTGTTCAAGCCGCACGACGACGCCGACCACGAGCCGCGCGGCTGGACCGCGCCGATCACGCGTGCCGCCAACGGCTTCAACCGCGGCTTCGACTGGCTGTCGGACCGCTACGGTCGCCTGACCGCGCGCACCGTGCGGACCGTCGGCATCATCCTCATCGTCTATGTCGGGCTGCTCGCGCTGACGGCGTGGCGCTTCACCGCGACGCCGGGCGGCTTCATCCCGGCGCAGGACCAGGGCTATCTCATCGGCGTCGTCCAGATGCCGCCGGGCTCGACGCTCGAACGCACCGACAAGGTCATGCGGTCGGCGGTCGACCGCGCCCTCAAGGTCAAGGGCGTCGACCATATCGTCAACATCGCCGGGCTCGATGGCGCCAGCTTCTCCAACGCGCCGAACGCCGCGACGATGTTCCTCGCGCTCGACGATTTCGAGGTTCGCAGCAAGAACAAGCAGACCGGCGACTCGATCCTCGCCGACCTCCGCAAGGACCTCAGCGCCATCGACGGGGCGAACCTGCTCGTCATCGCGCCCCCCCCGGTGCGCGGCATCGGCACCGGCGGCGGCTTCAAGATGATGGTGCAGGACCGCTCCAGCAACGGCGCGCGTGCGCTCGAAGGCGCGACCATCGGGATGATGATGGGCGGCAACCAGACGCCCGGCCTGACCTCGGTGTTCAGCCTCTACAATACCGGCACGCCGCGCGTCTTCGCCGACATCGACCGCGAGAAGGCGCAGCAACTGGGCGTCGCCCCGGCGGACGTCTTCGCGACGCTGCAAACCTATCTCGGTTCGACCTACATCAACGACTTCAACCTGTTCGGGCGCACTTACCGCGTCACCGCGCAGGCCGATGCGCCCTACCGCCATTCACCTTCGGACATCGTCAATCTCAAGGTCCGCTCGGCGTCGGGCACGATGGTGCCGCTGGGTTCGGTCGCCAGCCTGAAGGACGATTCGGGGCCGTATCGCGTCGTGCGCCACAACCTGTATCCGGCGGCCGAGTTGCAGGGCGACCGCCTGCCGGGCTTCTCGTCGGGGCAGGCGCTGACCGCGATGGAACAGCTGGCGGCGAAGACGCTGCCCGCCGGGTTCAGCTATGAATGGACCGAACTGGCGTACCAGGAGAAAACGCAGGGCAACACCGCGACGATCGTCTTCGCGCTGGCGGTGGTGTTCGTCTTCCTGCTGCTCGCGGCGCAATACGAATCGCTGGTGCTGCCGTTTGCGGTCATCCTGATCGTGCCGATGTGCCTGCTGGCGGCGATCCTCGGGGTCAATCTGCGCGGCTTCGACAATAACATCCTGACGCAGATCGGCTTGGTGGTGCTGGTCGGGCTGGCGGCGAAGAACGCCATCCTGATCGTCGAGTTCGCCAAGCAGGCCGAAGAGCGCGGCGAGGACCGCTGGCAGGCCGCCGAAAGCGCCGCGCGCACCCGGCTGCGGCCGATCCTGATGACCAGCTTCGCCTTCATCCTCGGCGTCGTGCCGCTCGTCATCGCGACGGGGCCGGGGGCCGAGATGCGCCAGGCGCTCGGCACGGCGGTGTTCTTCGGGATGATCGGCGTGACGGTGTTCGGGCTGTTGTTCACGCCCGTCTTCTACGTCATCGCGAGCTGGATTTCGTCGAAGCTGCCAAAGAAGCGCCGCGACGTGGCGAAGGACGACGGGCCGAAACTGTTGCCCGCACCGACGCCGGAGCCCGCCGAATGAAGCGCCCCGCCGCCTTGATCGTCGCGCTGAGCCTGACCGCCTGCGCGGTCGGCCCGAATTTCCGTCTGCCCTTCGCGCCGCCGCGCGCGCAGGGCAAGTTCGATGCCGCCGTGCGCCCGGTGTTCGACCAAAGCGACAGCCCGTCGACGTGGTGGCGGCTCTACGACGACCCCAACCTCGACCGGCTGATCGCCCGCGCCTTCGAGCACAACACCGACATCCGCGTCGCCACCGCCAACCTCCGCCGTGCCCGCGCCGTGCTCAGCGAAAGCCGCGCGGCGCGGCTGCCGACCACCGACATCACCGCCAGCGCACAGGAACGCCGCTTCGGTGGCACGCAGAGCAGCGGCTCGACAATCGGCCAGGGCACGACCGGCGGCACCAACAAGCCCACCCAGACCTTTCAGTCCGAAGTCTATTCGGTCGGCATCGACGCGAGCTATGAGATCGACCTGTTCGGGCGCGTCACGCGGCTGATCCAGGCGTCGCGCGCCGATGCCGATGCGCTGGCGGCAGTGCGCGACACGACGCGCATCACCGTCGCCGCCGAGACCGCGCGCGCCTATGCCGATGCGTGCTCGGCGGCGCGGCAGACGGCGGTGGCCAGGAACTCGCTCGACGTCCAGTCGCAGACGTTCGACCTCACCGAGCGCCTCTATACCGCCGGGCGCGGCACGCCGCTCGACGTCGCGCGCGCGCGCGCGCAGCTCGAGACGACGCGCGCCACCGTCCCCGGCTTCGTTGCGGCGCGGCAGGGCGCACTGTACCGCCTTGCCGTCCTGACCGGCGCGCCGCCCGAGGAGATCGACAGCGCGGCAGCGGCGTGCAGCAAGGCGCCGCTGCTGACCAGTCCGATCCCCGTCGGCGACGGCAGCGCGCTGCTCAAGCGCCGCCCCGACATGCGCGAAGCCGAGCGCACGCTGGCGGCCGAGACGGCGCGCATCGGCGTCGCCACCGCCGACCTGTTCCCGCGCATCAGCCTGAGCGGCCTGCTCGGCCTGGCCGGCACCCGCCTCGGCTCGCTCGGCGAGAG
>CAXTSL010000055.1:13962-14921 GCA_964246975.1 uncultured Sphingomonadaceae bacterium
CGCATCAGCATCGGCGGCGCGGTGTCGTCGTCGGCGTTCAAGCCCGGCGATCTCGGCACCAAGCCGAGCATCGCCTTCAACGTCGGGCCATTGCTCAGTTGGAGCTTCCCCAACATCGCTGTGGCGCGCGCGCGAATTCGCCAGGCGCGCGCCTCGGCCGAAGGCGCGCTGGCGACCTTCGACGGCACGGTGCTGGCGGCGCTGCAAGAGACCGAGGAGGCGCTGGCGAACTATGCCGGCGAGACCGATCGCAACGCCGCGCTGCGCAGCGCCCGCGACCTCAACCGCGAGGCGGTGCGGATTGTCCGGCTGCGCTACGGCGCAGGCGCGCAAAGCTTCATCGACGTGCTCGATGCCCAGCGCAGCCTGTCCGACGCCGACGCGCAACTGGCGCAGTCGGATGCCCAGCTGACCACCAACCAGATCGCGGTCTTCAAGGCGCTCGGCGGCGGCTGGGAGGCTGCGCCCGAGCCTGTCGTTCCGCCCCAACCCTATGCGCTTGCGAAGGACGCGAAGAAGTGACATAGTGTGCTAACACACTAGTCGAGGATCCCGCCGATGCGCCCTGCCCTTGCCGTTCTGCCGCTGCTCATCGTCGCGCTGCCTCTCGCGGCATGCAAGCGCCACCGCGACGACGACGGCAAGACGATCACCGTCGAGAAGACCGTCACGGTTACGACCGACGGCGACAAGTCGATGGTCAGCGTCGGCGGCGAGCACGGCCTCAAGATCGACACCGACGGCTTCAAGGCGGCGCTCGACATCCCCGGCATGGAATTCGGCGGCAAGGACTTCGATATCGACGGGATGAAGCTGTACCCCGGGTCGAAGGTCAAGGGCATGAAGGTCAAGGCGCACGACACCGACGGCGACAAGAGCGGCACCGTGACGGTGACCTTCGTCAGCCCCGCCAGCCCCGACGCCGTGGCATGGCCGGCGGCCGTCACGCCGCCGGCCGT
>CAXTSL010000055.1:14931-20775 GCA_964246975.1 uncultured Sphingomonadaceae bacterium
GGATTACACCGTCACCCGCTCGGGCCTGACGCTGACCGGCAAGAAGAACGACGACAAGAGCTTCGTCTATACCGTCGTCGCCGACGGCGCGGGCACGACCGGCACGCTGACGATGACCGACACCGACGGCAATTGATCGCCGCTTCGGGCGATCGCGTAGCGTTGCTAAACCCGCCCCAAGATTCGCTGCGTCGAAGTCACGGCGTCGTTCGTTCACGCTTCCGGCTTGGCCCGGGAGATGATGATTGACGACGGTGGTGCGCGAAGCGGTCGTGCAGGCGACGCAGCCGGTGCGGCGCGTGCGTGCCGCCCGTTTCGCCGACCTGTTCTGGCATGGGCTCACCGCGCTCGCCTTCGCGACCGTCGTCGCGCTGCTGTTCGTCCATCCCGTTCGCGCAGCGCCGGCCGGGTTGACGGGTATTTGGCGGATCGCGCTGGCGCATCCCGGCGGCGAACTGCCTTTCGGTCTCGAGGTCGAACGCGACCATGGCAGGGCGGCGGCGTGGCTGCTCAACCCGCCCGAACGCCTGCGGGCCGAAGCGGTCGAGATCGACGGCGACCGCCTGACGCTCAGCTTCCCCTCCTATGGTTCGCGGCTCGTCGCGACACTGGGCGTCGACGGACGACTAAGCGGCGAGGCACGGCTGGTCCGCAAGTCCGGCCCGGTAACGCTGGCGCTGACCGGCAGCCGGGCGGCCTGGCGCTTCTATGCGAACCCGGCGCGCGCCGCCGCCGACCTGTCGGGCCGCTGGATCGTCGAGACGGGCGGCGAGCGGCCGCAGCGTGGGCTGGCGCAATTCCGCGTCGCGGGCGCGCGCGTCACCGGGTCGATTCAGTTCCCGACGGGCGACACGCGCTATCTTGCGGGTGAAATCTCGGGCGACCGGCTGGCGCTGTCAACTTTCGATGGTAATTCGAGCGGATTGTGGCAGGCGCGGTTGAATGGCGGTACGCTCACCGGAGCGCAGTTCGGCGCGGCAAGCACGACGCCGACCCCGTGGACCGCGCGCCGCGCCGGGACCGACCGAGTCGAGGCTGTCGTCGTCGAGAAGCCGCCCGTCGAGCGTCTCGCCTTCAGCTTTCCCGATCGCAGCGGCAAGCGCGTCGCGCCGACCGACGCGCGCTTCAAGGGCAAGGTCGTCGTCGTCACCATTGGCGGCGCGTGGTGCCCGAACTGCCATGACGAGGCGCGCTTCATTGGCCCCTATGCCGCGGCGCACGCACGCGAAGGGCTCGCGGTGATCGGACTGCACTTCGAATACGGCGACGACCCGGTACGCGCTTTCGCGCAGATCGACCGCTTCGGCGCGCGCTATGCGCTCGGCTATCCGCTGCTGCTGGCGGGTCAGCCCGGCCCTGAGGGCAGCAAGGCGGCGCTCCCGGCGATCGGTGGCGTCAAGGTCTATCCGTCGACCTTGTTCATCGGGCGCGACGGACGGTTGCGCGAAATCCACGTCGGCTGGGCCGGGCCGGCAACGGGTACGCTCAACGCCAAGGCCAAGCGCGACTTCGACGCCACGGTGCGGCGGTTGCTCAACGAGCGCGTGTGAGGCTGGTGAGCCCTGCGGGATTCGAACCCGCGACCTACTGATTAAAAGTCAGTTGCTCTACCGATTGAGCTAAGGGCTCGGTCGCGTCGCTTTAGGGCGGCGGAGGCGGGCGCGCAACTGGCGGACGGTCGCACCCAGCAGCGGGTGTCGCCAGTCGGGCGCGATTTCGCATAGCGGATCGAGGACGAACGCGCGCGCCGCGAGGCGGGGGTGCGGCACGATCAACCCGCGCCGGGCGGCGCGCCAGCCGAGCCGCGACGGGGTCACTGCCGCGCCCTGCCCGATTATGTCGAGGTCGAGGACGCGCGCCCCCCAGCGCCGCCCGCCGCGCCGTCCGAATGCCGCCTCGATGCCCTTGAGCTGCCCCAGCACCTCGGGCAGCGGCAGGTCGCTGGCGACCGTGACGACGGCGTTGGCATAGGCCCGCCCGCCCGGCCCGAGCGGCGCGGTGGCGTAAATCCGCGAGGCGCGCACGACAGGCAGCCCCGCCGCGCCGAGAGCCGCGCCGAGAGCCGCAATTGCCGCCGCGACGACGCCCGCCGGGCTACCGTGCCGCCCGTGCCGCTTGTTCGAGCCGAGCGCGATCAGGAGATTTGCCGCCATCCGCGTCCGCGCATACAGGCTCGGGCGATGGACACCAACCTTGTCGACACCGGCCCGCCCTGCCCCGCCGACCCGCTGCCCGCCGACCCGCCGCACGACTGCACACGCTGCCCGCGCCTCGTCGCGTACCGGCTGGCGAACCGCGCCGCGCACCCCGACTGGTGGAACGCCCCGGTGCCGGGCTGGGGCGACCCGCAGGCGTGGCTGTGCATCGTCGGCCTGGCACCGGGTGTCACCGGAGCCAACCGCACCGGCCGGCCGTTCACCGGCGATCATGCGGGCGTCTTGCTCTACGCGACGCTCGCGAAGTTCGGCCTGTCCGAGGGCGACTATGCCGCCGACGCGCATGACGGCCTGCGTCTGACGGGAGCCTTCATCTCGAACGCCGCGCGCTGCGTACCGCCGCAGAACCGTCCGACGCCCGAGGAGGTGCGGACCTGCCGCCCGTTCCTCGAAACCCAGCTCGACAGCCTGCCCAACCTCCGCGTCGTCCTCGCGCTCGGCCAGATCGCGCATCAGTCGGCGGTCAAGGCGCTGCGGGGCAAGCTGCCCAAGCACCCGTTCGCGCACGGCGCGGTGCACCGGCTGCACAGCGGCGCGGTGCTCGTCGACAGCTTCCACTGCTCGCGATTGAATACCAATACGGGCCGATTGACGCCTGAGATGTTCGAAGCGGCCTTTGCCAGCGCGGTCGCGGCGCGCTAACACGCCGGCGGTGACGAAGGGGCGAACGGCATTGGCGAGGATCGGCGCGGGCGACCGCAGCCTCGATCTCGATGTGCTGCGCGGGCTCGCCATCCTGCTGGTCCTATTGATGAACGTGCCGCACATGGCGCTTTATGCGACGACGCCCGACTGGCTCGATCCGCGCGTGCCGAGCTGGACCGCCGCCGACCGCGCGGTGTGGTGGATCATCCACTACCTCGACGGCACGCAGCGCGGCCTGCTCGAACTGTTGTTCGGTGCCGGCGTCGTCATCATGGCGCGCGTCGAGGCCCCGCTCGCGCAGCAGACAGGCGTCGGCGCGCTGCACCTGCGGCGCAACCTGTGGCTCGGCGCGTTCGGGCTGTTCCAGGGGCTGGCGCTGCTGTGGGTCGGCGACATACTGCTTAGCTACAGTGTCGCGGCGCTGCTGGTCTTTCCGTTTCGGCGGCTGGCCCCGCGCCGCCTGCTGATCTTCGGCGTCGCGCTGATCGTCGCCGGGCAGTCGGTGTATATCCCCGAGTATCTGCACGCGCGCCAGGTTACGGCGGCAGTGGCGACGGGCGACCCGGCGGCGATTGCGGAATGGCAGGCGCGCGATGCCAAGCGTGTTTCCGATCCCACCCTCGCCGCCGCCGAACGCGCCGCGCGCACCGGTACGCTCAGCGACTATGCGTCGTTCATGCGCGGGGCCTGGGCCTATGTGCAGTTCTACAATCCCGGGCTGTTCTTCCTCAACGTCTTCGAGGCGTTCGCGACGATGATGGTCGGCATGGCGTTGTGGCGCTGGCGGGTGCTGGGCGGCGGCGCGGCGACGGCGACCTATGGCTGGATGATCGCGGGCGGCTATGGTCTCGGCGTCGCGCTGCGCCTGTGGTCGGGAAACGACGCGCTGCGCTTCGACGCGGGCGCGCACGCGGGCGATATCACCAACGATATCAGTCGGCTGGCAATGGTCATGGGCCATATCGGGCTCGTCAGCCTGGCGTTGCGCGGGCGCGGCGGGCGGGCGTTGCTGCGACCGTTCGTGGCGACGGGGCAGATGCCACTGACCACCTATCTCGGTGCCAACGTGCTGGCGGGAACGGTTTTCGCGGGCTTCGGTCTCGGGCTGTGGAACCGCTATGGCTATGCCGGCTTCGAAAGCATCGCCGTCGCCGTGATCCTCGTTCAGCTTGCGGGCGCGAACCTGTGGCTGCGGATGTTCGCCAGCGGGCCGCTCGAATGGCTGTGGAAGAGCCTCGCCTATGGGCGCGCTCAGCCGTTCCGGCGCGCGGTGTCGGGCACCGAAGTCATTGCCTAAAGCGCCAGCATCGCCAGCGCGTCGCGGCGCTCGGGGACATAGCGGTTCTTGACGAGGTCGTTCAGGCCGAGCGCGCGGACATAGGCTTCGCGCCGGTCGTAGAGCGCGTTGACGAGCGCGCGGTCGTAGCTGGCATCCTCGAGCGGCACGCGCGAGCGCAGCGCTTCGACGGTGGCGACGACGAGCTGCGCCGCGCGACCATGCTGGACCGACATCGACCACAAGGCGTCGCACACCGCCGCACCGCGCGGGCGCAAGTCGACGCGCGTCAGCCGGTGCACCGCCGCGAGCATGACATCGAAATGCGTGCGCTTGATGAAGTCGTGCTGCGCGGTGAAGAACACTTCAGGCAGTTCGGCGGCGACGGCCTTCCACGCCGCCTCGAACTTGCCCGCGCGCGTCGGGTCGGCGTGGCCGAAGCGGTCGGCCCATGGCGCACCTTCGAACTTGAGGAACGCCAGCACCTGCTGCCCGCCCTGCACCGTCGAGGCGAGCTGATAGGCGCCATAGGACTTGCCGCCGGGGTCGGCGCGGCCCTGCCCCATCAACCCGGTCGAGACGACGGCGCACGCCTTCGCCTCCTGCCCAGGCTTGAAGCCGGTTTCGTATTTCATCGACAGGTCGCCAAGGCGGTGCGGCATGGTTCATCTCCCCCGAGAGGTCCAACGCAACGCAGATAACCCAAATGGTACTATTTGTCAAATATCGCTGCTGATCCGCGCGTAGAGTTCGGGCCGCCGGTCGCGAAAGAAGCCGAAGCTGGCGCGGTTGGCGCGCACCTCGGCGAGGTCGAACGTCGCGACGACATGGCCCTGCGCGTCGGTGCCGAGTTCCTGTACGATGTCGCCGCGTTGATCGGCGATGAAGCTGTTGCCATAAAAGCACTGGTCTTCCTCGACACCCGTGCGGTTCGCCGCGACGACGGGGACGACGTTCGAAACCGCGTGTCCGACCATCGCGCGGATCCACATGCGGCGCGTGTCGAGATTGGGCTCGGCGGGTTCGGAGCCGATGGCGGTCGGGTAGAACAGGATTTCGGCCCCCATCAGCATCATCGCGCGTGCGCTCTCGGGGAACCACTGGTCCCAGCAAATGCCGACGCCGACGCGCCCGTGGCGTGTGTCCCAGACCTTGAACCCGGTGTTGCCGGGGCGGAAGTAGAATTTCTCCTCGTACCCCGGCCCGTCGGGAATATGGCTCTTGCGGTACACGCCCATCACCGCGCCGGAATCGTCGATCATCGCGAGGCTGTTGTAATAGTGCGGCCCATCGCGCTCGAAAAAACTCGCGGGGATATAGGTGCCGGTGTCCTTCGCGACCGCCTGCATCGCCTCGATGGCCGGGTGAGCGGCCGCGGGAAACGCGCGCGCGAAATTGCGGTCGTGTTCGTGGCGGCAGAAATAATAGCCCTGGAACAGCTCGGGCGGGAGAATGACCTGCGCGCCCGCCGCCGCCGCGCCGCGCACCGCCGCGACCGTCGCGGCGATATCGGCGTCGATGTCGTCGGTGAAGGCAAGCTGTAGCGCGGCTGCGGTGATCATGGTCATCGCCGCACGATACCGGCTTCGCGGGGCTGGCGAAACCCGGGTCGTCTCAGGCGGCGCGCACCGCCTGGGGTTCGAGGTCGAGCGCATAGCCCGCCGAGCGCACGGTGCGGATGATGTCGGGCAGGTCGTCGCCGTTGAC
>CAXTSL010000056.1:0-20660 GCA_964246975.1 uncultured Sphingomonadaceae bacterium
GCTCTCCTGGCCCCCGGCGACGACGATCTCGCTGTCGCCGTTCAGGATCGCCTGGGCTGCGAGCGCCACCGCACGAAGCCCCGAGCCGCAGACCTGGTTGATGCCCCAGGCCGAGGCCTCGATCGGCACGCCGGCCGCGATCGAGGCCTGACGGGCCGGGTTCTGGCCCTGCGCCGCCGTCAGCACCTGGCCGAGGATGACCTCGCTGACCTCGTCCGCGCCGATGCCGGACTGGGCGAGCGCGGCCTCGATCGCGACCCGGCCGAGCTCGTGCGCGGGAACGGTCGCGAACGCGCCCATGAAGCTGCCGACGGGGGTGCGCTTGGCGGCGGTGATGACGACTCCGGTCATGTCTTGCTCCCTCAAGGTTGGTTGGAGCCGTTCCTACGCGCCTCGCAGGAATCGCGCCAGCGGCTCCCACAGCAGCGTCGGCGCGCGGCTGCCGACGATCATGCCGACATGGCCCGCATCGAGGACGAGGCGCTGCCCGGGCCCGAGCGCGGTGGCGGCGGGAACGATGCGGTCGAGCGTCGCGACGATGTCGAGAATGGGGATGCCCAACGCCGCAGGCCGGACGGCCGCGCCGCCGATCCGCCATGCGCCGGTCCCGCTGAGGTTCGCCGCGAACAGACCGTCGAACAGGTCGCGCGCGACGCGCAGGGGCAGGGCGGGACCGTCGCTCGCCCAATCCTCCAGCGCGACGAAAGCGCGCGCGCGGTCGCTGGCAGGATCGGTCGCCGCGAACGCTCCAAACTTCGCCACGACGCCGTCGCGGTCGAGCGCCCAGAACATCGGCTGGAGCAAGTCCATCGGCAGGCAGCCCAGCGTCTCGGCAAGCGCGCGCGTCGCCGCCGCGAGTTGCGCGACCCCGGCGCGCTGCGCTGCGTCATAGCCGTCGAAGCGCCACGGCGTCGCCAACAACGCCAGCCGCGTTACCGGCACGTGCGCTGCGGCGGCGAGCGCCAGCGTGCCGCCGAGGCAATAGCCCGCCAGCGCCACCGGCTCGCCCAGCGTCGCCAGCAGCGGCACGAGGCGCTCGCCGATCGTCTCGTCGAGATCGAGGCCGCGCTCCGCCACCAGCGCCCCCCAGTCGACGAGCAGAGGTCGCACGCCCCGACCGCTCAGCCAGCGCAGTAGCGAGTTGCCGACGGCGAGGTCGAGAACGGTCGGCGGGTTGAGCAGCGACGGCACGAACACCGCCGTCGGCCCGGTGCCGCCGTAGTCGCGCAGGCATACCCCGCCAACCCGCGCGATCTCGGGCATTGCCGTCAGCGTGCGATGGTACGGGTGCGCCTGATAGGCCCGCACCCCCGCCAACGCCGCCGCCAGTCGCGCACGGTCGCCGCCGCAAACCTCGGCGAGCAGCGCCAGCAGCGCGGGCAGGGGGTGTGGCCCGCGCCCGCGTTGCGGTGCAGCATCACGCTGTGCTATTGCGGCATCAGCCTGTTGATCGGACCCCGCCATGGACGCCGCCGCCACTCCTCCTACGCCCGCCGCGCCCGTCGTCATCAAGAAATACGCCAACCGTCGCCTCTATAACACCGGCAGTTCGAGCTATATCACGCTCGAGCATCTCGCGGCGATGACGCGCTCGGGCCAGGATTTTCAGGTTTTCGACGCCAAATCGGGCGACGACATCACGCGCACGGTCCTCACCCAGATCGTCATGGAGGAGGAGAACGGCGCGCAGACGATGCTGCCGATCCCGTTCCTGCGCCAACTGATCGCGATGTACGGCAATTCGATGCAGACGATGGTGCCGCATTATCTCGAAGCGTCGATGGACGCCTTCGCCAAGAACCAGGCGCAGTTCCGCGACGCCGCCGCCGCCGTGCTGCCCACCGCGCTCAAGCCCTTCGAAGCCATCGCCAAGCAGAACATGGCGATGTTCCAGGCCGCGACGGGCATGCTGACGGGCCGTGCCGGCAAACCCGCCGAGCCCGTTGCGGCGGACGACTTGACGACGCTCAAGACGCAGATGGCAGCGCTGCAGGCCCAATTGGACCGGCTAGGGAAGTAGGCAGTGCGTTGCAACGCGCATCGTTTGGTGCCATAACCCGCACCATAGGAGGCCGCTATGCGTACCACTGTAAATCTCGACGACGAACTTATGGCGCAGGCGTCGAAATACTCAGGTATTAAAGAGCGATCGGTTCTGCTTCGCAAGGCTTTGGAAGCGTTTGTGCAATTGGAAGCGGGGCGGCGGCTGGCGGCCTTGGGTGGAACGATGCCCGGTTTTGAACCCGGCCCGCGTAAGCGTTTTGCCCATCCGGAATGATAATTGTAGATACGACGATCTGGGCCGCTTTGTTCGGTCGTGGAGACGCAACGCTGAGCGCACTACTCAACCAGGGCCAAGCACTACTGCATCCTTATGTTCGCGGCGAACTTGCCTTGGGAAATCTGCCGCGCCGCGCAATCGTTCTGGCAGACCTTGACGCACTGCCCAAGCCGCCAGTCGCCGATGATCGGGAGGTTGCCACCCTGATCGAAAGCGCTGAACTTTACGGCAGCGGGATCGGCTATGTCGATGCGCACCTGATTGCATCGACAATGCTAACGCCGCGCGGCTGCCTTTGGACATTGGACAAGCGATTGCATGCCGTAGCGACCCGGCTCAAGATCGTGGTCTCCGATTAACACAAGGCCATCTCATGGCTGCCACGAAGGCACCGCCGCAGGTAAGTCTTGAAATCGCGGTGCTGACTTGTCTATCCGACGGTCGACCCCGCTCACTCGCCCAAATTCGGGCGCATCTTGATCGGCACGTCGACCTGACAGCGGCAGAGAGAGAGCTTGTTCGCCACCCGTTGGGAAAGGAAATCCGGCTCTTCGAGCAAACGGTCGCCAATCTTCTGACGCCCAACCGAGCTGGCAATCTTACCGCTCGCGGCATGGTCTCGCGCTCGCATCGAGATACTTATCTGATTACGAATACGGGTAGGGCGTCACTGTCGCAGCAGGCCGAGTTAGAGAAATTTCTGGATGATCTTGGATCGGCTTCAAAGACTGATTACCCCGCCGCCTCCAGCCCGCCGAGCGCCGACCGCCCGCGTTTGACCGTCAACTTGTTGAGCGCGTTGACGTACGCCCGCGCGCTCGCCACCAGCGTGTCATTGTGCGCCCCCGTGCCACGCGCCGTGCGGCCGTCCTCCGCCAGCACCACCGACACTTCGGCCTGTGCGTCGGTACCCTGCGTCACGGCGTGGACCTGATAGAGGTGCAGCACGGTGCCGTCGTGCGGCACCAGCGCGCGCACCGCGTTGAACAGCGCATCGACCGGCCCCGCGCCGCGCACCGCCGCCGTCGCTTCGCGGCCGTCGATGTCGAGGGTCAGGATCGCCCGCGCCGGGCCGGTGCCGCAGTGAATCTCCACCTCGCGGACCTGGACCCGGTCGTGGCCGCGCAATACCTCGTCGTCGACGAGCGCGACGATATCCTCGTCCCAGATCGCCTTCTTGGCGTCGGCCAAGTCCTTGAAGCGCTTGAAGGCATCGCCGAACTCGTTGTCGGAAAGGTTATAGCCGAGCTCGCCGAGCTTCTGCTTGAACGCCGCGCGCCCCGAATGCTTACCCAGCACGAGGTTGGTCGCCCCTTGGCCGACGCTGTCGGGGGTCATGATCTCGTAGGTCCCCGCGTCCTTGATCATGCCGTCCTGGTGGATGCCGCTTTCGTGCGCGAAGGCGTTGGCCCCGACGATCGCCTTGTTAGCCTGCACCGCCATGCCGGTGATGCCCGAGATCAGGCGGCTGGCGCGGGTGATCTCGGTAGCGACGATGCCGGTGCGGACGGGCAGCACGTCGGCCCTCACGCGGATCGCCATCGCGATCTCCTCGACCGCCGCATTGCCGGCGCGCTCGCCGATGCCGTTGACCGTTGCTTCGCACTGCCGCGCCCCCGCCATGATCGCGCTCAGCGTGTTGGCGACGGCCAGCCCCAGGTCGTTGTGGCAGTGCGTCGAGAACACTGCCTTGTCGGCGTCGGGAACACGCGCCAGCACGTCGCGGAACATCGCGCCATAGGTCTCGGGGGTCGCATAGCCAACCGTGTCGGGGAGGTTGATCGTCGTCGCACCGCTGCGGATCGCCACCTCGACGGCGCGGCACAGGAAGTCGGGGTCGGTGCGCGTCGCGTCCTCTGCCGACCACTCGACGTCGCCGCACAGGTTGCGCGCGTGGCTGACCGACATGCGGATCGCCTCGATGACCTCGTCGGGGGTCTTGTTCAGCTTGACCTTCATGTGCAGCGGCGAGGTGGCGATGAAGGTGTGGATGCGCGGGGCTCGGGCGCCGCGCACGGCGGCCCAGGCGCGGTCGATATCGCCCGTCGCGGCGCGCGCGAGGCTGGCGACGATCGCGCGTTCGCACTGGCGGGCTACCGCGACGATCGCCTCGTAGTCGCCCTCGCTGGCAATCGCGAAGCCGGCCTCGATGATGTCGACGCCGAGCGCCTCGAGCTGCGCCGCGACGCGCAGCTTTTCCTCAAGGTTCATCGAGCAGCCGGGCGACTGCTCGCCGTCGCGGAGCGTCGTGTCGAAGATGCGGATATGGTCGGTCATGGTGCGGCCTGCTGAATCGAGTTCCGGGGGCGGTGCGGAAGGTCCCTCAGGCGCGGCGGCTCGCGGGTGCGAGCGAAGTCACGCGCCTAAGGGCGCGTAAGTCGCAGGGTGAGGCGGGCCAAGAACGTCACCCGCGCAGGATGCCTGCACCCCGCGCACTTGTCCAGCCGCCGCGTTATGCGGTGGACAGCGTCACTTCGAGCCGGTTGACGGGCGTGAAGCTGCCTCCTGGCGACATCGCGCTTGGCCGCGTGTAGCGGATGTCCGCTGCGAGTCTGCGGACGAGGGCGACGCCCAGCCCACCGAGCGGCGCGTCGGCGAGGGTGCGCAGCGGCGGTGGCGCACCGTGCAATAGCGGGTCGAACGGCGCGCCGTCATCCTCGAAGACCAGTCGCAGCGCCTCCGCCCCAGCGATCACGGCGACCGCGATGCTCTGCCGCGACCCGGGCGTGAAGCCGTGGCGGACGATATTCGAGACGATCTCCTCGAAGACGACCTCGAGACGGTTGACGACGCGCGGCGTCAACGCGTGGCGTTCGCCGAACCGCGCCAGCGCCTGCTGTCCCGCCGCGACCGACGCAAGGCCGTTGCCGAGGCGCAGGTGCAAAGCATCGCCGTCATCGAGCGCGTCGAGCAGGCCGCCTGCGCCTGCGGACATGGTCGCGCCCTACGCCGCCCGGGCGCGGGCGAGCGCCTCGGCCCGCGTCGCGACGACGGGGACGATTTCCTCGAGACCCATCGTCTCGATGATTTCGGTCACTGCCGGAGTCGCGCCGAACAGCACCAGCCGGTGGCCCTTGCGCTCGACCGCGCGTGCGGTCGAGATGAACAGCCGGACGCCGAGCGACGCGAGAAAACTGACCCGGGCCAGGTCGACAACGGCCGGCTGGCCCGCCCCCGCAGTCATCGCCGCAAACGCCGTCTCGATCGCGCCGACGCCCGCCGTGTCGAGCCGCCCGTCGAGTTCGACGAGCGTCGTGCCGTCGCTGTCGCTATGCTTGATCTGCATCGGTCATGTCTCCAATCTGGCAGGCTTGCTCATAAAAATGTCAGCACGGCGAGCGTGAAATCGTCGTCGAGTTCGCGGGTGCGCGACTGGGCGCAGACATGGCGGTAGAGGCGCTGCGAGTCGGCGAGCCCCGGTTGCGGCGGCGCGACGACGGCAGGCAGGAAGTCCGCCAGTCCCCATTCGATCCCGTCGCGGGTGACGATCTCGAAGACTCCGTCGCTGAAAAGATAGATCGACGCCCCCGACGGTACATCGACGCTCGACGCTGCATAGCGTCGCCCGGCGGTCGCCCCGATCAAAGCGTTCTTCGTCCGTAACGGCTCGGCCTGGCGGTGGGGCAGGGCGAGCAGGAAGGCGGGATGATGCCCGGCGGACGCGTAGTCGAGCCGGCGCGTTGCGGTGTCGAACACGCCGTACCAGATGGTGAAATACATGTCGCCGTGCCGCTCCATCTGGAACAGCGTGTTGAGCGCCGCGAGCACCGCGCCGGGGTCGGCCATGTCGGTGCCGGGCAACGCCGACTGGCGCAGCAGGTTCATCACCGCGACGCCGTGCATCGCCGCGCCTGCGCCGTGTCCCGAGACATCGACGAGGAACATCGCGAACCTGTCGGGCGACAGCCAGCCATAGCCGAAGACATCGCCGCCCAGCCGCGCCGAAGGGCGATACACCCAGTCGGCACGGATTGGCCCGTCGGTCAGCGGTCCGGGCAGCAGCGCCTCGACATAGGCGAGCGCGGCAGCCAAGTCGCGGTCGAGCTCGGCCGACTTCTGGAGCTGCTTGCCGGTCAATAGTTCATGCTTGAAATATTCGTCGCCGACCCCGAGGATCGACCCGACGGGCAGCGCCGTCGGCCCGACGATGCGCGTGCCATCGACGAATGTGCCATTCGTCGAGGCGAGATCGACGACGATCAGCCGGTCGCCGTGGAGCGCCAGCTCGCAGTGCGCGCGCGAGACTCCGGCAGCGGTCAGGACGATGTCGGCGGGCGGCAGCCGCCCGAGGCGGACCGTCGTCGCGCCGATGGGATGGCGACGTCCGATATCCGCGCCGCTGACTTGTTCGAGGCAATGGCGACGTTCGCCGTGCGCTGCCGCCGCGACGGCGGTCAATGAGATGAATTGCGTGCGCTCCGCCTCCACGCCAACCCCTTGCCGCGCGTTCGTTTCGCCTCAATACAGCGCCATTCCCGGTCGGCAAGCCCGGTGTTGTGCCGACCGACGGCGTTGTCGCGGTTGCCCGGTGCGGGCGGATCGGCGATGAAGGGCGATGCCCGCGAACCCCGTCGATGCCATCGCGCACAACATCCAGCTGGCGGTGGCACCGGTGTTCCTGCTCACCGGCATCGCGTCGATCCTCGGCGTCCTGACCAACCGGCTGGGACGCGTCATTGACCGCGCGCGCAAGCTCGAGGCCGAGCTGTCAGGCTATGACCTCGACGCGCGGCGGCGTGCTTCGGCCGAGCTGCAAGTCCTCGGGCGGCGCATGGCGGCGGCGCACTGGGCCATCGGGCTGTGCACGCTGTCGGCGCTGTTCGTGTGCGTCGTCGTCGCGATCCTGTTCGTCGGCGATACCCTGTCGGCGACGATGGCGGGCGCGGTCGCGCCGTTGTTCATCCTCGTCATGTTGCTGCTGATCGCGGGCCTGCTGCTGTTCCTGTTCGAAGTCCAGATCGCGACGCGCTCGGTGCGCGTGCGCGGCGAGATGCTCGATATCGGCGAGCCGTGACCGTCAGCTAGTGGCGCTGGCTGTTGTTCAACGGACGCGATGCCAGACCGGCAATCAGCGCGGCGGTGGGGACAAGCTGCTTCATCCAGCCGGGATTGAACACCGGCGCATACTGGCGGTCGAGCTCGACCGTGATGAACTGGCGCAGGTCCATCACCGATTCGATCAGATAGGGCGTCTTTTGTCCCGGCACGACGGCGAAGATCGGCAGGTCGATGTCGCTGACGAACGGTCGGCCGCCCTCGTCGCTGTGGTGGACCATGTTGCCGCCGGCGTAGCCGCGCCGGACGATCGCCAGATTGAGGCGGTCGCGGATGTCGCGCAGCCGCGCGGTCATGTTGCCGAGGTGTGCGTCCTCGCCGGTGTCGGCGGCCTTGGCCTTGATGTTCGCCATCAGCTGGGCACTGCCGACCATGCGCTGATCGGCCCCGCCGGGCGCATAATCGGCCTTTTTGGCCCAAAGCGCGAACAGGTCATAGTCGCCGGTCGTCGCCGCGCGGTAATTGCTCGCGGCAATTTCGCAGAGCGGATCGCGGATCGCCATCACCGACGTCCAGCCGGCATCGTTGCCGCCGTCGGCACCGATCGCGCTCTGGCGGTCGGCCTTGCGATACATCACCTGCCACATCGGCTCATAGGCACCTTCAGGCTCGGCGCGCTTGAGGCGGAAATCGAGGGTCAGGCCCCATTTGGCGACCGAGCGATAGAACCAGCTCGTCGTATCGCGGTCGACCAGCTTGATCAGCGCCATCTTCATCAGCCACTGGCGGCGCATGTCCGAGATGAACAGCGGCACCGCCTTGGCGGCATCGTGGACCGCGTGCTGCAACGCCGCCGCCTGCTCCGTCTGACCTTTTTCGTCGCCGCCGACCTTGGTAAAGCGCGGATCGTCGAGGACGAAGCCCGCCATCGGCCCCCAGTTGCACGACTTGGCCTTGTTGTGAAAACCCTTCGACGCATAGCTTTCGAGGATCAGGCCGGTGGCATAGATGCCGACGGCGCGACTCGCGATGACATTGCCGGTGGCGTCGGCAACCTCTTGAAATGCCTCGCCGTGAACATCGGGAATGCCCGAAACTTCGCAGGCAAGCCTACCGCGCAGCATTATCGTGATCCCCCGGTGTTCGATGTATAAGTGCTTGCGTCTACGGAAAAAAGCTTTTCATGACCAACGCAATGATACCGGCGAAAATCAGTCCGATCATCCATTTGAGAACGGTCAGGTCGGACTTCACGGAAGCGATTTCCAGTTTCATCTCCGTCCGCAGCTCCCGAATGTCAGCCTTGACTTCGCGCAGATCGGCTTTGGTCGCCAATTGATCGAAAGATGCCTCCCGAGTGTGGTTGAAGATGCCCGTCGCCGCATCGGCCTGCGGCTCGCTGAACCCCACGTCGCGCAGGCGGCGCGACAGGCTGAGCGTGTCGAGGGCGAGGGCGGTCATACCGTTCCAAATACGCCCGCCGCCCATCCTCCGCAAGCCAGCCGTCAGTTCTTCGCCTTGTCGACCAACTGGTTCTTGGCGATCCACGGCATCATCGCGCGGAGCCGCGCGCCGACTTCCTCGATGGGGTGCGCTGCGGCGGCCTTGCGCGACGCCTTCAATTCGGGTTGCCCGGCGCGGTTGTCGAGGATGAAGTTCTTGACGAAGCGACCGCCCTGAATGTCGGCGAGGACGCGCTTCATCTCGGCCTTGGTGGCGTCGGTGATGATCCGTGGGCCGGTGGTGATGTCGCCGTATTCGGCGGTGTTCGAGATCGAATAGCGCATGTTGGCGATGCCGCCCTCGTACATCAGGTCGACGATCAGCTTGACCTCGTGGAGGCACTCGAAATACGCCATTTCGGGCGCGTAGCCCGCCTCGGTGAGCGTCTCGAAGCCCGCCTGGATGAGGTGGGTGAGGCCGCCGCACAGCACCGCCTGCTCGCCGAACAGGTCGGTCTCGCATTCCTCGCGGAAGCTCGTCTCGATGATCCCCGAGCGCCCGCCACCGATCGCCGAGGCGTAGCTCAGCGCAACGTCGTGGGCGTTGCCGCTGGCGTCCTGGTGGATCGCGACGAGGCACGGTACGCCGCCGCCGCGCTGATATTCGGAGCGCACGGTGTGGCCGGGGCCCTTCGGCGCGATCATGAACACGTCGATGTCGGCGCGCGGCTCGATGAGCTGGAAGTGGATGTTGAGGCCGTGCGCGAACGCGAGTGCGCTGCCGGGCTTGAGGTTCGCCGCGAGGTCGTCGGCGTAGATGCCCGCCTGATGCTCGTCGGGGGCGAGGACCATGACGACATCGGCCCATGCGGCGGCTTCGGCGTTGGACAGGACCTTGAAGCCCGCGCCTTCGGCCTTGGCAGCAGTCCGTGAGCCGGGGCGCAACGCGACGGCCACGTCGGCAACGCCGCTGTCGCGCAGGTTCTGCGCGTGGGCGTGGCCCTGGCTGCCATAGCCGACGATGGCGATCTTCTTGCCCTTGATCAGCCCGATGTCGGCGTCGGCGTCGTAGTAGACTCGCATGTTCCGTCCTCTTATTTCTTCTTCCCGTCATGCTGGCGAACGCCAGCATCCACCGTCGTGCCCACCCTGCCGACCGCGTCGCGCACCGCCATGGATGCTGGCGTTCGCCAGCATGACGGTGGGAGAGCGAGGGGTAGTTAGACCGCTCCCGCCCCCCGCGCGATGGCGACCACCCCCGTGCGCGCCACCTCGACCAGCCCGACCTCGCGCATCAGGTCGACGAAGCTCTGCACCTTCGACGTACTGCCGCTGATCTCGAAGACGAAGCTGCCCGTCGTCGTGTCGACGGCGCGGGCGCGGAAGATGTCGGCGAGCCGCAGCGCCTCGACGCGCTTGTCGCCCGTGCCGGCGACCTTCACCAGCGCGAGTTCGCGCTCGACGTGCGGCCCGAGCGCGGTGAGGTCGAGGACGCGGTGGACGGGGACAAGGCGGTCGAGCTGCGCCATGATCTGCTCGATGACGGCGGGCGGGCCGCTCGTCACCACCGTGATGCGGCTGACGAGATGGTCGCCCGACACGTCGGCGACGGTCAGGCTCTCGATGTTGTAGCCGCGCGCCGAGAACAGCCCGACGATGCGCGCGAGAACGCCCGCCTCGTTGTCGACGAGGATCGAGAGGGTGTGCTGCTCGGCAGGGGCGGATTTCATCTTTTCGGTTCTGCCGCGAGCGCGTCGAGCCGACGTTTCGCTGCCGCCTGCGTTACTTCATCGAATTCGTTCGGGTGGCGCTTCACCACCGCTTCAAACAAGAGATCGCTCAGGCCACGTTCTACGAGGAGGTAGTAGCCTTCAGATGGTTTTGACGACTGAGCGGCGTCGGCCACCGTCCTCAGTTCACCCACCCTCGCAATCTTCTGCCGGGTACGCCCCAGACGCGTTGTCTTACCACGCTCATCTGACAGGGCGTCTTCAAGCGAATGGATTGAACGCCAGACATCATGCGCTAGCGTGCCCTCCTCAGCACCAGCCAAGACGGCGTAAAGTCTGCGCCGCGCGATATCGACGCCGACCGCATCGGACAGATGCTCGAGATTCTTAATCCATTGCTTCAATTTCTTGGGATCGGTTTCCCGACCAATGCTCGCTTTCAGTTCGGAAGGGGTCATCACACCAGCGCCCGCGCGTCTTCGTCCTTGACCCCGACGGTCTCGCCAGCGTGCAGCATCATCTCGGTGTGCGCAGCGCCGCTCGGGATCATCGGGAAGCAGTTCGCCAGCTTCGCCACGCGGCAGTCGACGAACACCGGCCCCGGCGTTGCCAGCATCGCCGCGATGCCGTCGTCGAGCTGGTCAGCGGTCTCGATGCGTATGCCGGTCCAGCCGTAGGCCTCGGCGAGCTTGACGAAATCGGGGAGCGAGTCCGAATAGCTCTCCGAGTAGCGCCCGCCGTGGTTCAGCTCCTGCCACTGGCGGACCATGCCCATATATTCGTTGTTCACGACGAACACCTTGACCGGCAGGCGGTACTGGGTGGCGGTGCCCAGCTCCTGGATATTCATCTGGATGCTGGCCTCGCCGGCGATGTCGATGACGAGGCTGCCGGGGTTGCCGATCTGCGCGCCGATCGCGGCGGGGAGGCCGTAGCCCATCGTGCCGAGGCCGCCGCTGGTCAGCCATTTGTTCGGCGCGTCGAAGCCGAAATGCTGCGCTGCCCACATCTGGTGCTGGCCGACCTCGGTGGTGATGATCGGCTTGAGGTGATGCGTCGCTGCCCACAGCCGCTTGATCGCGTGTTGCGGCAGGATGTCGAGGCCCTTTTGCTCGAAGCCGAAGCTGTCGCGCGCGCGCCAGCCGTCGATGCGCGCCCACCATCCGCTCAGGTCGGCGGCGCGGTGGCCGCGCGCGCGCCAGATTTTGAGCATGTCCTCGAGGACATGCCCCGCGTCGCCGACGATCGCGAGGTCGACGTGGACGGTTTTGTTGATCGACGAGCGGTCGATATCGATGTGGATCTTCTTCGACCCCGGCGAGAAGGCGTCGAGACGCCCGGTGACGCGGTCGTCGAAGCGCGCGCCGATGCAGACCATCAGGTCGCAGCCGTGCATCGCCATGTTGGCCTGGTAGCTGCCGTGCATCCCGAGCATGCCGAGGAACTGCGGGTGGGCGTCGGGCATCGTCCCCAGCCCCATCAGCGTCGAGGTCACCGGCGCGCCGCTGACCCGTGCCAGCTCGCGCAGCAAGGTCGATGCGCCCGGCCCGGCGTTGATAATCCCTCCGCCAGTGTAGAGGATCGGTCGCTCGGCGGCGGCGAGCATCTCGACCGCTGCCTCGATGGCCGCAAGGTCGCCCTTGACCTGCGGTTGATAGGTCTTGTGCTTGATGACGCCGGGTTTGGCGTAGGCGGCACGCGCCACCTGCACGTCCTTGGGGATGTCGACGACGACCGGCCCAGGGCGACCGGCGGTGGCGATGTGGAACGCCTCGTGGATGGTGTCGCCGAGCCGGGCGGTGTCCTTGACGAGGTAGTTGTGCTTCGAACAATGGCGCGTGATCCCCACCGTGTCGCATTCCTGAAAGGCGTCGGTGCCGATCAGATGCGTCGGGACCTGCCCGGTCAGCACGACGATGGGGATCGAGTCCATCAGTGCGTCGGCGATGCCGGTGACGGCGTTGGTCGCGCCGGGGCCGCTGGTGACGAGGACGACGCCGGGGCGTCCCGTCGAGCGCGCATAGCCTTCGGCGGCGTGCACCGCACCCGCTTCGTGGCGGACGAGGAAGTGGCGGATGCGCGATTGGGCGAATAGCGCGTCGTAGATCGGCAGCACCGCGCCGCCCGGATAACCGAAGACGGTATCGACGCCGAGATCGCTGAGCGCCTGAACGACGATCTCGGCTCCGGTAAGGGTGGCGGGCATGCTAAAACTCGTGGCAGCTATCGTTGCTGCAGCGAGTTACGGCATCAAAATTGCGCCGTCAACCTATCGTCGGCAATTAACTTACGCAAGTTCTTCTATCCTGCGACCGCGGAGCGCCAGTCCGGCGAGCGTGAACCCCGCGAGCATCTGCAGCCAGACGGCGGGCTCGGGCACCGATCCGACAGTGTCGGGGATGAAGCTGATCGAGCGTGCATAGGTGCCGAGGTGGACCTCGTTGGTCTGGTTGAACATCCGCGCGACGACGCTGCCCTCGATTGTGTTGGCGCTCAACGCCGCTTCGGGGGCGAGTACCGAGCCCTGGAACTGGCGCTGCAGGTCGAGGGTGGCGGCATCGGTGAAGTTCCAGATGACCTGCTGGTTGTTCGCGCGCGCGTTGCCGAGGAAATTGGCGGCGAGGGTATAGACGCCCGACTGCGCGGCGTGAATGGCGCCGTTCGAGTTGGCGACGTTGATGATGACCGGCAACGTCGTCGAGGCGAAGTTGTAGGCGATCTGCTGGGCGTTGAAGATCGTCTGGTCGACGTTGAAGACGGCATAGCCCGCGCCGTTGTCGACGGCGTTGAAGGTGGCGGTCTGGAAGCCGCCGCTCCACACCAGGGTGCTCGGGTTCGACGCGATCGCCAGCCCGCCGAGCGCCGTCGACAGCGCGCGCACGTCGGCCTGGATCTGCGCGGTCTCGGCGGCGAGGCTGGCGACGACGGGCGCGTCGGGAATGGTCGGCGCGGGGTTGCCGGCATTGCCCGCCACGAACGTCGCGCCGTTGGCATTGCCGGAGATCGTGCCGCCCGCGTACAGCGTCGTGCCGTTGCTGCCGTTGACGTTGCTGGCGTTCCCGGTGACCTTGATCAGGTTGTTGTTGCCGAGGTTGCCGCCCGACAGGTTGCCGACGATCTCAAGCGTCGTGTTCGACGACAGGTTGGCGTTGGTAACGCCGGCGCCGACGCGGATCGTGCCGCCGTTGGTCTGGACGGTGCCGACGCTGCCGCGAATGCCGACGGTCGTACCCGAGGCGTTGCCCTGGACCGTCGCGACGCTGCCGCCGATGCGGACGGTGTTTCCGGTATTGAGATCGAGGTTGCCGCCGAGACTGCCGCCGACGTCGAGCGACGTGCCTTGGGTCAGTGCCACCGCGCCGAGCGCCCCGCCAACGCGGACGACGGCGCCGTTATCCTGGACGGTGATGCTCTGCGCCGATCCGCCGACGACCGCGCCGTAGCTGCCGATCAGCCCGTTGCCGCCGTTCGAACGGTTCTGCAGATTGATATTGGCGGTCAGATTGCCGCCGACCGACAACGTCGGGCGGCTCGACAGCGCTTCGCCCTGCGACGAATTGCCGAAGCCCACCTGATAACTGCCGCCGCCGGTGAAGTTGCCGCCGACATAGACCTTGCCCTCGGTCTCCTGTCCATTGATGTTGAGGTTCTGCAGGACGATGAGGTTGAGCCCCTTCATCGTCGTCAGCCCGTTGCGCGCATTGCCGACCGGCAACGCGGCGAAAGCGGCGCTCGCGCACCCCGCCAGCATGAACGTCATCGTGATTTTCAGAGCGCGCATCGTCGGGACCCCTAAGCAAGCAAGCGAAACAAACGGCCTCCCCGTCCATACTTTCTTAAGCAATATTCATGCCAGCCTGTTTCAGTTCGTGAAATCCGCCACGAGCTTTGGAAAGTGTAAACTCTACCGACACTTTTCGTTAACTTTCGGCAGGTCGATGCTGGTGGGGGGCCAAAATGAGCCGTGCGGCGCATGTTCGGCGCGGGGCTTCTGCAATGCCGATACGATCGGCTCACGAGCGAGAGTCGCGGGCTTGCGGTCAACCGCAGGAAAATCGATCACATGGCTTGAAGACGAGCCTAGCCGCCTATGAAGAATTCCGAGAGACCTTGGATGTTCGGATGCGATGACGCGTCGACGCGCCGCCAGTCGGGCAATTGGTTGCGCCACCACGTTGCCTGTCGCTTGGCGTACTGGCGCGTCTCGGTGAGTAGCCGCTGGCGCGCCTCGTCGAGCGTCGTGTCGCCCGCCAGATGGTCGCCGAGCGCCGCCACCCCGATGGTTCGCAGCACGGGCCGGTCTGGCGGCAGGCGGCGCGCCAGCAATGTCGCGACCTCGGCGAGCGCCCCGGCGTCGAGCATCGCCGCGATCCGCGCCGCGACGCGCGCGTGGAGGTCGGTACGGTCGCGTGTCACGACGATCGCCGCGATGCGGTGCGTCGCCGCCAGTCCCGCCGTCGCCGCCGCTTGCCACGCTGCCAGCGGTCGCCCGCTGCTCCGCACGACCTCGAGCGCGCGCAGCGTGCGCTGACGGTCGGCGGGATGCAGGCGCGCGGCGGCGGCAGGATCTTCGGCTTGGAGCGCCGTGCGCGCCGCCGCCGGGTCGAGGTCCCGCACGCCGGCACGAACCACCGCGTCGATCGCGGGCACCGCCGCGATGCCGTCGAGCAGCGCGCGCAGGTACATCCCGTTGCCGCCGACGAGCAGCGCCAGGCGGCCGGCGGCATGGGCGGCGTCGATCTCGGCCCGCGCCAGCATCGCCCACGATGCCGCCGACCCCGCCTCGGCACCGTGGAGGACGCCGTACAGGCGATGCGGCACGGCTGCCCGGTCGTCGGCACCGGGCTGCGCGCTGAGCACCGGCAGGTCGGCGTAGAGCTGGCTGGCATCGGCGTTGACGATCACCGCTCCCGTCGCGCGCGCGACGGCGATCGCCAGCGCCGACTTGCCGGAGGCCGTCGCGCCCGCGATAACGCCGATGCGGGGGGCGCCGGGCGCCGGAAGGGGAAGGTCGGCCATGCTTATCGCCACGCTGATCGCCGACGGCTTGTCGGCGGGCGACGCCGCAACCGCAAGCGATGCGTTGCGCGGGGCAGGTGCCGACGTCGGGCGCGGCCATTGGCTCGACGCCGGTGCGGCGGTCGATATCGGTTTCGCGGGGCTGGGCCAAGCGGCGGCGCGCGCGGCGCTCGAGGCCGCCGTGCCGCACGCCGATATCGTCGTCCAGCCGGGCAGCGGCCGCCGCAAGCGCCTGCTCATTGCCGACATGGATTCGACGATGATCGGGTGCGAGTGCATCGACGAGCTGGCCGATTACGCGGGGCTCAAGGCCGAGGTCGCGGCGGTCACCGAACGCGCCATGCGGGGCGAACTCGATTTCGTCGCCGCTCTGGATGCGCGCGTTGCGCTGCTTAAGGGACTGGACGCCACGACGATCGACCGGTGCCGCGCCGAGCGCGTGCGGCTGACGCCGGGGGCGCGGACGCTGGTCGCGACGATGCGGGGGGAGGGTGCGCGGACGATCCTCGTGTCGGGCGGCTTCACCGCTTTCGCCGGGCCGGTGGGTGTCGAGATCGGCTTCGAGCGCGTCGTCGCCAACCGCCTCGACATCGCGGGCGGTGTGTTGACGGGCACCGTCGCGCGTCCCGTCGTCGATGCTGCGACCAAGCGCGCCGAACTGCTCGCGGCGGGCGTGCCGCTCGACCTTTGTCTCGCCGTCGGCGACGGTGCCAACGACATCCCGATGCTCGAAACGGCGGGGCTGGGCATCGCCTTTCACGCCAAACCCAGGGCAGCAGCGGCGGCGGACGCCCATATCCGGCGCGGCGACCTGACCGCGCTGCTGTGGGCGCAGGGCTATAGGCGCAGCGAGTGGGCGGCCTGACGCGACCGCCGCGCCAGCGCACCGACCGCGCCGAAGCCGGCGATCAGCATCGCCCAGACGCCCGGCTCGGGGGCGCTCGACGGGCCGCCGTTGCCGAAGCCGTCGAAGCCGTGGCTGCCGAAATCGCCGAGGCCCGAGCCGAGATCGCCGACCGCGCAGTCGTTCGACACGAGGTTGGAGATGAGTGTCAGCGCGCCGTGTCGCGCCAGCCCGCGCCCGCACAGGATGTTCGCACCGTCGGCGAGCGTGATGCTCTGGTCGGCGATGATATTGCCCGCGAAGGTCGATCCCGCGCCGAGCGTCGCCGAACTGCCGACGAGCCAGTAGATCGCGCTGTCGGCGCTGCCGTTGACGACGCTGATCCGCGAGGCGGCGATGGTGGTCAGCGCGGTCCCGATCTGGAAGACGAACGCCTCCGCCTGATGCCCGGCGAAATCGAGGATCAGCGCGCCGGTCAGTTCGGCGGCGGTGACGAAACGATAAACGCCGGGACTGAGACTGCCCAGCGCGCCGAGGTCGGTGCCCGACAGGTCGGCGTCGAAGGCGAGTGCCGAAAGCTGATCGTAGGCCCTGCCGGCGGCAGCCTGCGCGGCGAAGGCGGTCACGTCGCCGACGTGCGTGTCGCCGGCGAGGACGACGGTATTCAGGCCGGTGATCGACAGGCCGGGAGACACGCCGATGTCGCCGACGACCGCGCTCGCCCCCGCATTGGTCACTGCCGCCGCTCCGAGAATGGCGAAGTCGGCGGCTGCCCCGAGCCGAGATACGGCGCCTGCCGAAACCGGCACTAGACAGACGAACGCCGCAGTAATCACAAACCGATATCGTTTCGGCATCGTCCAATTCGAGTACGCAAACATCGTTGGTCCCCTGTTACGCAAAACTACTCCAGCTTGACGAAGAAACAGCCGAACTTGCGTCGACGGCGATCGCCATTTGCCGACAGCGCGCATCCTGGACTGTTCGATGACTTCCTTTGACGAACTGCCTCAACGAACTCCAACCATCGCACACCGCGCTGATTCGGTTATCGAGTCAAGAGAAGTCTAGCGCGTTCGGCACGCGGCAACCGTCGGCGGGCGAGGAACAGCGAGAATGGTGCGCACGCCGCCATAAAGGTCAGCGCGCCACGCTGGCGCGTTCGCGCATCGCGAACGCGAGCGCCTCGCCCGGCGCGGGCTGGCACTCCCGACACAGCACGGCGTCGCCGAAGCGTTCGGCGTTGGCGCGGCAATAGGCGCGCACGCCCGCCGAGACGACGACCGCGCAGGCCGCGCAGATCGGCGGCAGCCTGGGAGTACGTCCGAGATGCTGCGGCTCGATGTCGGAGGGGGCCGGCGCAAAGGGTGTCGAGGGCCGGGACATGGGTGCGGCGGCGGCCGGCGTCGCACCTTGGCGTACCGGGAAGCGCCGCGCCCAATTGTAATCCTTCGGTCGGTGCAGCGCCGCGACCTGCGTCGCTACGTCGAACAACGTCGATTTGTCGACGAGCTTGGCAAGCTGAAACACCGGAACGCTGTCGATGGCGCGCGCGATCGTGGCGTGGAGCTGGTCGGTTTTTATCAGGCATTCGAGGCCCGGAACCGGCGTCTTCGGGCGGGTCAGCCGGGCATTCGACGAGATCAGCACGAGGCACTTCAGCGCCGGCCGAATGGTGAAGCCGAGCCGCGTCGGCAGACGGATACCGTCGGCATCGAGGAGGCGTTGCATGACCTTCATATGCCGGACGTTCTGCTCGATCGGCGATGCCATACCCTGCTGCCTGCCATTGTAGAAGCGGGTGAAGTCGCCGTAGGCGTCGACGGCAATGCCCTGCGCGACGCTCTTGCTTTCGCAAATCCAGAATTCGAGCAGGCGGTTGATCAGTAAGTGGTCGATCTGCGCCACGTCGCCCGCGTGCTCGATGCGCAGGTCGTGGATGACTGCCCAATCGCGGCTGTTGCCGTAGTGAAGCTGCATCAGGTGCGCCGCGTCGCGCTCCTGCTTCGCCCCGGCGGCGAGATTGCGGAGTTGATCGCCGATCCGATACTGGCGCTCCATGTCGCCTGGATCGAGCGCGAGGAGATTTTCGAGCGCGCGGATATCGCGTCGCCGGTCGTCGGCTTCCTTGACAATCATTTCGTCGCCGCCTTACGCCAAAGCGCAGCCAACACACCGGTCGCGCCCGGTCATCATACCGGCGAAAAGGTCAACAACCGGTTGACGGGTCGAAGGGCGACCCGCGCACCGACGAAAAGGCCCGCCGCCCTTGCGGGACGGCGGGCCGGTCGGTCGTCGGCGAGACCCGGTTCAGGCCGAAATGGCGGTCGTCCGGCGGCGGGCGGCGACGCCGACCATGCCGAAGCCGACGATCATCATCGCCCACGTCGCGGGCTCGGGAACCGACCCGGTGATGGTGTCGATGCGATAGCCCTGGCCCAGCGTGCCCATGAAACTGACGTCGCCGCCGACGCGGGTGGTGAACAGATAACGCTGAAAATACGCCGTCGGGGTCATCAGCGTGATCGCGGTGGTGCCGTTGTTGGCCGCCGTGTTGACCCCCGTCGCCGCGCCGCCGAGCGAGCTGCCGCTCGCCGCCTTGATGATCCCGCCGTAGCCGAGCGAAGTCAGCGCGCCGGTCGAGGAGACGCCATAGACCTGCAGCGTGTCGTCGTTATCCACATACGACAGCTTGAGCCCGCTCAGCGAGAAATTGGGAATGCTGCTGCTGACGAGGATTGCCTCGCGGCCGGGGGCGGCGACGGTGCCCGGAGTGTTGGTGTCGAGCTGGTTGGTGTCGGCCCCGCCGGTGACGCCGATGCCCGGCGTCGTCGTGCGGATCGTCGCGCCGGTGCCGGTCGTCTGCGACAAATTGGTCAGCGAGCCGGGGGCGACGAAGAATTTGAGCGCGGTGGCGGTCAGCGTGACGAACGAATTGGTTCGTGCGATCGACGCGACGCTCGCGTTGTTCGTGCCGCCACCGAAATCGAAAGTGAGCTGGGTCACCGCAGCGGCGGGCGCCGCAGCTACGGCAAAAGACAAAGCTACGCCGGCGAACAAAACTCGAATCACGCTACGCTACCCCTCGACGACCATGCCCACCGCACGGCCTTACCAGCCCGGCTCTAGACGATCGTACCGGACAAGTAAAGAAAACAGATGGTTAAATTCGCGAAGAATTACGACGCCAGCGCCGCCCGAAGCCGCTCGTTGACCACCGAAGGGCTGGCCTTGCCGCCCATCGCCTTCATCGTCTGGCCGACGAAGAAACCGAACAGCGCCTCCTTGCCGCCCCGATACTGCGCGACCTTGTCGGCGTTGGCCGCGAGGATGCCCGCGATGGTCGCGTCGATCGCGCCGGTGTCGCGGACCTGACGCAGGCCGCGTGCCTCCACGATGGTGCCGGGCGCGTCGCCGGTGTCGAGCATGATCTCGAAGACCTGCTTGGCCAGCGGCCCCGACAGCGTGCCGTCGGCGGCGAGCGAAAGGAGTTCGCCCGCCGCCGCCGGGGTGACGGGCGATGCAGCGATATCGCGGTCGAGGCGCTTCAAGGCGGCGAACAGTTCGCCCGTCACCCAGTTCGCGGCAGCCTTGGCGGGCGCGCCGGTGGCGAGGAGCGCCTCGAACCAGTCGGCGGTGTCCTTGTCGGCGGTCAGCACGGCGGCGTTGTACGGGCTGATCTCCAGCACCGCCTCGTAGCGCGTACGCTTCGCCGACGGCAGTTCGGGCAGGCTCGCGGCGCACGCAGCCATGAATTCGTCGGACAGCTCGACGGGGAGCAGGTCGGGGTCGGGGAAGTAGCGATAGTCGTGCGCGTCCTCCTTCGAGCGCATCGAGCGCGTCACGCCCTTGTCGGGATCGAACAGGCGGGTTTCCTGGACGATGATGCCGCCGCTTTCGAGAACGTCGACCTGCCGCCGCGCCTCGTGCTCGATCGCCGCCATGACGAAACGCACGCTGTTGATGTTCTTGGTCTCGGTGCGCGTGCCGAATTCGGCACCGGCCTTGCGGACGCTGACATTGACGTCGGCGCGCATCGAGCCTTCGTCCATATTGCCGTCGCAGCTGCCGACGTAGCGCAGGACTTCGCGCAAGCTCCGGACATACGCCCCGGCCTGCGCGGGCGAGCGCATGTCGGGCTTCGAGACGATCTCCATCAAGGCGACGCCCGAGCGGTTGAGGTCGACGTGGCTGAGCCCCGGCGACTGGTCGTGGACCGACTTGCCGGCATCCTGCTCGAGATGGATGCGCTCGATGCCGATGGTCTTGGGGGCCTCGCCCTCGGGCTCGACGGTCAGCGCGCCCTCGCCGACGATGGGGTGGTAGAGCTGGCTGATCTGATAGCCCTG
>CAXTSL010000057.1:0-20011 GCA_964246975.1 uncultured Sphingomonadaceae bacterium
CGTCATCGACGCAGCGAAGACCCCTGAGCAGAAGAAGATCGCCGAGCGGCTCGCAGCGAACTCGAAATACTATGACGAAGCGCGCAAGCTGGCGCGGCTGGCGAGCGGCGAGGGCATGGATGAGCGCTGGTTTACGGTCTGCTCCGGCGGCGGCCCGTCGATCATGGAGGCCGCCAACCGGGGGGCGGCGGACGTCGGCGCGCCGTCTGTCGGGCTCAACATCGTGCTGCCGTTCGAGCAGGTGCCCAACCCCTATGTCACGCCGGGGCTGAGCTTCCAATTCCACTATTTCGCGCTGCGCAAGATGCACTTCCTGATGCGTGCGCGCGCCGTCGCGGTGTTTCCGGGTGGCTTCGGGACGTTCGACGAGATGTTCGAGCTGCTGACCCTCGTCCAGACGGGCAAGATCGCGGCGCTGCCGATCCTGCTGTTCGGGCGCGACTTCTGGGCGAAGGTCGTCGACTTCGAGGCGCTCGCCGACGAGGGCGTCATCGCGCGCGGCGATCTCGACCTGTTCCACATGGTCGACAGCGCCGCCGAGGGCTGGGCGATCGTCCGCGCGCACTACGGCATTTGACCACCAGCGCGCCGTCACGCGCGCGCAGCGGATCGAAGTTGACATGATATGTTGTTACACGATACCGGCCCCGGCTTGACCTCGGGAGTAATCGAATGACGCTGCGTGCCTGGTTGATGTTTGGTGCGATGGTCGCCGCCTGCGGCCCGGTCGCGGCGTTTGCTGCCGATGACGCCGCCGACGGGGCCGATACGCATACCCCGCTGTCCGCCGATATCATCGTGACCGCGTCGCTGCCCCGCAACCGCATCGATATCCTATCGGGAACGACCGTCATCCAGGGTGCCGAGCTGACCCGCCAGATCCGCTCGACGATCGGCGAGACGCTGGCGCGCCAACCGGGGGTCAGCTCGACCGCCTTCGGCCCGAATGCCTCGCGCCCGGTGCTGCGCGGTCTGCAGGGCGAGCGCATCCGCGTGCTGACCGACGGCATCGGCAGCTTCGACGTATCGAACACCTCGGTCGACCATGCCGTCGTCGTCAATCCGCAACTCGCCGAGCGCATCGAGGTGCTGCGCGGCCCGGCGTCGCTGCTCTACGGCTCGTCGGCGATCGGCGGCGTCGTCAACGTCATCGACACGCGCATTCCGCGCGCCGTGCCCGACGAACTGGCGCATGTCGATATTCTGGGCACCTATGGTTCGGCGGCGAACGAGCGCGAGGGCGGCGCGGTGCTCGACGTGCCGATCTCATCCAAAGTCGTCGTCCATGCCGACGGCAGCTATCTCAAGACCGACGACCTCGACATCGGCGGCTTTCTTCTGTCGCGCCGCGCGCGCGCTGATGCGTTGGCGAGCGGCAACGCCGACGCCATCGCCCTCGCCGGCCAGCGCGGCACGTTGCCCAATTCGGCGGCGCGGACCTATCAGTTCGCCGGCGGCCTCGCGCTGATCGACGACAACGGCTCGGGCGGCTTCGCGGTCAGCCACTACGATAGCGTCTATGGCACCCCGGCGCGCTTCGATACGGCGACCGGCGAGGGCGAGTTCGTTCACCTGCATGTCCGGCAGACACGCGTCGACGCGCGCGCCAGCCTCGACCTCGGCGACGGCTTCCTCGAAAAGCTGAGCGCGCGCTATGGCTTCGCCGACTACCGGCACGAAGAGCTGTCCGACGAGAATGTCGTCAACACGACATTCCTCAACAAGAGCATGGAAGGGCGCATCGAGGTGGCGCAGGCCAAACGTGGCGCGTGGCAGGGCGCGAGCGGCGTCCAGTTCCTCATCCGCGACTTCGACATCATCGGCGACGAGGCATTCGTGCCGAAGAACGCGACCAACCAGGTCGGCGTGTTCACGCTGCAGACCTTCGACTTCGGACAGTTCAAGGCGGAGGCGTCGGGGCGCTACGAACACACCGAAGTGCAGACGCGCCTGCCGACGTTCCGGGGCAATCCGAACGTCTTCGACCGTAAATTCAATGCGTATTCGGGTTCGGTCGGCGGCAGCGTTGCGGTGGCTGACGGCGTGCGCTTTGGCGTCAACCTATCGCATACCGAGCGCGCGCCGGCGGCGGAGGAGCTGCTGGCCGACGGTCCGCACGGCGGCACGCAGGCGTTCGAGATCGGCGACCGGAGTTTCCGCAAGGAGATGGCCGACGGCGCGGAGGCGGTCCTGCGCGGCAGTGGCCCCGGCTACAGCTTCGAGGGCTCGGTCTATTACACGCACTTCAGGAACTATATCTACGAAGACCAGACCGCCGATGTCGACGCGGAGAGCGGTCTCCCGGTGTTCCAGTACCGCGCCGGTCGCGCGCGCTATTACGGTGCCGAAGCGCAGGGCGCGCTGACGCTGGCGAAGTTCGGCGACTATGCGCTCGGCGTCGATGCGCTCGCTGATTATGTCAATGCCAAGCTATTGAACGGTCTCGGCCCGGTGCCGCGTATTCCGCCGTTCCGCGTTCTCGGCGGGGTCAGCATCGCCAGCGACCGCGCCAGCGCGCGTGTCGAGGCCGAATACTCGGGGCGGCAGAACAAGGTGTCGAACTTCGAGACCCAGACCGACGATTTCACGCTGGTCAACGCCAGTGTCAGCGTCAAGCCGTTCGAGGACCGGCCCGCGCTAAGCGTCGTCGCGTCGGTCAACAACATCTTCGACGTCGACGCGCGGCGCCACGCGTCGTTCCTCAAGGACTTCGCGCCGCTGCCGGGGCGCGACTTCAGGCTGTCGGTGCGGCTGACCTACTGAGCTGCTCCCACCCCTCCCCGCTCTCCGTTCGCAAGCGCTCACGGGGCGAGGCGGGAGCCGCAAGACCTACTCCGCCGCGACCGCCTCGATCCCCTCGACATCGGCCCCGGCCAGCTCGAGCAGCCGCGCTTCGAGGGCGCGCAGGCGCGCCGCATTATCGACCTTCGCGCCGGTCAGGTCGGTGAGGTAGAAGGTGTCGGTGGCGCGCTCGCCGTAGGTCGCGATGTGCGCGCTGTGGATCGTCAGGCGCGCCTGGAACAGCGCGTGGGTCAGCGAGAACAGCAGGGCAGGGCGGTCGAGTGCCGCGACCTCGACGACCGAATAGCGGTTCGACGCGCGGTTATCGATCAGCACGTTGGGCGCGACGCGGAACACCTCGGCGCGGCGGCGGGCGAGCGGGCGCGCCGCGAGGCGGTCGGCAAGGCGCACCTTGCCGGTCAGCACGTCCTCGATCGTGCGCTTGAGGCGCGCCAGCTGCGAGGTCTCGGCAAACGGCCGCCCGAGCGGATCGGCGATGACGAAATTGTCGAGCGCCTGCCCGTCGCGTGTCGTATGGATGCGCGCATCGAGAATGTTCGCGCCGCCCAGCGAGATCGCCCCGGCGATGCGGTAGAACAGCCCCGGATGGTCGGCGGCATAGACCGTCACCAGCGTCGTGCCGCTGGCGGCGTCGACCTGCATCCCGATCGACAGCGCGCTCTTGTCGAAGTCGGCCTTCTCGACCTGCACCGCGTTCTTGACCAGAACATCGTGCGGCTCGGCGATCCAGTACGCCTCGGTCATCCGCTTCGCATAGGCCGCGAATTCAGGCTGCGGCCACTCGAGTTCGGCGGCGAGCGCGGCCTGCTTGGCACAGATGCGCTCGCTGCGCCCGGTCTGCTTGTGGCCGAGGCGCAGCACCTCCTCGGCGGCGTCGTAGAGCTCGCGCAGCAGCTGGCCCTTCCAGCCGTTCCAGACGCCCGGGCCGACGGCGCGGATATCGACGACGGTCAGGATCAGCAGCAGGCGCAAGCGCTCGGGAGACGCCACGGTCTCTGCGAAGTCGAGGATCGTCTTGAAATCGCTGAGGTCGCGCTTGAACGCCGTCGACGACATCAGCAAATGATAGCGCACCAGCCACGCCACCGTTTCGGTCTCGGCCGGGTTCAGCCCGAGGCGCGGGCACAGGCGTTCGGCGATCTCCGCCCCCAGCAGGCTATGGTCGCCGCCGCGCCCTTTGGCGATGTCGTGGAGCAGCACCGCGACGTACAGCACGCGCCGTGACACGAGCTGGCGGATGATCGCGCTCGACAACGGATGGTCGGCTTTCAGCTCGCCCGCCTCGATCCGCGCGACGAGGCCGATGGCGCGAATGGTGTGCTCGTCGACGGTGTAGTGATGGTACATGTCGTACTGCATCTGCGCCACGACGCGCCCGAAGTCGGGAACGAAGCGCCCGAACACGCCGGCCTCGCTCATCCAGCGCAGGACGCGTTCCGGCGTCAGTTTCGAGGTCAGCAGGCCGAGGAACAGCGCGTTGGCGCGCGCGTCGCGGCGCACGGCCTCGCCGATCAGATGGGCGTCGCGCCCCGCCTGTCGTTGCGCGAGCGGGTGGACCTCGAGCCCCTGCGCGTCGGCGAGCGCATACATCTCGATCAGCCGTACCGGGTCGGCCCGAAAAAAGTCGTCCGACGGCGCGCCGATACGCCCCGAGCGCAGCGTGAAACCGCCCAGTTTGCGTGGCCGCCGCGTGAAGCTCGGCAGCCACGCCGAGCGGCTGAAACTCTCCTCGACGTGCGCGAGGAACAGGCCGGTCAGGTCGCCGACGGTGCGCGCCATCAGGAAATAATGGCGCATGAAGCGCTCGACCGCCGCCATTCCGGCGCGCTCGGTGTAGCGCAGGCGGACGCTCAACTCGCGCTGGACGTCGAAGGTCAGGCGTTCTTCGGCGCGTCCGGCGATGTCGTGGAGGTTGCAGCGCACCGCCCACAGGAAGTTCTCGGCGCGGCGAAACTGCGCCAGCTCGGGCGCGGTCAGCAGGCCCTTGTCGACGAGCCCCTCGACGGTTTCGACCTGATAGGCGAACTTGCCGATCCAGAACAATGTGTGGAGGTCGCGCAGGCCGCCCTTGCCCTCCTTGAGATTGGGCTCGACGACATAGCGGCTGTCGCCCATTCGCGTGTGGCGCGCGTCGCGCTCGGCGAGCTTTTCGGCGATGAAGGCGCGCGCGTTGCCCGCGACGATCTCCTTGCGGAAGCGCACGGCAGCCGCATCGTACAGCACCCGGTCGCCCCACACGAAGCGTGATTCCATCAACGCGGTGCGGACGCTCAGGTCGGCCTTGGCCATCCGCACCATTTCGTCGAGCGAGCGCGTCGAGTGGCCGACCTTGAGCTTGAGATCCCACAGCAGGTAAAGGATCGTCTCGATCACCTGCTCGCCCCACGGCGTCTGTTTCCAGGGCGTCAGGAACATGATGTCGATGTCGGAATACGGGGCCATCTCGCCGCGCCCGTAACCGCCGACCGCAATCAGCGTCAGGCGTTCAGATGCCGTCGGATTGGCGAGCGGAAACAGCGAGGTGGTAACGAAATCGAAGGTCAGACGGAGGAGCTGATCGGTCAGGAAGGCCTGTGCCGTCGCCGCCTCGCGCCCGCGCGACGGGCGTTCGCGCAGGCGACGGATGAGTTCGATGCGGCCTTCGGCGAGGGCATCGCCGATGATCCGTGCCGCCGCGTCGCGTCGCGCCTCGAACCTGTCGACGCGCTCCGCCGCCGCGCGCAGCGCGTCGCCGACGACGCGCCGGTCGATGATCTGGCGGCGGTTGACGATGGTCTCGAAGCGGGTCGGCATCGTCCGCAGATAGGGCGTTCGCGGCTCGCGCGCCAGATATGGTGCCGCGCCTTGCCCTTCGCCCCCTGCTTGCTATAGACCGCGCGGCTTCACCCGATGCGGGCGTGGCGGAATTGGTAGACGCGCTGGTTTTAGGTACCAGTATCGAAAGATGTGGGGGTTCGAGTCCCTTCGCCCGCACCACCCCCCGCGCCCTTGGAAAGAACGAGACGACATGCGCATTGCCGAGACGTTGAACGAGGGCCTTCGCCGCGAATACAGCGTGCATATCCCCGCCGCTGCCGTCGCCGCCAAGATCGACGCGCAGGCGATCGAGGTCGCCAAGCAGGTCCGCATGCCCGGTTTCCGCCCCGGCAAGGTGCCGCTCAATCTCGTCAAGAAGATGCACGGCGCGCAGCTGCGCAGCGAAGCGGTGCAGGCGGCGGTCAACGAAAGCGTCCAGCAGCTGCTCGCCGAGCACCAGGTGCGCCCGGCGATGCAGCCCGAGATCACCCTCGACGCGCCCGTCGCCGACAGCACCGACGTCGACTTCAAGGTCGCGGTCGAGGTCCTGCCGGTGATCGAAGCGCCGCAGATCGACGGGCTGAAGCTCGAGAAGCTCGTCGTGACGCCGAGCGACGACGACATGACCGGCGCGCTGCAGCGCCTCGCGGGCCAGCAGAAGAGCTATGGGGCCGCTCCCGACGGTCACGCGGCGACGATGGGCGACGCGGTGACGATCGACTTCGCGGGATCGGTCGACGGCAAGCTGTTCGACGGCGGCACCGGCGAAGACATGCGCGTCGAACTCGGTTCGGGCCAGCTCATCCCCGGCTTCGAGGATCAACTCGTCGGCGCAGCTGCGGGTGAGGCGCGGACGGTCAAGGTGACCTTCCCCGAGGACTACAACGTCGACCGCCTCAAGGGGCGCGCCGCCGAGTTCGCGGTGACAGTCAAATCCGTCGAGATCGCCGCCGAGACCGTCCTCGACGACGACTTCGCCAAGGGCCTCGGCATCGACAGCCTCGACGCTCTCAAGGAAATCCTCGGCGACCAGCTGAACAGTGAACTCAGCCAGCTGACGCGCACCCACATGAAGCGCAAGCTCCTCGATGCGCTCGCCGCGAGCCATGATTTCGCGGTGCCGCAGGGCATGGTCGATGCGGAATTCGCGCAGATCTGGCAGCAACTCGAGGCCGAAGCCGCGCAGGACGACGACAAGGATGGCGCGATGGCCAGGCTCGAGGCCGAGAAGCCCGAATATCGGCGTATTGCCGAACGGCGCGTGCGCCTCGGCCTGCTCCTGTCCGAGATCGGCCAGCAGGGCGGCGTCACGGTCAACCAGACCGAAATGAACCGCCTGATCGCTCAGGAGGCGAGCCGCTATCCCAAGGAGCGCGACCAGGTCATCAAGTATTTCCAGGAGAACGCGATGGCGGCGGCGCAGCTCCGCGCCCCGCTGTACGAGGACAAGGTCGTCGATTACCTGATCGGCAAGGCCGAAGTCACCGAGCGCAGCGTGACGCGCGAGCAATTGACCGCCGAGATCGAAAGCGACGACGAGACACCGGGCGGCCACGTCCACGGGCCGGATTGCGATCACGATCACGGGCACGAGCCTGCGATTGAGGCCGCTCCGGTGAAAGCGGCGCGCGCGAAGAAAGCGAAGACGGAGGTTCCGGCCGAGGTGCTCGCCGAAGCCGTCGCCGACGCCGCCGCGACGATCGGTGCGGTCGAGGAGCCGGTGGCCGCCGACGCCAAACCGAAGGCGAAGCGGGCGAAGAAGGCGAAGGAATAGCAATCCTCGCCGTCATGCTGGCGCACGCCAGCATCCACCCGTCCGCGCGCGGAACGATAGATGCTGGCGTCCGCCAGCATGACGACAATTTCGGGGCGGCCAGCAAGATGACGACTTCGGCGCGATGGCGGCGTGCGCGTCCCCCCTTGTAACCCGCCGCGAAACATCCGACCTTGGCCTCTCTCGGAGGGACACCCCAAAATGATCGACCCAACCAACATGCTCGTGCCGATGGTCGTCGAGCAGTCGAACCGCGGCGAGCGTTCATTCGACATTTTTTCGCGCCTGCTGCGCGAGCGCATCATCTTCGTCACCGGCCAGGTCGAGGACGGCATGGCCTCGCTGATCGTCGCGCAGCTGCTGTTCCTCGAATCGGAGAATCCGAAGAAGGACATCTTCATGTACATCAACTCGCCGGGCGGGGTGATCACGGCGGGCATGGCGATCTACGACACGATGCAATACATCCGCCCCAAGGTCGGTACCGTCTGCGTCGGGCAGGCGTCGTCGATGGGCAGCTTCCTGCTCGCGGCGGGCGAGCCGGGGATGCGCGTCGCGCTGCGCAACGCGCGCATCATGATCCATCAGCCGTCGGGCGGCACGCAGGGCATGGCGTCGGACATCGAAATCCAGGCGCGCGAAATCATCCGCGTCCGGCACGCCTTGAACGAGCTGTACGTCAAGCATACGGGGCAGGACCTTGACACCATCGAGCGTGCGATGGACCGCGACAAGTTCATGTCCGCCGAGGAAGCCAAGGCGTTCGGCCTCATCGACTCGATCGAGGACAAGCGTCCGACGCCGATCGAGAACGAGGCGGGGCTTCGCGCGGCCTGACACCCCCGACAAGAATCACCGGCGCGTTAACCCATCGCGCCTGATATTGCGTTAATGTGACCGGGAATCGGCGGCATCGCTTGCCGCCGGGCGCACAAGGCCGCTAGAGTGCCAGTCGGCCGGAGAGGAAGCCCATGACCAAGTTGAGTGGCGGGGACTCGAAGAACACGCTCTACTGCTCGTTTTGCGGGAAGAGCCAGCACGAGGTCCGCAAGCTCATTGCGGGTCCGACGGTGTTCATCTGCGACGAATGCGTCGAGTTGTGCAACGACATCATCCGCGAGGAAACCAAGACCGCGCTGGTCAAGACCAAGGACGGCGTGCCGACGCCGCGCGAAATCTGCAAGGTCCTCGACGATTATGTCATCGGCCAGCAGCACGCCAAGCGCGTCCTGTCGGTGGCGGTGCACAACCATTACAAGCGGTTGAACCACGGTGCGAAGGGCGCCGACGTCGAGCTGTCGAAGTCGAACATCCTGCTCGTCGGGCCGACCGGCTGCGGCAAGACCCTGCTCGCGCAGACGCTCGCGCGCATCCTCGACGTGCCCTTCACGATGGCCGATGCGACGACGCTGACCGAGGCGGGTTACGTCGGCGAGGATGTCGAGAACATCATCCTCAAGCTGCTCCAGGCGTCGGATTATAACGTCGAGCGGGCGCAGCGCGGCATCGTCTACATCGACGAGATCGACAAGATCAGCCGCAAGGCGGACAACCCCTCGATCACCCGCGACGTGTCGGGCGAGGGCGTCCAGCAGGCGCTGCTCAAGATCATGGAAGGCACCACCGCGAGCGTGCCCCCGCAGGGCGGACGCAAGCACCCGCAGCAGGAGTTTTTGCAGGTCGACACGACCAATATCCTGTTCATCTGCGGCGGCGCGTTCAATGGACTGGAGAAAATCATCGGCGACCGGCTGCAGGGCAAGTCGATCGGCTTCGGCGCACACGTCGCGGGGCCCGACGAGCGCCGAACCGGCGCGATGCTGCGCCAGTGCGAGCCCGAGGACCTGCTGCGCTTCGGCCTGATCCCCGAGTTCATCGGGCGGCTGCCCGTCATCGCGACGCTCGAGGACCTCGACGAGCCCGCGCTGATCAAGATCCTGACCGAGCCCAAGAACGCGCTGAGCAAGCAATACGCCCGCCTGTTCGAGATGGAGGGCGTCAAGCTGAGCTTCGAGACCGACGCGCTGTCGTCGATCGCCAAGCGTGCGATCGAACGCAAGACCGGCGCACGCGGGCTGCGCTCGATCATGGAATCGATCCTGCTCGACACGATGTTCGACCTCCCCGGCCTCGACGGCGTCGAGGAAGTGATTGTCGACCGCGAAGTCGTCTCGGGAATCAAGCAGCCGGTGCGCATCGCACTCAAGGAGAAGGCCGCTTAAGCGCTCGCCGCTTCGGCCGACTGGTGCCGATACCAGAGCGGATCAGCCTATTTTTTTGTGGCGCGCGGACAGTCTGTCCGCGCGCCTTATCGTGTGATACACACAGTTCGGCATGAGGGTGGAGTTCGATCCCGACAAGGACGAGATCAACCGCTTAAAGCACGGCGTGTCGCTGGCGTTCGGGCGGCGGGTGTTCGACGACCGCGATCACGTGGTCGTCAGTTCGTCACGTCCGATCGATGGTGAGGATCGCGCCAAGGTGATCGGCAGAGTCGACGGGAATCTATGGACCGCAGTCCATGTCTGGCGTGGCGATGCGGTGCGAATGATTTCGGTGAGAAGGAGTAATGGCGGTGAACAAGGAAACTATGATCGCCATTCCGGCGGACCCGAATGATCCCGAGGATTTTCCGGTCAGCGTCGCGGGCGTCGAGCGCGGCCTGATGGGCCGCCGCATTCGCCGTCTGCGGAGCCGCCTCGGCCTCAGCCAGGAGGCGTTTGGCGCGCGCTACGGCATCCCCGTCGCCAACATCCGGCAATACGAAATCGGCCGTCACATGCCGCCCCCAGCAGTGCGGGCTTATTTCAAGGTCATCGACGCAGAGCCGGAATTGGCGGCGCGGGCATTGGCTGCGGCTTGAGGTTGCCGGGCACCAAACGCCCGCGCCCCAATTTTCAGGCCGCGACCGCCCGGCGCTGACGCAGCGCCCCGCCGACGAGGCCGAAGCCGCCGATCATCAGCGCCCAGGCCGCGGGCTCGGGAACCGAGGCGAGCGCCAGCTGGCCACGAATCTCGCCGCCTCCGAAGCTCGGGGCGTCATGGATGTTGAAGTAGGTTTGGCCCGCCGCGAGACCGGCGAGGAATGCGGCGCGCTTGACCGCCACCGGCTGGCCCGACTGGAAGCCGCCGCCATAGGTCGACAGCAGCGTCAGGTTGTAGAAGGCATCGAGCGACCCCGAGGTCGTCGGCGACGGCGAGAAGCCGATCGCCACCGGCGCATTGGCGGCGGGGCCCGAGCAGCAATGGACGTGGCCCGCCCCGGCGTTATTGGTCAACCCGGTCCAGCTCAGCATGACGTGGATCGAATTGCCGTCGCTCGCGAGTTCGAGCCAACCGGTGCCACTCGCGGTCGAGGCGTTGGCGGGGATCTCGTTCGCGCCGCTCAACGTCGTGGTGTAGATCGCGGCGGTGGCGGGCAACGCGGCGCAAGCGAGCGCCGTGGCGGCAAGGCAGGCTGAAAGCTTCATGGCAAGATCCCCTTGTTCGACGCACGACTCGGGCGGCGACGTCGCCCGTCGATTATGCGCCCGCTCGTTACACCCGTGCAATCGTGTCGTTGGATAGAGACCGGGCGGCGATGTCGCACTGTGTCAGGGTTGCGCGCCGGTGCTCTCGACGCTTGCATCCGCCGCCGCAGTCGATTGCCCCGCGCCGCGCCCGGCGCTCCGCGGTGTCGTGTCCGCCGCCTGCAGACCCAGTTCAGCCAGTCCCTCCAGTATTCCCAGGATCGCTGCCTGCCGCGCGTCGAGCGTTGCCGCCAGCGGTTGTTCGTGGACGGCGAACTCGACCTCGACCTCGATGGCGATCGCCGTCAGCGCGGTGATGTGGGCGCGGTGGAAGTCGGCACCGGCGACCGGCTCGAAGGCGCGCGCGATCATCGCGGGGACCGCGCGAAGCTGCGCTGCGCTCGCGCCGTGGTCGAGTTGCAGCGTCATCGTCGTCGTCCGCGTCTCGATGCGGCGCAGGTTTCGGATCTGCTGTTCGAGCAGCTTGGCGTTCGAGACGATGACCTGCTCGCCGGTGATGGCGCGGATGCGTACCGTCTTGAGCCCGATCGCCTCGACGCGCCCCGTCACGTCGCCGAACCTGATCGTGTCGCCGATGCGGAACGGCTGGTCGAACAGGATCGCCAGCGCGGCGAACAGGTCGCCGAAGATGCCCTGCGCGGCGAGGCCGATGGCGATGCCGCCGACGCCGAGCCCCGCCACCAGCCCGGTGACGTTGACCCCGATATTGTCGAGCAGCAGGATCGCCGCGATCGACCAGACGACGACATTGACCAGCACCGTGATGATGCCCATCGCGGCGCTCAGCGTGTGATGGTCTTCGCCCGCCGACGCGCGGCGCATGACGAGGCCGAGGATGAGGACGCGCACCCACACCGCGCCCTGCACCACGGCCGCCACGGTGAAGCCGAAGCGAATGACGGTGAGCAGCGTCCCCGGCGGCGCGACGAAGCGCACCACAAGATGGACCGCCAGCATCGCGAGGAAGAAACTCCGCGTTCGCTTGATCATGCGGAACAGGAAGCCGCGCCACGTCGTCAGATCGTGGCCGTCGCCGAGCAGGCGGCACGCGCCGACGCGCACGCCGACGAAGATCAGGTAGAGCAGCACCGCCGCGCCCGCGCCGATCATCGCCGCGAGGCTGTCGGCGCGCACCCAGTGATAGGTGCCGACGGTCAGGTGGCGAAGCTGGCCCGGCCGGTCGAGTAGGTCCGCGATCGGCGTCGGCGTCGCGGGGGCGGGAGCAGGGGAAGCCATGCGCCTGTCTTAACGGTGGGGAACGCGATGACGGAACCCCGTGCGGCTTGGTCTATCCCGCGTCACGGGGCAGCCATCGCGGCCACAGCAGGTCGACGGGCGCGCCGTCCTGCGTCAGCACCCCGTCGGCATATTCCATCCGCAGGTACGCCATGCCGAGATCGCCGTGCCGCGACCGCAGCGTCCCGGCCTCGCGCCCGCCCGCCATCAGCGGGGCGTCGGACGCCGGGCCGGTCAGGCGCACCGGCAGCAGGCGGCGACGCAGCCGGTCCTTGTGGTGCATCCGCGCGGTGTTATCCTGCCCGACGTAGCAGCCCTTGGTGAATGACACGCCGGACAGTTCGGCGGCGTCGGTTTCGAGCCACAGCAGGTCGGCCATCTCCGCCGTGTCGGGGACGCCGAGCGCCAGCCGGTGCGCGTGGTAGTCGGCGAGGCTCGCCCGCCCGCGCGCCTGAAAACCGAGCCACCGGTCGCCGAGTTCGGGCAGGCGCGGATCGGCGGCATGTTCGCCGTCGGGATCGTCGTCGAAAGCGTCCCACCGCGCGAACACCTGCACGTCGCTCGCGTCGATCGTCACCGCGCGGCGCAAACGGTACATCGACAACCGCTTGAGCAGCGCCTCGGCGTGCGTCGCCGAGACATCGGCGAGAATCTCGCCGCCGCCCTCGTGGAGGATCATGTCGAACTGGTGCTTGCCCTGCGCGGTGAGCAGCCCGGCATAGACGGGCAGGGCACCGCTCACGTCGTTGGTCAGCAGACCCTGCAGGAAATCGCGCGCCTCGTCGCCGCCAATGCGGAGAACGGCACGGTCGGTGAGGTGCGCGGTCGGCATGCTCGACTCATACTCCCGTCATGCTGGCGAACGCCAGCATCCAACTGTCCCCGTGCGGATGGATGGATGCTGGCGTCCGCCAGCATGACGGGGGTAGAGTGGCGTGCATGAGCCAAACCTTCGACCTCATCCTCCGCAACGCCGCCGTGTATACGCCCGGCGGGCTCGTCGACGCCGATCTCGCGGTGGCGGGCGGCAGGACTGCGGCGCTGTTGCCGCGCGGGCAGGGCGACGCGGCGGCGACGCAGGATTGCACCGGGCTGACGATCCTCCCCGGCGTCATCGACACGCAGGTGCATTTTCGCGAGCCGGGGCTCGATCACAAGGAGGACCTCGCGAGCGGCAGCCGCGCGGCGGTGCTCGGCGGGGTGACGGCGGTGTTTGAGATGCCCAACACCAAGCCCAACACCGACACGGCGGCAGCGCTCGCCGACAAGCTGGCGCGCGCGGCAGGACGGATGTGGTGCGACCACGCCTTCTACGTCGGCGCGACGGCGGCCAATGCCGATCACCTCGGCGAGCTCGAGATGCTGCCAGGCTGCTGCGGCATCAAGGTATTCATGGGGGCATCGACGGGCGACCTGCTGGTCAGCGACGACGCGACGCTGGCGCGCGTGCTGGCGAGCGGGACGCGGCGCGTCGCGATCCATGCCGAGGACGAATACCGGATGAAGGACCGCGAGGGGCTGCGCGTCCCCGGCGATCCGTCGAGCCATCCGGTCTGGCGCGACGACGAGAGCGCGATGCTGGCGACGCGGCGTATCGTCCGGCTGGCGCACGCGGCGAGGCGGCGCGTCCACGTGCTGCATATCACGACGCCCGCCGAGCTTGAGTTCCTTGGCCAGAACAAGGGCATCGCGAGCTGCGAGGTGACGCCGCAGCACCTGACGCTGGCGGGCGAGGAGGCCTATCCGCGCCTCGGCACCTACGCCCAGATGAACCCGCCGATCCGTTCGGGCTCGCACCGTGCCGGGCTGTGGCACTGGCTGCGGCAGGGCGTGCCCGATGTCGTCGGCTCGGACCATGCACCGCACACGATCGAGGAGAAAGCGCAGGAATACCCCAAGTCGCCGTCGGGGATGCCGGGGGTGCAGACGCTGCTGCCGCTGCTCCTCGACCATGTCGCGGCGGGGCGGCTGAGCCTCGATCGCCTCGTCGACCTGACCGCGAGCGGCGCGGTGCGGTTGTTCGGCCTCGTCGGCAAGGGCCGCATCGCGGTCGGCTTCGACGCCGATTATTCGGTGGTCGATTTGAAAGCGCGCTGGACGGTGACGGGCGACTGGCTGGCGAGCCGCTGCGGCTGGTCGCCGTTCGAGGGCGACACGCTGACCGGGCGGCCCGTCGGTACGGTGATACGCGGCGAGCGCGTCATGTGGGAGGCCGAACTCCAGGGCGCGGCGGGCGGGCAGCCGCTGCGGTTTCAGGAAACGCTGCGGAGCTGAGGTTTTACGGCGCTAACAACCCTAACTATCGCCCCGTCATACTGGCGCCCGCCAGCATCCCGCGTAAGGGCTTGCGACCGACAAATCTCCAGCCGCGCGATGGTTGCTGGCGTTCGCCAGCAGGACGGGGCTAGGGAGGGCTGCCGACGCGGTCACGACCGCGACGCCGCTCGCCCCTTCTCGAAAGACCTTCCGCCAATGCGCATTCTCGTCACCAACGACGACGGCATCCACGCCCCCGGCCTCGTTGCGCTGGAAAAGATCGCGGCGCAGCTGTCCGACGATGTCTGGGTCGTCGCGCCGCAGGAGGAACAGTCGGGGGCGGGGCATTCGCTGACGCTCAGCGAGCCGATCCGGCTGCGCCAGCTCGGCGAGCGGCGCTTTGCGGTGCGCGGCACGCCGACCGACTGCGTCATGCTGGCGCTCGGCCACGTCCTCAAGGACGCGAAGCCCGATCTGATCCTGTCGGGGGTCAATCGCGGCGGCAACCTTGCCGAGGATGTGACCTATTCGGGCACCGTATCGGCGGCGATGGAGGGCTGTCTCGCGGGCATCCGCTCGGTCGCATTGAGCCAGGCGATGCGCGACTACACCGCCGGACAGGAGCGCTTCGAGGTCGCCGAGGCGCACGGCGCGGCGATCGTCGCGCGTCTCGTCGCCGCCGACTGGGCCCCGGGCATGCTCGTCAACATCAACTTCCCCGGCGGGCCGGCGAGCGAGGTGCGCGGCGTTCGCGTCACCGAGCAGGGCTTTCGCGACTACGGCCATATTGCCCTCGACGCCCGCGTCGACCCGCGCGGCTTCCCCTATTTCTGGTTCGGCTATGGCCGCGAGGTCGAGGTGCCGGGGCACGAGACCGACCTCAAAGCGATCCATCACGGCTATATCTCGGTGACGCCGCTCCACCTCGACCTGACGCACCGCGAGAGCCTGGCGGGGCTGCGGAGCGTACTCGGGGGCCTCGCTGAGATTGGGTCAGCCGCCTGCTGATTTACATCCGGAATGTCCCGAAGCGCGTCTCGCCGACCGGCTGCTGCAGTGCCGCCGCGAGGCTGAGTGCCAGCACGGCGCGGGTGTCGGCAGGGTCGATGACGCCGTCGTCCCACAGGCGCGCGCTAGCGTAGAGCGGCGCGCCCTCGCGCTCGTAGCGGTCGCGGATCGGGGCCTTGAACGCCTCCTCCTCGGCCGGCGACTTGAACCCGCCCGACTTGACGGTGGCGAGCACCGATGCCGCCTGCTCGCCGCCCATCACGCTGATCCGCGCATTGGGCCACATCCACAGGAAGCGCGGCGAATAGGCCCGCCCGCACATGCCGTAGTTGCCCGCGCCGAAGCTGCCGCCGATGACGACGGTCAGCTTGGGCACGGCGGCGCAGGCGACGGCGGTGACCATCTTGGCACCGTGCTTGGCAATGCCCTCATTCTCGTATTTGCGGCCGATCATGAAGCCGGTGATGTTCTGCAGGAACAGCAGCGGGATTTTGCGCGCGCACGCCAGCTCGATGAAATGCGCGCCCTTGAGCGCCGACTCGGAAAACAAAATGCCGTTGTTGGCGACGATCGCGACCGGCATGCCCTCGATATGCGCGAAGCCGGTAACGAGCGTCTCGCCGTACAGCGGCTTGAACTCGTGGAATTCGCTGGCGTCGACGAGGCGCGCGACGATCTCGCGGACATCGTGCGGCTGGCGCGTGTCGAGGGGCACGAGGCCGTGCAGGTCGCTGGCCGGGAAGCGCGGCGGGCGCGGCGCGTCGAAGGCTGGCGCGGGCGCGCGGGGCAGCGTGGCGACGATGGTGCGCGCGATCTCCAGCGCATGCGCGTCGTCGTCGGCGAGGTGATCGACGACTCCCGACAGGCGCGCGTGGACATCGCCGCCGCCAAGGTCTTCGGCGGTCACTTCCTCGCCCGTCGCCGCCTTGACCAACGGCGGGCCGCCGAGAAAGATCGTGCCCTGGTCGCGGACGATGATGCTCTCGTCGGACATCGCGGGGACGTACGCGCCGCCCGCCGTGCAACTGCCCATCACCACGGCTATCTGTGCGATCCCGACGGCGCTCATGTTCGCCTGATTGTAGAAGATGCGCCCGAAATGCTCGCGGTCGGGGAAGACCTCGTCCTGACGCGGCAGGTTGGCCCCGCCGCTGTCGACGAGATAGATGCAGGGCAGGTCGTTCTGCGCCGCGATCTCCTGCGCGCGCAGATGCTTCTTGACGGTCAGCGGGTAGTAGCTGCCGCCCTTGACCGTCGGATCGTTGGCGGCGACGACGCACAGCCGCCCCGCCACCTGCCCGACGCCCGCGATCATCCCCGCCGCCGGCACGTCGTCCTCATAGACCCCGTGCGCCGCGAATTGCCCGATTTCGAGGAACGCCGTGCCCGCGTCGCACAGCCGCTCGACACGCTGGCGCGGCAGCAGCTTGCCGCGCGCGACGTGCCGCGCCCGCGACGCCTCGGGCCCGCCGAGCGCGATGGTTCCGGCGAGTTCGCGCAGTTCCGCAACGAGCGCCGCCATCGCATCGGCATTGAGCCGCGTGTCGGCGGAGGCGAGGAGGGGCGTACCGATGGTCTGGGACATGGGCGGGGGTATAGGGGGGAGCGGCGGCGCGCTCAACCGCCGCGGCGCGTCAGAAGGATTTGCGCCGGTCGCCGGGGGTGTTGGCCATCCCGACGAGTTTCTGGAAGACGACCTGCGCCCTTGCGGTCGATGCCTTCGCCTCGGCGATATCGGCGAGCCAGGTATCGATCGACTTCTTGTAGGCGAGCGCGTTCGGATCGGTCTTGAGCGGGTCGAAGACGAGGATCGCTCCCGAAATCTTGTTGTACATCACCTGGAAATCGCCCCACGGCAGGACCGCGAAGACGTCCTTGATCTTGTTGATGTCGGTCAGCGTCTTCTCGATGGTCAGCGGGACGCGGTTGCCGGGAACGATCTTGACCTTGGCCCAATTGTCGCGTTCGGCCGGGACTTTCTTCGGCATCTCGTCGAAGTCGGCGAAATTGAGATATTCCTGCAGAAAGGCCGGGACGACGACCTCGTTGCCGTCGTCGTAAGTGGTGATGCTGAAAACGAAATCGGCGTGAACGCCGCCGAGGAACGGAGCGGGCACGTTGACGCCGCGGAAACCGAGCGCCTCGAGCGTATCGACCTCTTCCTTGAACGACGTCCTTTCAAGCGCGCGACCGCTCCAGCCGAAGGCCATGACCCACGGGTGGCCGTCGATGCGGCAGACCAGCTTGTTGGTACCCTGTCCAAGCGCGGTGAAGGTCAGCGGGTCGACACCCTGGCCGTCCATCGCGATGCTCCAGCTTTTGGGAACCGCGACGCGGGTGATTGTATAGGTCTGGTTCTGCAACCGCGCCTTGAGGTCAGCCCAGCTCATCGGTGCACTCCGGAAATGGCAGGCCCGGACGATCCGGACGATACGGACGCAGACGCAAGCAGGACTCAGCCCGCAGACTATTGCATGCCGGGGGTCGCCGGACGGTTAACCGCAGCGCTCCGATCTGCAGCGCCGAACGCCCTAGCTTGCCCCCGCCTCACGCCCCGTGTATGCGCGCACGCTCTTTACCGGGCTGGTCGGAACCAGCCGCTCTCTCAGGATACAATCATGAAGTCCGGCATTCACCCCGACTACCACGCCATCACGATCAAGATGACCGATGGCACGACGTATCAGACGCGCTCGACGTGGGGCAAGGAGGGCGATACGATGACCCTCGATATCGACCCCACCGTCCACCCGGCATGGACCGGCGGCAAGGGCACGATGCTCGACGCGGGTGGCCAGGTGGCGCGCTTCAACAAGCGCTTCGGGGCGCTCGGCAGCCTCGGCAAGAAATAGCGGCCTATGCCGGGATGCGGGTGAAGACGCGGTACGTCGCTGTCGGCACCAGCCGCATCCAGCGCGCAAAACCGATCGAATAGCGCTCGCCGACGTTGACCGGCATGGGGTCGTTGAGGCGCATCGTCGTGCCGCGCCCGCTCGGGTCGCTGTCGCCGCGCATGCCCTTGACGACGATCATGTGGCCGGGGCTGGCGCGGCCTTCGGCGTAGTCGCGGCTGTTCCACAGCATGTCGAGCATGATCGGCCCGAGGGTCAACTCGGCGCGCATCATCGCCACCGTCCAGCTCATCGGCGCGCTGCAGCGCAGCCCGTGGATGCGGCCATAGGCGTTGCCCGCGTTGACCGCCTGATCGCTGCCCGAGGCGTTGCGGAGCCCGCCGTCGGCCCCGATCATCGCTGCGGGCGTCGCCGCGAGCACGTTGGCGACCGTGCTGCCGATCATCATCGCAGTGCTCGCCGCCCAGCAGGTCGTCGGCGTCGGCTGCGAAATCAGCGGCATGTTGTGGAAGATCGGCAGCGCGGTCTCCAGCCCGTACAGGCAGGCCAGCGTCGCCGGCCCCGCCGTGCCGTCGTCGACGAGCCAGTTATCCTGTTGAAAGGCGATCAGCGCGCGCCGGGTCCGGTCGTCGAAATAGCCGTCGGTGACGAGGCGCGGCGAAGGCCTGAGCGCACGGTTCAGAGCGACCTGCAGCGCCCGCACTTCGTCGCCCGAATCGTCGTGTCGCAACGTCCGCATCTTCGCCTCCGAAAGACCGATGCGACCCTTTGGCGGTCGTATAGTCGAAATCGGCGCGCCGGACTACCGGAAGCGAAACGATCAGCCGCCGATCATCGCCTTAGCCGCCGCATAGTCCGCCTTACCGTTGGGCGCGCGCGGCACCTGCGCGACGACGACGATGCGCTTGGGGGCCTTGTAGGCCGCGAGGACAGCGCGGACGTGGGCGGCGAGCGCGTGCGGGTCGGGGCTGCTGCCTTCGACCACCGCCGTCACGGACTGGCCCCACTGTTCGTCGGCGACACCGAAGACCAGCGCATCGTCGACGCTCGGGTGGGTCTTCAACGCCTCCTCGACCTCCTCGGGGAAGACCTTCTCGCCGCCGGTGTTGATGCACTGGCTGCCGCGCCCGAGCAGCACCAGCGACCCGTCGGCATCGACCGTCGCCCAGTCGCCGGGAAGCGAAAAGCGCACGCCCTCCACCTCGACGAAGGTCGCCGCCGACTTCTCCGCATCCTTGTAATAGCCGCGCGGCAGCAGGCCCGCGCGCGCGACGCGGCCCCGCACGCCCGATCCCGGCACGACGGGGCGCAGGTCCTCGTCGAGCACGACGGTGTTGGCGTCACCGATGAAGCGCGTCGGCGCGCCCGCGTTGCCGCTCGTCTGGACCGACGCGCCGACCCCCAGCCCCTCCGACGAGGCCAGCGCGTCGATCAGCATCAGCGCGGGATTATGCGCGAGCAGCCCCGCCTTGACCTCGGGCGACCACATCGTGCCGCTCGAGATGATCGTCTTGAGCGAGGCGATGCTGCCCGGTGCCCCGTCGTCGAGCGCGCGCAGCAACGGCCGCGCGAAGGCATCGCCGACGATCACCGCATAGTCGCAAGCCTGCGCCTCGCACGCTATCAGCGCGGCGGGCGCGTGGAAGCCGTTACCGGGCAGCGTCACCGCCGTGCCGCCCTGCGCCAGCGTGTGCACCGCGACAAGAAACCCCGAGCCGTGCATCCGCGGCGGCAGGATCAGGCTGCGACGGCCCGGC
>CAXTSL010000058.1:0-14041 GCA_964246975.1 uncultured Sphingomonadaceae bacterium
TCCCGGTGAGCCTTCGCGAACCGAGAGAGGGGAGGGTCGGGGTGGGGTGTCTCGCGGCGGGGTCTGCACATTGTCCGAAAGGGACCGCGCAAATATCTTCGCGTCTCGTGGCAAGACACCCCACCCCGACCCTCCCCTCTCTCCGCTGCGCGGGGAGGGGAGGGGGACCTTGGCCTGCGCGCGGCCCTTCCACATGCCGCCGCGCCCCCGCCAGTGCTGGATCGCCGAGTCGAGGGTGAACCCCGCGTAGGTCGCGGCGATGAGCGGCAGCGCGAACGCCCAGAGCAGCGAGACGCGATAATAGCGCAAGATCGGCAGTATCGTTAGGGTCATCAACGCCCACGCGCTCGCCCCGGCCCATTGCGCCGGACCCGCAGCGAAGATCGCCAGCAGTGGCGGCGCGAGATAGACCAGCGCCATGCCCGCCAGCGTCGCCGCGAGCAGCAACGTCGAATAGCCAAGCTGGGCATAGGCCGACCGCGCCACCATCCGGCGGATGTCGTCGAAGGCATAGGGCCGCAGGCTGTTGGCGCGGCGGCTCAGCCCCAGCCAGATCGGCCCGTAAGGCTTGATCGCCCGCGCCAGCGCGCAGTCGTCGATGATCGCGTGCGCCACCGCATCGATGCCGCCCGCCGCCGCGAGCAGGTCGCGTCGTACCAGCACGCAGCCCCCCGCCGCCGCCGCCGTGCTGTCGGCGAAGCGGTTGACGCGCGCGAACGGGAACAGCAGCGCGAAGAAATAGACGAACGCCGGGATCAGCGCACGCTCGGCCAGCCCCGTGCAGTGCAGCCGCGCCATCAGCGACACCAGCGCGAACTCGCCCGCCTCGGCGCGCGCCACCAGCCGCCGGAGATTGTCGGGTGCGTGGCCGATGTCGGCGTCGGTCAGCCATAGCCAGCGCGGCTGCCCAGCGCTGCGGATGCCCTGTTCGAGCGCCCACAACTTGCCCGTCCACCCGGCGGGCCGCGCGCTGCCGTCGAGGATGCGCAGGCGCGGGTCGCCGTTCGCCGCCGCGCGCGCCGCCGCCGCGGTGCCGTCGCCGCTCTGGTCGTCGACGAGGAGGATGCGGAACGCGCCCGGGTAGTCTTGCGCGAGCAGCCCCGCGATGGTGCGCGCGATGACATCGGCCTCGTCGCGCGCGGGGACGATGGCCGCGACGGCGGACCAGTGCGCGCGGTCGGTCAGCGGCCCCTCGTCACGCTCGCGAAAACGCCAGAAGCCCGCGCGCGCGAAGGTCAGGACGAGCCACACTGCCAGCGTGGCGAAAGCGACCTCGGTCATCGGAGATAGCCCGCCGCACCGAACCATGCGAGCGCGGCGTCGAGCGCTTCGCCGTAGGGCCGCGCCGTATAGCCCAGTGTCCGCTCCGCCTTGGCGGACGTGAAGAACATGCGTTTCGCCGCCATCGTCAGCCCGTCGGCGGTCAGCATCGGCTCGCGCCCCGTCAGTCGCGCCACGGCCTCCGCTGCCCACGCCAGCGGGTAGAGAGGGGCACGCGGCAGGCGGATGCGCGGCGGCTTGCGTCCGACGCGGCGCGCGACTTCGGCGAGCAGCGTTTCGAGCGTCGCGTCCTGCCCGCCGAGGATATAGCGTTCGCCGACCGCCCCGCGCGCCGCCGCCAGCAAATGCCCCGCCGCGACATCGTCGACATGGACGAGATCGAGGCCGGTATCGACGAACGCCGGGATGCGCCCCGTCGCGGCCTCGACGATGATCCGCCCCGTCGGCGTCGGGCGGATATCGCGCGGGCCGATGGGGGTCGAGGGGTTGACGATAACGGCGGGCAGGCCGTCGGCGACCATCGCCTCGACGAGGCGCTCGGCGAGCACCTTGCTGCGCTTGTACGCGCCGATGGCGGTCGCGGGGGTCAGCTCGGCGGTCTCGTCGGCGGGCGTGCCGTCGGGGATCGGCGCAAGCGTCGCGACGCTGCTGGTATAGACGATCCGCGCCACGCCTGCCGTGCGTGCCGCGTCCATGACGACACGCGTGCCCTCGACGTTGGTGCGCTCGATCTCGCCCGGGTCGCGCGCCCACAGGCGGTAGTCGGCGGCGACGTGGTAAAGCGTCGTGACGCTGTCCAGCGCGCGCGCCATCGCGGGCGCGTCGCGCATGTCGCCTTCGACCACCGCGCAGTCGAGGCCGAGGAGGTTATCGCGCGCGCTGCTGGCACGCACCATGGCGCGCACCGGCTGGCCGTCGGCGAGCAGCGCGCGCACCACTGCCGAGCCGACGAAACCGCTCGCTCCCGTCACGAGGGCGGTCATTCGGGCCGCGCCCGCGTCGACGACAGCAGCGCGCCGCCTTCGCGGACCTGCCAGATCAGCAGCACCGGCACTGCGATCGCCACATCGCGCGCGCGCTTGAGCAGCGACAGCGCAAGGCCGATCTCGGGCGGCACGCCGAACAGCGGCGCGAGGAGGACATAGGCTCCTTCCTGCAAGCCGAGCGCACCGGGGACCGCGAAGGCAGCGCTGCGCAGCGCGAAGATCAGGCTCTCGATGGTCAGCACGACCCACAGCGGTATGTCGATGCCCGCCAGCCGCAACGCCAGCCAAGCCCCGCCCGCGCTCGCCAGCCATGCCAGCAGGTTGAGCGCGAACCCCGCCAGCAGGCGGCGCGGCATGGCGTAGATCGCGTCGAGCTGCGCGCGCATTGCCGCCATCGTCGCCACCGAGGCCGGCAGGACGCCCCCCGCGAGGCGGCTGCCGAGCGCCAGCAACGGCCGCTGCCCGAACACCAGCGCGCCGACTGCGCCGATGGCCAGCACCGCGCCGAGCGCCACCGCGACGACGGTCTCGTGCTGCGTCACGCTCGTCATCGCGACGCCGAGCATGGCGACGCCCGCCAGCGTGAACACCAGTTGCGCCGCCATCTCGGTAGTCAGGTCGGCGACGATCGAGGCATAGACCAGCGGCGCGGGGACGCCGCCCGCGACGACGGTGCGCGCACCGACGACGATGCCGCCGAGCTGCGCGAAGGGCAGCAGGTCGGTCGCCGCCTCGCGCGTCGCGCGGCCCCAGACGAAGCCACCGAAATGCCCGCGCGCGCCGGGTGCGACGGCGTATTGCGCCGCGCCGAGGATAGCGAGCACGCCGACCGAATAGAGGCAAAACAGCAAAAACCCCCCCGGCCCGATGCGCGTCACCGCCGCGAGCACCCCGCTTAGTCCGATCCGCCCGAGCAGGAACGCCGTCAGCCCGAGCCCGAGCAGTGTCAGGACGAGGACCGCCGCGCGCAACGGCTCAGGCCGCGAGCGGCGTCTTGTGGCGCAGGACGCGCAATACGAGGCGCATGACGCCCGGCACGAAGCGCGGACGGCTCAGTCGCGCGTCGTACACGCTCAGCCGCCGGTCGTTCTCGGCGAGGCATAGCGCCGCGAGGTCGGGAAATTCGATCTCCACGCCCAGTTCCTTCGAGCCGTTGAGGGTGAAGTTACTGTCCTCGGCGCGCGTGTTGCCGCCCAGCCCCCGTGCCATGTCGATCCGCTCCCAGATCAGGAAGGCCCAGACGGCCGCAACCTTAATCGCGAAACCGGGTCGCCGCCACCACGGCAGGTTCACGCGCATCCACGCCACCCAGTTGACGAAGAACAGGATGTGCCGCCCCTCCTCGCGCATCACCGGCTCGAAGGTCTCGACGAGTTCGGGCGGGAAAAAGCCGCTGTCCTGCGCCAGCTTGAACAGTCCGAAGCCGAAGAAACTGTCGATGCATTCGGAATAGCCCGTCACCATGAACGCCCATTCGGGATCGCGCGGCACGACATACGCAGGCTCGGGTTCGAGGGCGATGCCGTACGCCGCGACCATATCGGCGAGGACGGTCTTGTGGCGCTTTTCCTCGAAGGCGTTGAGGTCGATCGCTGCCTTGAGCAGCGGGTCGGCAACGCACGCGCCGTAGGTGCTGACGTTGAGGCTGGCGCGGCCTTCGGTGGCGACGGCGATATCCCAGATCGGCAGCGACACGATGCGCTGGCGGGTATCCTCGTCGAGCCTGGGCCAGTCGATCAGCGCGGGGCGGTAGGGGTCGTGGGTATCGAGCAGGGTGCGGCAGAACAGCCGCTTGTGCGCCTCGCTGCCGAGACGCAGCGGGCCGGGGCCGGGGGCTTCGGGCAGGTCGTCATGGTCGAAGGTCGAATGGATGCTCATGGCCGCTCCAGCCCGGCGAAATCGGCGAACCGCCCCGTGCGGACGCCGGACGTATCGAGCGCCGACCGCACGCCTGCGTCGGTCAGCGCCGCCAACTCCGCGCGATGCCGATAGCCCGGCCCGTGCCCGTCGAAATCGTCCGAAGTCGCGGGATGCAGATAGAGTTCGTTGAGGCCGTCGGGCAAGTGCGCGATCAGCGCGGCAAGGCGCGGCGCGGTCATATGCCCCGACCAGCGCAGCCCGAACACGGCGTCGGGGACTGTCATCCCGGCGCGGCACAGGCGGGCACGCAGTAGCTTGGCCCAGGGCGTGGCGACATTGCCTCCCGCATCGGTGTCGCCTGCGGCGCGGAGGGTGCGGACCGGCTCGACGGGCGCGCGGACGCTGTGCATCCCGTGCGCGCGCCCGATCTCGAGGGTGAACCCCGCGACGACTGGGTGCAGATGGAAATGCTTGTGCGCGTTGACATGATCGAGCGGCAGGCCCGTGGCGGCGAACGCCTCGAACTGTGCCGCAATCTCGGCGCGCAATTGCCGCCGCGCGGCGGGGCTGAAGGCGAAGGCGAAGCCGGCGCGGACCATGTTGTCGCGGAAGCGGCCTTTTGCATCGACGAGGTCGGGGACTTGGCTCGGCGGCAACACGGGGACGCCGTCGACGAGGACGAGGTGGAGGCCGACGCCCAAACCCGGCAGCGCCTTCGCCGACGCCACGGCTTGCGCCGCAGCGGGCGCGCCGACCATCAGGCTGGCGGCGGTGAGGATGCCGCTACGGTGGCCCTGCACGACGGCGTCGTTCACTTCGGGGGCCGCGCCGAAATCGTCGGCGGTGACGATGAGGGACTTCACGGGCGGCGCGTCAGGCCGGTGTCTGAAAATTGCCGATTTCGACCGATCGATCGGCGAACGCTGCGGTGATCCGCAGCTCGCCGCCCATCGCAGCAATCAGGTCGCGCAACGTGCTCACCTTCATGTCGGCGCGTCGAACAAGCTTCGAGATCGCGGGCTGCTGGACATCGAGCACGTTGGCGAGTTCGTCTTGGCTCAATCCGAGATTCTCCCGGAGTTCTTCGAGGGTCACGAGTTCGGCCCGCTTGGCCTTCTTGAACGCTTCACTCTTGGCGAGGAGTTCGGGTGACCAATCCTTCTTGAGATCGGCAAACGGTCGATGTCCGCTCATTTCAACAGACCTTCCTGTCGAAGTTCGACGATGTGAACGTCATATAATTTATCGGCAACCGGCAACAGTCGCTCGTAGAACCGCCCGTCGCCCGTCTTGTCGCCGCCGATCAACAGAATCGCCGAACGAAGCGGGTCGAAGGCGTATAAAATTCGCAGCGGCTGGCCTCTAAACTGGATCCGGAGTTCGCGCATGTGTGCGTGCCTGGAGCCATTAATCGCCGACGAGTGTGGAAAACGGAGCGCCGGACCATGCTCGATCAGAAGATCGACGGTGTAGTCGATAGCGATCCGCGCGTCTTCGGCCAGCGCGCCAAACCAAACAGCGAATTCATTCGTTCCTTCGACACTCCACATTCAGTCAATTCCATAAATGGAATATGTCGTAATTACAGGACGGTCAAGCTCCGTATCGCTCACGCCGCCGCCTTGCGGTGCCGGAGGAAGTGGAAGAACTCCACCCCCTCGCGCAGGCGCCGCTTCATCATGTCGCGGTCGCGCAGCATCTCCCAGACGATGTCCTTGATCTTCGAGAAGCGGAAATAATAGCGTTTGTAAAACACCTCGACGGTATCGAAGATTTCCTTGCTGTCGAGGTGCGGATAGCTCAGCTGCGCGATCTGTTCGCCGTCGGTGTTGAGCAGGTCGGCGGTGTTGTCGAACCAGCCGTTGTCGGTCGCCTGCTTGTAGAGGAAGGTGCCCGGGTAGGGCGCGGCCAGCGACACCTGGATCGTATGCGGGTTCAGCTCCATCGCGTAGTTCATCGTCTCCTGCATCGTCTCGCGGGTTTCGCCCGGCAGCCCGAGAATGAAGGTGCCGTGGATGACGATGCCGAGCTCGTGGCAATCCTTGGTGAACTGCCGCGCGACTTCGGTGCGCAGGCCCTTCTTGATGTTGATGAGGATCTGCTGGTTGCCACTCTCATAGCCGACGAGGAGCAGGCGCAGGCCGTTCGCCTTCATAATCTCCAACGTCTTGCGCGGCACGTTGGCCTTGGCGTTGCAGCTCCACGTCACGCCGAGCTTGCCGAGTTCGACCGCCAGCGCCTCGACCCGCGGGGCGTTGTCGGTCAGCGTGTCGTCGTCGAAGAAATATTCCTTCACCTGCGGGAAGGCCTTGAGGCAGTATTTGATCTCGCCGATGACATGCTCGATCGAGCGCGTGCGGTAATTGTGCCCGCCGACGGTCTGCGGCCACAGGCAGAAGGTGCAGCGGCTCTTGCAGCCGCGCCCGGTGTAGAAGCTGATGTACGGGTGCAGCAGGTAGCCGCCGAAATATTTCTCGATGGTCAGGTCGCGCTTGTAGATCGGGGTCACCCACGGCAGCGAGTCCATCGTCTCGATCACCGGGCGGTCGAGGTTGTGGACGATCTCGCCGAGCTTGTTGAGCCAGCTGATGCCGCGGATCGCCGACAGTTCCATCCCGTTGGCGACGTCCAAAATGGTGAAATCGAACTCGTTGCGCGCGACGAAGTCGATGGCGTGCGACGCGCCGAGCGAGCCTTGGGCGTCGACCGCGACCTTCGCGCCGATCATCCCGATTTTCAGCGCCGGGTTGAGTGCCTTGAACAGCTCGGCGGTTTTCACGTCCTGCGCGAACGACGGCGTCGAGGTGTGGAGGACGAGCAGGTCGCGCTGGGTCGCCTCATGCGCGATGTCGTCGAACGACAGGTCGTGCGCCGGGGCGTCGATGAGCTTCGAACCTTCGACGAGCGCGGCGGGTTGCGCCAGCCACGTCGGATACCAGAAGGATTTGACCTCGCGCTTCATCTGGTAGCGCGCGCCCGCACCGCCGTCATAGCCGTCGAAGCTGGGGGCCTGGAGGAAGAGACTGCGCATCGTCATGGGTCGATCCTCTCGCCGCTCAGCGTGCCGCGCGCGCCCAGCCGCAGCCGGTGCCCGCGCCACTCGACGCTGCGTATAAAAAACGAGGCGACAAACACAAGGAAGTTCAGCACGTCGCGCGGCGGCAGTAGCCACGGGCGAAAGGCGGGCCAGCCGGTCAGGCGGTCGATCAGCAGCGCCTGCGCGACACGCAACGCGATGGCCGCGACCAGCAGCGCCGCACCCGGCAGCGGCGACAGGAGCAGCGCCGCGACTCCTGCCAGCACGACGAGGTGCGTCACCAGCGACCCGGCATAGCCTGCGCCATCGATTGTCCGCACCGTCGTCGCCCAGCGCAGCTCGTGCCGCCACAAGGCGGCGCAGCTCGCCTCGTTGCCCGCGTGCCCGACGACGAGCGGCGGCAGGCCGAGCGCCAGACCGCGTTCGCGCACCGCGACCCCCAGCGCGTGATCGTCGGCGAGCGTGTCGGTAAATCGGGCGAAACCGCCGAGGCGGGCCAGCGTGTCGGCGCGCAGCGCGATCGTCGATCCCATGCACGGGTCGGCGAGGCGTTGCCAGCGGGCGACCGCGACCTGCGGCAGGAACTGGTGGCTGACCTGCATCGCGCCGAGCCGCGACCACAAGCTGTCCCCGGGCACCCCGGCGTACAGGCAGGTCACGGCGCCGACGCCAGGTTGAACGAGCGCGCCCACGACGCGTGCCAGCCAATCGCGCGGCACGACGATATCGCTGTCGCTGAGCACCAGCACCTCGTGACGGGCCGCCGCCATCATGTTGATGAGGTTCGAGACCTTGGCGTTGCTGCCGTGCGGCGCGGCATCGACGACGAGTGCGATGTCGGCGGCGGGATGCAGCGCGCGCAGCACCGTGACGCGGGCTGCGGCGGGGTCGTTTGCGTCGGCGACCCCGCAGACGAGCTGGACCGGGCCGCCATAGTTCTGCGTCAGGCAGGCCGAAAGCCGGTCGAGCAGGCCGGGTTCGTCGCCATGGAGCGGGCGCAGCAGCGTCACCGGCGGGTGGGTGGCACCGACGTCCTCCGGTCGGTTCAGCAGTCGTTGCAGCGCGATTACCGAAGCCACCGCGAACCCAGCCGCCGCTGCGACGAGCAGCAGCATCAGTGCCTGCGCGGCGACGAGCGCGCTCAGCCGGGTTTGCCCAGCCGCGTCCGGACCGTTCGCAGCAGCGTCGTCGCTTCGGCCCGCCGACCGCGCTCGGCAACGGACTGGGCGGGGCGCGGCGGTGCGGCGAGCGCGCGCAGCAGATACGGTTCGGCCTCGGCGAACTTGCCGCCTTCGACGAGATAGTCGCCCATCGCCAGATTGGCGGCGCAACTCGTCGGATCGACACCAAGCGCGCGGTCGAGATAGTTGCGCGCCAGCCGGCGGTTGCCGAACGCGATCGGCGGGCCGGGGACCTGGTAATAGAGGACGCCGAGCTGGCTCAGTCCCAGACCGCCCGCCGCGCGCGCGTCGGTACGTTCGGCGGTTTCGAGGATGCGCCGCGCGTCGAGGACGAGGCGGTAGCCGGCAAGGCCCCCGGCGACCCCGGCCTTGCTGACCGTCGCGACGCCCTGCCAGACGAGCGGCGCGGCGGCCCCCGGATTGGCGCGGGCGAGGGCGGCGGCCTGCGCGATGACGACATCGAGCGCACTCGTCGCGGCGGGGCCGCTCGCCTCGTAATTGGCGCGCGCCCAGCCGGTCTCGAGGCGCGCGACGGCATCGTCGAGGGACTCGGCGGCGTGGAGGGGCGCGGCGAACAGGACGAGAGCAAGAAGAAAACGGCGCATCGCCCACTCTCTACCTCCGTCATGCTGGCGAACGCCAGCATCCACCGCGCGGCAGGCGGACGATCTACCCGCGTGCGGCGAGCTGGATGCTGGCGTGCGCGAGCATGCCGCGCGATCAGGTTGGAAGCGCCCCCCGTCGCCGGACTGCCTCCGCCGCCGCCCAGCACAGTGCCGCCCACGCCGCGCCGACGGTCCAGCCCGCCAGCACGTCTGTCGGATAATGCACCCCCAGATAGACGCGCGAGCACCCTACCAGCAGCGTCAGCAGCATCGCCACCCCCACTAGATACGCCTTCAACCGCCGCGCCGACGCAGCCCGCGCCAGCAGCACGCCGAGCGTCAGGTAGATGATCGCCGAGTTCATTGCATGCCCGCTCGGGAAGCTTGGATCGACGACCTCGACGAGATGCGCGACGAGCGTCGGACGCGGACGGGCATAGTTCGCCTTCAGCCAGAAGCTGAGCAGCGCGCCGCCCGACGTCGCCAAGACGAGGAATGCCGCGCGACCCCAGCGCCGCTGCATTGCCAGAAAGCCGACGGCGAGGACGGTGAGCAAGGTCAGGACCGACGTGCCGCCCAGCGCGGTGAAGTCGAGCATCGTCACCTGGAGCCAGTGCGGCCCAACCGGCTGCGCGACATCGCCGGTGCGGCGCAGCGCGAGCAGCAGCGCCTCGTCGAACGCGCGCGTCTCGCCCTCGCCGACCTCGCCGCCGAGATGGACGAACGCCAGCACCGCGAGCGCGATGAGCCCGAGGATGACGACGAGGCCGATTTCGCGGCGCGCGGGCGCGGGACCGTCGGGGCGGGGGTCGGAGGGCAGGGGCGCCTCTCGCCGTGCCGCCCTCACTCTACCGTCACCGACTTAGCCAGATTGCGCGGCTGGTCGACGTCGGTGCCCTTGATCACCGCGACGTGGTACGCCAGCAACTGGACCGGCACGGCATAGACCAGCGGCGCGATCAGCGGGTGGACCGTCGGCATTTCAAGCGTCGCGAGACAGCCTTCGCCCGCATGCGCGATGCCCGCCGCGTCGGAGATCAGGATCACCTGCGCGCCGCGCGCGCGCGCCTCGTGCATGTTCGACACCGTCTTGTCGAACAACGGCCCGGCGGGCGCGAGGACGATCAGCGGCACGGTCTCGTCGATCAGCGCGATGGGACCGTGCTTCATCTCGCCAGAGGCATAGCCTTCGGCGTGGATATAGCTGATTTCCTTGAGCTTGAGCGCGCCTTCGAGCGCCATCGGATAATCGGGGCCGCGCCCGAGATACAGCACGTCGCGCGCCCCCGCGACGTGATGCGCGACCGCCTCGATGGCGCTCTCGCGGCCGAGCGCGGCGTTCATCGCGGCGGGAACCTCGGACAGCTGCGCGACCAGGTCGCGCTCGGCCTCGGGCGTCAGCCTGCCCTTGGCGCGCGCGAGGTTGACCGCCAGCGCCGCCATGACGGCGAGCTGGCAGGTGAACGCCTTGGTCGACGCGACGCCGATCTCGGGGCCGGCGTGGGTTGGCAGCAGCAGGTCGACGAGGCGCGCCATCGAGCTGGTCGGCGAATTGATGATCCCCGCCGTCGTGACGCCCGCCGCCTGCATGTGCTGGAGCGCCGCGAGCGTGTCGGCGGTCTCGCCCGATTGCGACACGACGACGCCGAGCACGCGGCCGTCGAGAACGGGGTCGCGGTAGCGGAACTCCGACGCGACATCGACGTCGACAGGCAGGCGGGCGAGCTGCTCGATCCAGTATTTGCCGATCATGCCGACGTACGAGGCGGTGCCGCAGGCGACGATGACGACGCGGTCGATGGCGGACAGGTCGAAATCCATCTGCGGCAGCGCGACCTGCGCCTCGACCGGGCGGAGGTAGGATTGCAGCGTCTGCGCGACGACGACGGGCTGCTCGTGGATTTCCTTGAGCATGAAGTGACGGTAATTGCCCTTGGTGATCATCGCGCCGGTCAGCCCCGACAACGACGTCTCGCGCGTCACGGGCCGGTTGTCGCGGTCGAAGATCTCGACCTGCTCGCGGCTGACAGCACACCAGTCGCCCTCCTCGAGATAGGCGATCTTCTGCGTCAGCGGCGCGAGCGCCAGCGCGTCGGAGCCGAGGTAGTTCTCGCCTTGACCATAGCCGACGGTGAGCGGCGCGCCGAGGCGGGCACCGATGAGCAAATCCGGATGGCGCGCGAACATGAACGCCATCGCGAAGGCACCGTGGAGACGCGGCAGGACGGCGGCGACCGCCGCGCGCGGGTCGGCCCCGCATTCGAGTTCGCGCGCCACGAGATGCGCGACGACCTCGGTGTCGGTCTGGCTGCGGAAGACGCGGCCCTCGGCTAACAGCTCGTCGCGCAGCGGCTTGAAATTCTCGATAATGCCGTTGTGGACCAGCGTCACGTCGCCGACGATGTGCGGGTGGGCGTTGTCCTCGGTCGGCGCGCCGTGCGTCGCCCAGCGCGTGTGCGCAATGCCGATGTCGCCGGGCAGCGGTTCTGCCACGAGCTTCGCCGCAAGGTTGTTGAGTTTCCCCTCGGCGCGTCGCCGCTCGATCCGCCCACCATCAAGCGTCGCGATCCCCGCCGAATCATAGCCGCGGTATTCGAGTCGCCTGAGCCCGTCGAGCAAACGCTCGCTGACCGGGGAAACGCCGACGATGCCGATGATGCCGCACATGATAATCCCTAAACCTAATTGGTTGCGCGTTGGTGCCCGCTCCAAACCCTGTCAACCGTCCCGACGCGCGCGATGTACGACCCGCTTACTTCCCAACGGCGGTGCGGATCGGCAGCAGAGTGATGCGCAAGCGCCGTAGGTCAACGGTGACCAAAGCGCCTACCGCCAGTGCCTCGCCCGCCTGTCTAAGTGCAACAAGTATCTGCGCGCCGATTGACTGCGGCGATAGATAGTCGGCGCGTATTTGAACAACACTTGGACTGTTGCCGCGCGTGGCTGCCAGGATCGTGCCGAAATCAAGATCGTGAGTCAGAATGACGTAATCGTTGGCGACCGCAAACGCCATCAATTCGGAATCATCGGTCGTGGCGTCGCCAAGTTTTGCCCAATGCTCCGCAGGAAAACCTGCCGCACTGAGATACTGCGCCAATCGTGGCGACAGATTCATATCGATCAACAGTCGCATCAACTCGCAAGCTTGATCTCACGCTCCTCGGCGCGCCACGCGGCGTAACGCAGCGCCTGCAAAATATCCTCACGCTCAAGATAGGGATAGTCCGCGAGCAAAGCCTCGATCGTCTGGCCGGTACCGATCTGGCCGACGATCATGCCGACCGTCACGCGCATGTCGCGGACGCACGCGCGACCCCCCATTTGCTCAGGGCGCACGGTGATGCGATCAAGCCGTTCCATACCGCGATTGTCTACGCTCGAGACGACGCGCGCAAGGGGCGCGACAGGGGCCTCGTCCTCGCTTCCGGAAGATGCGTGTTACCGACACGCCGCCGACGCCTTGTTGCGACGCACAAATGCCGCTATGGCGCGCCCTCATTCCAACGTCCCACGTAAGGTTTACCGCATGCGCTTGCGCAATATCGCGATCATCGCGCACGTCGATCATGGCAAGACCACGCTGGTCGACCAGCTTCTCCGGCAGTCCGGCTCGTTCCGCGACAACCAGCGCGTCGCCGAGCGCGCGATGGATTCGAACGACCTCGAAAAAGAGCGCGGCATCACCATCCTCGCCAAGTGCACGTCGATCGAGTGGACCGACAAGACCACCGACGTGACGACGCACATTAATATCGTCGACACGCCGGGCCACGCCGACTTCGGCGGCGAAGTCGAGCGCATCCTGTCGATGGTCGACGGCGTCGTATTGCTGGTGGACGCCGCCGAAGGCCCGATGCCGCAGACCAAGTTCGTCACCGGCAAGGCGCTGGCGCTGGGCCTGCGGCCGATCGTCGTGGTCAACAAGATCGACCGCCAGGATGCGCGCGCGCAGGAGGTGCTCGACGAGGTCTTCGACCTGTTCGTGGCGCTCGAGGCCTCCGACGAGCAGCTCGACTTCCCCGTCATCTTCGCGTCGGGACGCAACGGCTATGCCGGGCGCGACGCCGAGGTCTGCTCGGGCGACCTGACACCGCTGTTCGAGACCATCGTCGCGCACGTCCCGCCGCCCGCCGCCGATGTCGACGGCGAGTTCAAGATGCTGGTGTCGCTGCTCGACCGCGACAATTTCGTCGGGCGTATCCTGACCGGGCGTATCCTGTCGGGGACGCTCAAGCTCAACACCCAGATTCGCGCCCTGCGCCCTGACGGCACCATCGCCGAGGAAGGCCGCGCGTCGAAGATCTTCGCCTTCCGCGGCCTCGAGCGGGTGCCCGTCGACGTCGCCCACGCCGGCGACATCATCGCGCTCGCGGGCTTTTCGAAGGCGACCGTCGCCGACACCATCGCCGACATCAGCGTCACCGAGCCGCTGCACGCCCAGCCGATCGACCCGCCGACGCTGAGCATGACCTTTGCGGTCAACGACAGCCCCTATGCGGGCCGCGACGGCAGCAAGGTTACGTCGCGCATGATTATCGACCGCCTTAACCGCGAGGCCGAGGGCAATGTCGCGGTCAAGGTTACCGAAAGCGCGTCGAAGGACGCCTTCGAGGTTGCGGGACGCGGCGAACTACAGCTTGGCGTGCTGATCGAGACGATGCGCCGCGAGGGCTTCGAGCTGTCGATCAGCCGCCCGCGCGTCATCTATTCGACCGACGAAACGGGCAAGCGCACCGAACCCTATGAGATCTGCGTCATCGACGTCGACGAGCAATATTCGGGGACCGTCGTCGAGAAGATGGCGGGCCGCAAGGCCGAGATGACCGACATGCGCCCGTCGGGCGGCGGCAAGACGCGCCTGACCTTCTCGGCCCCCGCGCGCGGGCTGATCGGCTACCACGGCGAGTTCCTCAGCGACACGCGCGGCACCGGCATCATGAACCGCCTGTTCGAGAAATACGGTCCCCACAAGGGCAGCATCTCGGGGCGCGGCAACGGCGTGCTGATCTCGACCGAGACCGGCGAGGCGGTCGGCTATGCGCTCGGCTACCTCCAGCCGCGCGGCACGCTGATGAGCGAGCCCGGCGAGGC
>CAXTSL010000058.1:14051-19473 GCA_964246975.1 uncultured Sphingomonadaceae bacterium
AAGATCGCGGAAACGGCGAGCGGTAGAAATGCGTCGTGATCGAGCCCGGCGAGGCGGTCTATCAGGGCATGATCATCGGCGAGAACGCCCGCGACGAGGACCTCGAGGTCAACCCGCTCAAGTCGAAGGCGCTGACCAACTTCCGCGCCAGCGGCAAGGACGACGCGATCCAGCTGTCGCCGCCCAAGCGCCTGACGCTCGAACAGGCCATCGCCTATATCGACGACGACGAGCTGGTCGAGGTGACGCCGAACTTCATTCGCCTGCGCAAGATCCACCTCGACCCCAACGAACGCAAGCGCGCGTCGCGGGCGCGCAACGCGGCGTGACCTGACGGAGGCAGCGGGTTCGACTGCCCTGTCGTTCGCCGCCAATTCCCAGGCGACGAGACGGTGCAGAAACGACCGCTGTTACCGAAATACGGCAGCGCGAAAGACTGCTGCGACTCAAGTCGACGCAGCAGCATAGTGTCGGTAGAATTCACAAATCGACTCGTTAATCGACCCTTAAAGCTATAATCTTGAGATTGTTAGTCACATCTCCTGGATCGGCACGGTTCTTGCATCTGTGCCCGCTGTAGATGTCTAGTGGGGACCGACATGCAGGCTGTATTGTTTTCGATTGCGACCGTTGCCTTGCTGTCCGCAGCGCCGGCCGCTGCGGTAAATCTGATCAGTAACGGCGGGTTCGAGACCGGCGACTTCACCAGTTGGACGGTGGTCGCCAACCAAGGCACAAACGTCAACAATAACGGCCCGCATTCGGGAACCTTCGACTCTCGCCTGCGGACTAACAACGGTATTTCCAAGGCCATCTCGCAGTCGGTTGCGACGACCCTCGGCTACGCTTATAAGCTGACCTATTGGCTGAAGAACAACGGTGACGTGGTAGATGATTTCACCGTGACGACAGGCACAACGGTGACGGCATTTGGTGACCGCTCGCCGTTCGGCTATGCGCTTTTCACCCAGAATTTCGTCGGTCAGTCCGGATCGACGTTGATCAGTTTCTTCTACAACCATCCGCAGCCGGGAGCATTTCAGCTCGACGATGTCTCCGTGACCGTCGTTCCCGAGCCGGCCGTGTGGGTGATGCTCGTGACGGGTTTCGGCCTCGTGGGCACCGCCGCGCGGCGCCGCAAGGCCGCGGTCGCCGCCTGACAGGCGACAAGGGCGAACGTTGTGGGCGGGGGGAAACCCCCGCCCGCTTTCGTTGGGCCTGACCAGCGCAACCTTTCCCGCACCGGACTGTTGAAGCGGCAACGCAACAAACAGGAGTTCGCAATCATGGCCGAATACGACACCACCCGCGATGCCGCCGGCAACCCGATCGTCGTCGAGCGCCGCTCGAACAACATGGGCTGGCTCGTCGCGCTGCTCGTCGTCGTCGCGCTCGTCGTCGCGGCGTTCGCTTTCGGCCTCATCGACATCGGCCAGACCAAGAGCGCCAAGCTGCCCGAAGTCAGCGTGCAGGGCGGCCAGGCTCCGGCCTTTGACGTCAATACCGCCAAGGTCGATGTCGGCACCAAGGATGCGACCGTCGATGTGCCGACCGTCGGAACCAAGGAAGAGACGATCAAGGTGCCGACGATGAGCGTCGAAAAGGCCGACAAGGTCGACGAGACCAAGTAATGCCGTTGCTGCGGATCTTCGCAGCGATCCTGCTGCCGCCGCTGGGAATTTACCTGGCGCGCGGCATCGGCACCGAGTTCTGGATCGGCCTGCTGCTGACCATTCTCGCGTTTCTGCCCGGCATGATCTATGCGCTGTATATCGTCGCGACGACCGAGCGCCTGTCACCGATGAGGTGACAGGCGTTTTCGTTCGTGGCACCGCGCAGCCGTGGCGATTTTCCCCGACTCTCCCGGCATGGCGCGCGCGCTCGACGAGGCGCGCAAGGCGGCGGCGCGCGGCGAGGTCCCCGTCGGCGCGGCGATCATCGCCCCCGACGGATGGATCGTCGCCAGCGCGGGTAACCGCACACGCGAGGACCGCGACCCCAGCGCGCATGCCGAAATGCTCGCGATCCGTGCCGCCTGCCGCGCGCTCGACAACGAGCGGTTAACTGGCTGCAGCCTGTACGTTTCCCTCGAACCCTGTGCGATGTGCGCGGCGGTGGTCAGCCTGGCGCGCATCGAACGTCTGTATTTCGGTGCCCATGACCCCAAGGGCGGTGGTGTCGTGCACGGCGCGCGGGTGTTCGCGCACGCGACCTGCCACCACGCGCCCGAGGTCTACGGCGGCATCGGCGAGACCGAGGCGGCGGCGCTGCTCCGTGATTTCTTCGCAGCGCGGCGCGATTGATGGTTGCGGCGTGGCGATGGGCCAGCCAATCGAAGAAATTCCTGCGTGGAGATTCGGCATGACGACGCCCTATCGCATCGGTTTCCTGCTCTGGCCGAACCTGACGCAGCTCGACATGACCGGCCCGGCGCAGGTGCTGCACCGCATGCCGGGGGCGGAGCTCTTTTATGCCTGGAAGTCCCTCGACCCGGTGCCGAGCGATTGCGGCCTGTCGCTGGTGCCCAACGTGACGCTCGCCGATTGCCCGCAGCTCGACATGATCTGCGTTCCCGGTGGGGCACCGGTCGCAGCGGTGATGCGCGATGCGGTGGTGCTGGATTGGCTGCGCACACAGGCAGCGCGGGCGAAGCTGATCACCAGCGTCTGCACCGGCTCGCTGATCCTCGCCGCCGCAGGATTGCTCGATGGCTACCGTGCAGGCTGCTACTGGGCGTCGGGCGACAGCCTCGCGCTGTTCGGCGCGACGTTTGTGCGCGAGCGTGTCGTCATAGACCGCAACCGCATCACGGCGGGCGGCGTGTCGTCGGGTATCGATTTCGCTTTCCGCATCATCGAGCAACTGCAGGGGCGCGATATCGCCGAGGCGGTGCAGCTCGCGGTCGAATACGATCCCGAGCCGATCGGCGGCGGCACGCCCGCCACCGCGCGCCCGGAGATTCTCGAACGCGTCACGCGCCTGATGGCGACGCGGGTCGCGGCATGCGCCGCCGAGATCGCGGAGATCGCGGCGGCGCGGACAACCTGACTAGCGGCGGCGACCGTTCATCTTGAGCCGGTCTATGTGACGCGCCAGCGCATCCTGGCGGGCGTGGATGATCTGCTTCTCGCGCGCGCTGTAACCGCCGCGCATCGTGAAGCGCTCCTTCTGCCGCTCGATGGCATCGACCTCTGCGCGCAGCGTTCGCGCCTCGGCGCGGGTCAGCTTGCCGCTCCGCACGCCCGCGTCGATGTTGCGCTCCTGGTTGAGCTGGCGGGCGTTGATCGCGGCGGCGGCGGGCACAGCGAGCGACGCGAGGCTCAGCGCGGCGATAACGGCAGTCAGGGTCTTGGTCATGACAGTCTCCAGTTGGACGTTTCGGGTGCCCAACACCCTGCAGCCGCGAAAGGTCCGTCACGCCATTTCCGCGAGGCGCGCCTTGACGCTCGCGAGGTCGCCGACGAAGCGTTCGTACTCGGCTTCGGCAGCGACGCGGTCCTCGATCCGCAACAGAAAGCTCGGGTGGACGGTAATCCATAGTTCGGATCCGTCGGGCAGGACGATCGCGCGCCCGCGCTCTTTCGAGATGGTAACGATTTTGCCCAGCAGCGCGCGCGCCGCCGTCGCCCCGAGCGCCACCGTCACCGCAGGCTTGATGGCCGCGCGCTCGTGGTCGATCCACCAGCGGCACGCCTCGATCTCGCTGGTGCCGGGCTTCGAATGGATGCGGCGCTTGCCGCGCGGCTCGAACTTGAAATGCTTGACGGCGTTGGTGACGTAGGTGCCGGCGCGGTCGATCCCGACCTGCGCCAGCGCGCGGTCGAAGACCTGCCCCGCCGGGCCGATGAACGGCCGACCCGCCAGGTCCTCTTGATCGCCGGGCTGTTCGCCGACGAACATCAGTCGCGCGTCGGGCGGGCCTTCGCCGAACACGGTCTGCGTCGCGGGGCCATAGAGCGGGCAACGCGTACAGGTCGCCGCCTCGGCGCGAAGGGCCGCTATTTTTCCCCCCACACCGTCATCCCGGCGCACGTCGAGACCCATCTCGCGCAGTTCTGGTGATGGGTCCCGGCGTTCGCCGGGATGACGGCTGGTGGATGGCACGTTTTCGATCATCGCGCGTGCCCTTCCTGCCGCCCCGGCGATCAGCTCGGGGATCAACGCCGCTTCGGGCAGGTTTTTCCAATATTTCTTCGGCATTTCCTTGGTCATCGCATCGACCTTGAGGCGCGCTGGGTTGAAAATATTTGCGTAGTAGGTCTTCCACACCGCCTCGATCGGGTCGCCCTGCGGCGCGTCGCCCTTCGCCGCGCCGGGGGTGAAGCTCAGCGCCTGCTTGTCCCAGTGCGCGCAGCGTTCGGGCGTCAGGATCGACCAGCGCATCTGCGCGAAGCGACGGACGAAGAAGCCGCTGTTGAGGCGGACGATGTGATGTTCGGGCTCGAACCACGCCGCATAATGCTCCCCCGCCGCATCCTCGACCTCGCGGAATCGCACGAAGGCGCGCATCTTGTGGACGTCGCGACGCACCCCCTTGTCGAGGTCGTGGAGGCGGCGGACGAGCTGGTCGGCGGCGTCGTCGAGGAGCTTGGGGCGGGCACGCAACTGGACCAGCGCGGCGTGGAGGAGGGCGAAACGCTCGGGTTCGGCATTGCACACGACACGCCGCGCAATGTCGAGAAAGGCCTTGGGCACGGTGAACGCGGGCAGCGGAGCCGCGTCCGCCAGCGCGTCGCCCCCGAGCAGGTCGCCCGCCTCGCCTGCGACGACCCATGTCACCGCGCTCGGCGCGACCCCGCGCGCGACCAGCGACCGCACCGCCGCGCGCCAGCCGTCGAAATCGTCGGGGGTGGCGAGGGTGACGGTCGGCACCTACTTCGTCCCTGCCTTCAAGTCTTTTCTCCTTGCCGTCATGCTGGCGCACGCCAGCATCCAGCTATCCGCGCGCGGGACGGTGGATGCTGCCGTGCGCCAGCATGACGGGACAGGCTTTTTGGGCCTATGCCAGCATAGCGAAGAACCGAACGCCTACCCGAACAATTCCAACTGCGACCGTTCTGCCTTGACCAGCCCCGACCGCAAATCCGCGCGATCCGCCAGCGCCACGGGTCGCCAGTCGGCGGCGATCAGAAACGGTCGCAGCTTCTCGATCCCCCGCGTCAGCCGCCCGACATCGGCGAGGTCGAGCCGCCGTTGACGCCGCACCCGCACGATCGCGTTGACCGATTTCACCCCGAGCCCCGGAACGCGCAGCAGCATCTCGCGCGGCGCGCGGTTCACGTCGACGGGAAACTGCGCGCGGTGCTTGAGCGCCCACGCCGTCTTGGGGTCGATGTCGAGCGGCAGCATCCCCGCGTCGGTCGCATCCTGCACCTCGCCAACCGCAAAGCCGTAGAAGCGCAGCAGCCAGTCGGCCTGGTAC
>CAXTSL010000059.1:0-19307 GCA_964246975.1 uncultured Sphingomonadaceae bacterium
CCAGAACTACTTCAACGCAGCAGGATATGGGTCAGATTAACAGCACGGCGCTCTAGCGTTGCCGAATAGCCGTCGGCGGTAGGGGTATGGCCGCCGGGCAGCGGCCCCGCGACGCCCGCGCCGAACGCATCGACGCGTTTCGCACTGCCATCGGCGGCGACCGCGATGCCGACCCACGGCGGGGCCGCGCCCTTGGCCGCATCGGCGAAATACACCTGCTCCTCGTTGGTGTAGGTGCCCGCCACCAGCACGGCGGCAGCTGCGAGCGCGTGAATCACTCTGCCGCTTTCAGGGCGCGCGCCGGGAGAACGCGCAGGAGACGGCCATCGTTGTCGACTACCCCGGCGGAAGGGTCGGCTCGCTTGGAGATACGTCGTCTGATGGCTGATGGTTTAGGCCAAGTGCCCAGCCGTATCATTTCCAGCAGCTCGTCACGCGCCGCTTCCATCATTTCGCGCGTGCCGACGACGATAGTGTCCTGCTTCGTTGCCACTTGCCTGTCTCACACTGATGAACCGCCGCCGATCCTCGCGCCATGTATACGTTACCGACATCAATTTGTCGCCAGCTCCGGTTGCGGGGCCAACGGCAACCAATCGCGTCTCGCCATACTCGCGGCGCCTGTCGACGGTCTCGAAATACAGGCCGTCGAACACAAAATTGCCGATGGACAGAGCGACCCCATGCTTGCGCCGGTTTTCCTTGTCCTTCGCCTTGCCAATTTCATACCGGAGCACCGGACGCTATTCCGCCGCGACCAGCATCGCCTCGCTCGCTGTCTTCGCCGCTTCGATCTCGGTGGCCTTCTTCTCGACCAGCGACACGATATGGTCGACCATCGCGGGTTCGTCGATGTGGTGCGAGGTGACCCCCGACAGATAGACCATGTGCTTGCCGCCGCCGCCGCCGGTGATGCCGATGTCGGTCTCGCGCGCTTCGCCGGGGCCGTTGACGACGCAGCCGAGCACGCTGAGCGACAGCTCGGTGGTGACGTGCGCCAGCGCGGTTTCGAGGCGCTCGACGGTCTTGACGACATCGAAGCCCTGGCGCGCGCACGATGGGCACGACACGACGCGCACGCCGCGCGCGCGGATGCCGAGCGACTTGAGGATGTGATACCCGACCTTGACCTCCTCGACGGGGTCGGCGCTCAGCGAGACGCGGATGGTGTCGCCGATGCCCGCCCACAGCAGCATGCCCAGCCCGATCGACGACTTGACCGTGCCGCCCTGCAAGCCGCCGGCTTCGGTGATGCCAAGGTGGAGAGGGTAGTCGCAAACCTCCGCCAGCCCCTGATACGCCGCGACCGCGAGGAACACGTCGCTCGCCTTCACGCTGACCTTGAACTCGTGGAAATCCTCGTCCTGGAGCATCTTCATATGCTCGAGCGCCGACTCGACGAGCGCCTCGGGGCAGGGCTCGCCGTATTTCTCGAGCAGATGCCGCTCCAGCGACCCGGCGTTGACGCCGATGCGCATCGAGCAGCCGTTGGCCTTGGCGGCGCGGACGACCTCGCGCACGCGCTCCTGGCTGCCGATATTGCCCGGGTTGATCCGCAGGCACGCCGCCCCCGCGTCGGCGGCTTCGAGCGCGCGCTTGTAGTGGAAATGGATGTCGGCGACGATCGGCACGTCCGACCCGCGCACGATCGCGCCCATCGCGGCAGTCGCTTCGGTGGTTGGGCACGAGACGCGGACGATGTCGGCCCCGACCGCAACGCATTGGCGGATCTGCTCGATGGTCGCTGCCGCATCCTCGGTCGGCGTATTGGTCATCGTCTGGACGGCGATGGGGGCACCGCCGCCGACGGGGACCTTGCCGACCATGATCTGCCGCGACGGACGGCGGACGATATCGCGCCAGGGACGAACACTCATGCCGGGGCTCCGATGGTCATGGCCGCGATATAGCCGCCGCCGCGCGGGCGGGGTAGCCCCTCACGCCGCAGCCGGCTCGGGTTCGAGCGGCCCGGCGAAAGGGATTTCGCCCATCGCTTCGGGGATGAAGGCGACGCCGGGGCGGAACAGGCGTTCGGACCCCGACAACTGGTCGCCGCTGCACAGCTGGAGTTGCAGCCGTTCCTCGTCGCGGCGGCGAAACTCGTCCTCGATCTCGGCGATGGCTTGGGCAGGCGTGCCGAGGCCTTCGAGGACCAGCCGCCCGAGCGCCACCGAGCCGTCGAACATCTCGCGTCGCGCCGCATCGACGTTGGCGCGCATCAGGTCGAGCAAATGGACACGGTCGTAGGCGCGCGCGATCAGCTTCGCCTGCGGGAACGCATCGCGGATCGGCCCGAGCGTTTCGGCGGGGTGCCACTTGCCGTCGAGCGCCATGACGATGGCCTGCGCGCCCTCGGCTCCCGCCGCGCGCAAGATGTCGACGCGGCGACCGTCGCCGAAATAGACGCGGTTGCCGAACAATTTGCTCACGTCGATCAGCTCGGGGTCGTTGTCGATGGCGACCACCTCGACGCCGCGCGCCAGCAGCATCTGCGCGACGCCCTGCCCGACGCGCCCCGCGCCGACGAGGATGACGCGCGCTTCGGCGTCGCGGTGGACGACCGCCTCGGGACCGTCGAGATCGGTACGCGGCGGTTCGGCGGGGTTGAAGCGGCTGGCGAGGCGGATCAGGAACGGCGTCGCGACCATCGAGCAGGTCACCACCGCGCCGAAGATCTGCGCCGCCTCGTGGTCGATCAGCAGGCCGGTCTCGGCGGCGGCGAACAGCACGAAGCCGAACTCGCCGCCCTGTGCCAGCAGCAGCCCCATCTGGAAGGCGCGCAGCCAGCCGGTGCCGAATGCCCGCGCCAGCACCCCGATGACGAGCGTCTTGGTCGTCATCACCGCAGCCACGAGCAGCAGCACCAGCCCGATATGGTCGCGCACCACGGCCAGATCGAGCGTCATGCCGACCGAGACGAAGAACAGCCCGAGCAGCAGCCCCCGGAACGGCTCGATGTCGGCTTCGAGGGCGTGGCGGTAGGGCGACTCGGCGAGCATGACGCCGGCGACGAACGCCCCCATCGCCATCGACAGGCCGAGGCTCTGCATCAGCAGCGCCGCGCCGAGCACGGTGAGCAGGGCGGCGGCGGCGAAGGCCTCGCGGACGCGCAGCTGCCCGATCAGGCGGAAGGCGGGATTGAGGACGTAGCGCCCGACGAGCACCAGCAGCCCGAGCGCCACCACCGTGACGAGCGCCTGCAGCCAGCCCGGCACTGCGGTCATCGTCGCGAAAGGGACGACATGGCGCGCGAGGTCGAGCGTCGCCGCCAGCGCGGGCGGCACGGCCTCCGTCGGCGGCACACGCGACAGTGCCGCGACGACGGTCAGCAGCGGCACGATGGCGAGGTCCTGGAACAGCAGCATGGCGAAGCTGCGCGTCCCGAACGGCGTGTTGGTGATGTCCTTCTCGGCGAGCAGCCCCATCACCAGCGCGGTCGAGCTGAGCCCCAGCGGCAGCCCGACGACGAGCGCAGCCTGCCAGCTGAGCCCCGTCAGTGCGAGCAGCACGCCGGTCAGCGCGACGCCGCACAGCGCCACCTGCGCCGCCCCCAGCCCGAAGATGTCGCGGCGCAGCGCCCACAGCCGCGAGGGTTTCAGCTCGAGCCCGATGACGAACAGCAGCAGCACGATGCCGAATTCGGCAAGTCCGCTCGCCGATTCGGGATCGCCGACCAGCCCAAGCACCGATGGCCCGATGACGATGCCCGCCGCGAGATAGCCGAGCACCGAACCCAGCCCGAGGCGTGCGAACAGCGGCACGAGGATGACGACGGCGGCGAAATAGGCGACGACATTGGCGAGCAGGCTGCCGTCGTGGGCGGTCATGCGGCGGCCTCGGCGGAGTCTGCCGCGGCGCGCGCCGCCGCAGCGGCGGCATCGAAGGCGAGGAGGATCGACGGATGGCGCGCCTTGTAGGGCCGCGCGGGCGCGAACACGTCGAGTCCGGGCCAGTCGCCGGGGGTCTCGCTGCCGCCCCTCAGATAGGCCGCGAGCGCGCCGTGCGCCGCCGCCAGCTCGTCGCCCGACCGCCCTAGCACCGCTTCGCCGAGCAGCGCCGCCGCCGCCTGCCCCAGCGCGCAGGCGCGCACCTCCTGCCCGAAGCGCGCGACACGGCCCGCGTCGTCGAGGTCGAGGTCGACGGTGACGCGGCTGCCACACACCGGCGAGACGCGCACGACGCTCGCCTGCGGCGCATCGAGACGCGGCTGCGACGGCGACGCGGCAAGGCGCAGGATGCGCGTGTTGTACAGGGTCTCGGTCATCGCCGATCGGATATAGCGACGATCGCGCGCGCTCGCCCGACAATTTTGCCGAAGCGCCGGTTGCGCGTGCCGGTCAGTCGTCGGGATAGATCCCGTCGTCGCGCTGCGGCGTCGGCGCGAGACGCGGCAGCGCGGTGGCGCGGCGGGCATGGACGTCGACCAGAAACCGGTCGCCGGCCTCGTTCTCGATGACGAGGCGGTCCTCGGCATCGCGGCGCATCGACGTGAAGAAGACATCCTGCACGTCGCCTTCGAGGCCCGCGATGCGGCGGTTGTCATAGACCTTCATCCACCACAGCCGCGTGCCGTCGGCGGCGTAGGCCGCGAGCAGCCCGCCGTGCTGACCGACATCTTCATCCTCCGAGCCGATCATCTGCGCATAGGCGATGCCGTCGATGACCACCGGCGCGACGAACGCCGGCGCGCGGCGCATCCCCGTCGGGCTGGCGGGCGAAGCGGTTTGCGAGGAATCGGCCATCGGCGCACTTTCGGTTGCAGGGTGGCAGGCAGCGATACAGATCGTCAGCAGCACGGTGGGCAAGTCCCGCCCCGCCGCCGTCACGCCGCCCGGTTCTTCAGCATCGCCTCGGTCGCGGCGTCCATCGTGCGACCGCCGATACCGTAGAGCTGCCCACCGAGCGCCTGGAGGCGGGCGCTTTCGGAAACCGCCCCGGCGCAATCGGCGACGAACAACGCCCAGGTGTCGGCGTTCTCCTTGCATTGGCTGAGGCTCAGCGTCCGCACCGCGCGGAAACCCCAGCTTTTGACGTAGGCGTCGTTGACCGCCTTGAAGACGTCGGTGTTGCGCGGCAGCAGCCCCTGCCACGAATAGGCATGGTCGCGCGTCTCCGCATAGAGGTGGCTCAGCTCGTGGACGATCAGCCGCCCGCAGAACGCCGCACCGGTCAGCATGTCCGAATGGTTGAACGCGCCGGGCTCGAAATGGATGGCGATCAGGTCGCCGATCCAGACGAAGGCATCCCACTGCGTCGCCACATGCGTGCTGCCGCGCAGATGCGGCGAATCGGTGAGGATGACCTGCCCGGTCTTGAGCCCGGCGGAAATCTTGAGAAGGTACGGCATCAGCTGCTTGGCCCAGCGCGCGATCTCGCCCAGTTCGTCCTTGGTGTCGGCGGGAATGAACCAGCGGCGGAAAATCTTGCGGTGCTCGGCGCGCGCCGGATCGCCGACGACGACCATCGCGCGACCGACCCACGCCAGCGCCAGCTGGCAGGCGTTGCCCATCGTCTCGCGCTGCTCGGGCTTGAAGCGCTCGCCGCCGCTGTCGAGGACCGCATCGACCGTGGCGGCCGAACTCTTGGCATATTCGACCGGGTAGGCGCGCAGCGACGACGGCAGCGACAGGATCCACACCTGCTGCTTGCCCACCGAGCGGTGCATATAGAGATGCCGCAAGGTCTTGAGTGCCAGTGCCCGGCGCGCGCCGGCGACGGCGGTGTCGCCGGTGTCGCTGGCCGGCGCGCGCGCGGCGGCGCGCAGCACCGCCGCTTCGCTCGCGGGCTTGCCGAGCCGGGCGCGAACCGCATCGGGGGTCGCGAGCGCCTTGGGGTCGAAGCCCTGCGCCGTCACCAGCATTTTGATGTCCTGCGCCAGCGTGCGCCACGGCGCGCTATAGTCGGTCGGACTGCCGACGGCGGCGACGAGTTGGCTGTGATAGACGCGATAGGGTTGGTGCAGGACCACGGCATTGCTCCATCGGGACAGCTCGCGATCCGGACCTGCCGGATGCCAAGCTGCGCTGATTCCGTCGGGCCCGGAACGAATTTCGCCGAAGCTTACCGATCCGTCAAGATGGTTGCGACGCCTTGGGCGACGCCGCGCTAAATGGTGCCCGCCGTGCGCAACGCCGCAATCTCCTCTGCCCCGTAGCCCAGTTCGCCGAGGACTGCGTCGCTGTCTGCCCCCAGCTTCGGCGCGGCACGGCCCGGCAGGCGGGCGCCGTCGACCTTGATCGGCGACGCCAGCACGCGCATCGGCCCCTCGGGGGAGCCGACCGCAGTGACCATGCCGGTGCGCGCCATGAACGCGCTATCCAGCGCCTGGGGCAGGTCGTTGACCGGCGCAACGGGCACCTTGCCGCCGAGCAGCGCGATCCAGTGCGCCGTGGGACGGCTCGCAAAATGCGGATCGAGGATCGCCTCGAGCGCGGTGCGGTTGTCGAAACGCAGCGGGAAGGTCGTAAAGCGCGGATCGGTCAGCAGTTCGGGCAACCCGATGGTTTCGCACAGCAGGGTCCAGAACTTCGGCAGCTGCGCCATCACGAACACCGAACCGTCGGCGGTCGGGAACAGCTGCGACGGCACGGCGGACGGATGCGCGCTGCGCGTCGTGCGCTCGACGACATGGCCCTCGTTGAGATACCACAGCGCCGGATAGCTCGTCTGGTGCAGCGCCGCGTCGAGCAAGGTTACGTCGAGGTCGCGGCCCTTGCCGGTGGCGCGCGCCCCGACGATCCCCGCCAGCGTTGCGGTGGCCAGCTGCATCCCCGTCATGAAATCGACCATCGACAGGCCGAAGCGCGTCGGCGGTGCATCCGGCGCGCCGGTCAGGCTGAGGAACCCGGCCTCGGCCTGCATCAGGTAATCGAACCCGGGCCACGCCGCGCGCTCGTTGTCGCGCCCATAGGCCGAGGCATGGACGCAGACCAGCGCGGGGTTGAGGTGCGCCAGCGCGGCATAGGTCAGCCCGAGCTTGGCGGGTTGGTCGCCGCGCGCGTTGTTGGTCACCGCGTCGGCTGTCGCGACGAGCCTCTCGAACACCGCGCGGCCAGCCAAGGCCTTAAGGTCGAGGGTCAGCGAGCGCTTGTTGAGGTTGAAGGTCTGGTAGAACAGGCTGTCGTCGTCGCCGCGATAGAACGGCCCCGTCGCACGCGCCGAGTCGCCGCCCTTCGGAGCCTCGATTTTGATGACCTCGGCCCCGAGTTGCGCGAGTGCCATCGTGCCGTAGGGGCCTGCGCCGTATTGTTCGACGCTGACGATGCGGATGCCGGAAAGGGGGAGGGTCACTTCCCCTTTCCCTCTTTCGTCGACCCCTCTCCCGCAGAGCGGGAGAGGGACAGGTCGCCCCCTTCGGGCGACCAGGGAGAGGGAGCGAGGGCGCCGAGAATGCTCCGCAACCCGCCCTCGAGATTGCGCAGCACCTCGACGTTTGCAAAGCGCAACACCCGATACCCGCGCCCCTCCAGCCAACTTGTTCGCCGCGCGTCGTAGTCGGCGTTCTCGCCATGCTGGCTGCCGTCGAGTTCGACGATTAGCTTCGCCGCTTCGCAGACAAAGTCTGCGATAAACGGGCCAATCGGGTCTTGACGACGGAAGCGGTGGCCGCCGAGGCGCTTGGCGCGCAGTTCCGCCCACAGCAGCGCCTCGGCTGGGGTTTGATCGCGGCGCAGAGCACGGGCGCGGGGTGTGAGAGTCGAGATGACGGCGTTACCCCGCATCCGTGCTCCCTCTCCCTGGTCGCCTGAAGTAGGCGACCTGTCCCTCTCCCGCATTGCGGGAGAGGGGGCGTGGCGGAGCGTCGCTTCAGCCAACGTCACGCCGGATTCCGCTTCACCCACTGCTTCGCGATGATCATCCGCTGCATCTCGTTGGTCCCCTCACCGATGCACATCAGCAGCGCGTCGCGGTAGTAGCGTTCGATCTCGTATTCCTTCGAATAGGAATAGCCGCCGAAGATCCGCATCGCCTCCTCGGCGTTCTTGACCGCTGCCTCGGAGGCGAAATACTTCGCCATGCCCGCCTCCATGTCGACGCGCTCGCCGCGGTCATAGGCCTCGGCGGCGTCGAGGGTGAGCAGGCGCGCGGCGCGGGCACGGGTGACCATCTCGCCGAGCTTGAGCTGAATCGCCTGATGCTCGGCGATCGGCTTGCCCATCGTCTTGCGAACCTGTGCATAGTCGGTGGCGAGCCGCAGCGCCCCCTCTGCAAGTCCGACGCCGCGCGCCGCGACGTTGATGCGCCCGAGTTCGAGGCCGCCGGTGGCCTGGAAGAAACCCTGTCCCTCGACCCCACCGATCAGTTGGTCTGCGGGGATGCGGCAGTCCTCGAAGATCAGTTCGGCCGAATCAATCGCTTTATAGCCGAGCTTCTCGATCTTCTTGCCGACGCGGAACCCCGGCAGCCCCTTGTCGGCGATGAACAGGCTCATGCCCTGATAGCGCGGGGACGCGGCGGGGTCGGTCTTGACCAGCAGCGCAAAGGCATGGCCCTTGAGGCCGTTCGAAATCCACGTTTTCGTGCCGTTCACCACGTAGTCGTCGCCGTCGCGCCTTGCGGTCATGCGGATCGCCTGCAGGTCGGTGCCCGCATCGGGCTCGGTCAGCGCGAGGCCGCCGCGAATCTCGCCGCGTGCCATCTTCGGCAGCCACTTGGCCCGCTGCGCCAGCGTGCCGAACTTCTCGACCGCGAGCGCCATGATCAGGTGGCTGTTGAAGATGCCCGTCGGGGCCATCCAGAAGCTGCTGATCCGCGCGACGATCTTGGCATAGGTCGTCGCGGGCAGGCCGAGCCCGCCGTATTCCTCGCCGATCGTCGCGCCGAACAGGCCGAGATCGACCATCTGCTCGACGATCTCCGCAGGCCAGATGTCGCCATGATCGTGCGCGACGACAACCGGGCGCAGCTCGCGGTCGATCCATTTGTCGATCGAGTCGAGCAGCTGCGTCTCGAAATCGGCGTCGACCTGTCGGAGCTGCTGGTAAGCGGTTGCCATCAATCGTCTCCGGGGCCAAAGCCCGTTTTCCAGATCAGCATCGTGCGCAGGAAGTCGCAGACCACGACGCCGTCCTGGTTGCGCCCGACGGTCTTGACGGTGACCAGCCCCTGCTCGGGACGCGAAGCCGACTCGCGCTTCTCGATCACCTCGGTCTCGGCATACAGCGTGTCGCCCGCGAAGACCGGCGCGGTCATTCGGATTTCCTTCCAGCCGAGGTTGGCAACGGCCTTCTGGCTGACGTCCGAGACGCTCATGCCGACGAGGATCGCGACGGTCAGCGGCGAATTGACCAGGGGGCGCTTGAACTCGGTCTTGGCGGCATAGACGTGGTCGAAGTGCGCCGGGTGGGTGTTCATTGTCAGCAGCGTAAACCAGATATTGTCGGTCTCGGTGATCGTCCGGCCGGGGCGGTGCTCGTAGACGTCGCCGACGGTGAACTCCTCGAAGCTTCGCCCATAGGTCTCGCGGTACCGTTGCGGCCCGACTTCGATAACGCCTCGCCGCACGCCTCGTCTCCGCCGCTCTTGCCAAATTTGTCCGGACAACTCTAGGATGGCCGCGCGATACGGGCAAGGGGGCGGGCGATGCGGATTGTGGCGGCGGCGGTACTCGGCGGACTGCTTGCGGGCAGTGCGACCGCGCGGACGCTCGACCTTGCGAACCCAGCGGATGCGCTGGCGGCGTCGCGCAAGGTGCAGTGTTCGCTCAAGGACAACGCGCCCGTCGTCTATCACTGGTCGGGGAAGGTCTTCAGCCGCGTCGAGGGCGAGCCCGACCGGCATCTGTTCGATCTCGAAGGCATGAACGTCCGGCAGTGCGTTACCGTCACCGATCCGGCGCGCGGCACCGGCTGGCGCCTCGTCAGTCGCGAGTTGATGTTCTATCTCGATGCCACGACGCATCAGGTTCTCAAGACGTGGACGAATCCGTGGACGCAGAAGAGCGTCGAGGTCGTCCATGTCGCCAACGACCCCGTCAACTCGCGCCCGAGCTTTCCGATCGGCCGCGATGGCAAGCCCTATGATCTCGGCGCGCGGGTCGAGAACGGGCGGGTGTTCATGCCCACCGAAGTGCCGCTGTTCTACACCAACGCGCTCGGCGGCGACTACCAAACCTACGCGGGCAACCAGTATCACGCGATGGAGATCTTCGACTTCGTCGCCGATGCCAAAGACCTGCTCGATGGCGCCAAGGACCGCGCCAACGCGTCGATCGCGTGGGTGCGCATCTCGCCGTGGCTGCCGTGGATGGAGATGAGCGGGCGCGGCGGCATCCTCGTCTTCAACGCCACCGGGCAGACCGTGCCCGAGGGCATCGCCGGACTGCCGACGGTGGTGCGCGAGCAGATCGCCGCGAACTATCCGATCTACACCGCGCCGCCGCCGACCGACGATGCGCGCGCCAACGAAACGAGCTGGACCTATTTCAAGAAGCGCGTCGATGCGGCAAAGGCGGGCGCTCCGAAGCCCTGAGAATGCGCCGCTTATGACCATCCGCCCCGCGCGTCCCGACGACGTGCCGACGATCCTGCAATTCATCCGCGACCTTGCGGAATATGAGAAATCGCCCGGCTCGGTCGTCGCCACCGAGGCGAGCCTGCACGACGCGCTGTTCGGCGAGCGACCGCCGGTCGAGGCGGTGCTGTCGGAGCGCGACGGCAGGCCGGTCGGCTTCGCGCTGTTCTTCCACAATTATTCGACGTGGACGGGGTGGCGCGGCATCTACCTCGAGGACCTGTACGTGACCCCCGAGGCGCGCGGGCAGGGGACTGGCAAGGCGCTGCTGGCGCACGTCGCGGCCATCGCGGTGGCCCGCAACTGCGCGCGTTTCGAATGGGCGGTGCTCGACTGGAACACCCCGGCGATCGGCTTCTACAAGAAGCTCGGGGCCAAGCCGATGGACGAGTGGACGGTGATGCGGCTGACCGGCGACGCGCTGCACCGGGTGGCGGCGCAGGCGACAGCATGATCGCCTGGGCCGCGCTGATCGCGGGCGGGCTGTTCGAAGTCGGCTTCACCACCGCGCTGCGCCACGTCGACGGGTTTCGCAATTGGCCGTGGGTGATCGCCTTCCTCGTCTCGGTCAGCCTCAGCATGGGCCTGCTCGAAGTCGCGGCGCGGTCGATCCCGCTCGGCACGGCGTATGCCGTGTGGGTCGGCATCGGCGCGGCGGGGACGTTGGCGGTCGGTATCCTGGCGTATGGCGAGACGGCGAGTTTGGCGCGGCTGGTGCTCGTTGCCGGACTGATCGCCTGCATCGTCGGGCTGAAACTGGTGAAGTAGCCGCTTCCTCAACCCGTCATGCTGGCGCACGCCAGCATCCACCGTGCCGCGCGCGGATAGCTGGATGCTGGCGTCCGCCAGCATGACGGCGGTGGGTGGGTGGGGCGCTCGCAGGATGACAAACCGCGCCGCGCGCCCTACACGCCGTCCCATATGGCCGACAAAATCCAGCGCGTTCGCGGTACCCAGGACCTGTTCGGCGACGACATCGCGCGCTTCGACCATGTCGTCGAGACGTTCAACCGTGTCCGCAAGCTGTACGGCTTCCGCCGCGTCGATGTGCCGGTGTTCGAGCCGACCGCCGTGTTCGCGCGCTCGCTCGGCGAGACCACCGATGTCGTGTCGAAGGAAATGTATTCGTTCGAGGATCGCGGCGGCGACTCGCTGACGCTGCGTCCCGAGTTCACCGCTGGCATCGCGCGCGCCTATATCCAGAACGGCTGGCAGCAGCACGCGCCGCTCAAGCTCGCCGCCTATGGCCCGCTGTTCCGCTACGAGCGCCCGCAGAAGGGGCGCTACCGCCAGTTCCACCAGCTCGACGCCGAAGTCATCGGCGCGGGCGAACCGGCGGCCGATGTCGAGGTCATCGCGCTGGGAGCGCAGCTGCTGCGCGAGCTGGGCATCGCCGACCGGGTGATGCTGCAGCTCAACACGCTGGGCGACGCCGAGACCCGCGCGGCTTGGCGCGAGGCGCTGGTCGCACATTTCACCGCGCATCAGGACGCGTTATCGGGCGACAGCCGCGAGCGCCTGCTCAAGAACCCGCTGCGCATCCTCGACTCCAAAGCCGAGTGCGACCGGCCCTTGGTGGACGCGGCGCCGGGCATCGACGCGCACATGACGAGCGCGGCGGGCGGCTTCTTCGAGGCGGTGCAGAAGGGCTTGCAGGCGGCAGGCGTCGACTTCGTCCGCACCCCGTCGCTGGTGCGCGGCTTCGACTATTACCGCCACACCGCGTTCGAGTTTGTTACTGACCACTTGGGTGCGCAGGGCACGGTGATCGGGGGAGGACGCTACGACGGCCTGATCGAGGCGATGGGTGGGCCGAGCACGCCTGCCGTGGGCTGGGCGGCGGGGATCGAGCGGTTGGGGATGCTGGTGGCGGAGCCTCGTGGCGATTTTGAGAGGATTGTCGTCATACCTGACAGTCCAGACTTACTAGAGGAAGCAACAGCTATTGCTTACAGTCTCCGTCGCGGACCGCTCGATGCTATAATTGATGTCGCTTACCGCGGTAGTGCGAAGCGTCGCATCGAACTTGCGAAGAAATCCGGCTACGATGCTCTCCTGTTTGTTCGGAGTAGCGACGACGCTCGCAACCGCCTTAGTCTCACCCATGTCGCAGGTTCCGACACAGCGAGCAAACTTCTGCTGACAGTTCTTGGTCATCTGCCCGAATGTTATCGCTCCCTGTCGGGCGATGGTCCTTCATGAGCGCCGTCGCCAATGATCGCGCCGCCCTCCCCTTCAGGGGAGGGCCGAGAGACGCCGCAGGCGGCTTGGGGGTGGGGCTGCGCCCCGCAACGGATTTCCGAGCCAGCCCCACCCCGGGGCCGCCTGCGGCGTCTCTCCGACCCTCCCCTGAAGGGGAGGGTGGGCGATGATCGCCCTCGCCCCCGAGCGCATCGCGCAGATCGAGCGGCGGCATGCCGATCTCGCGGCGCGGATGGGCAATCCCGACCTTGCGTCGGAGGCCTTCGTCCAGCTGTCGAAGGATTACGCCGAGCTGACCCCCGTCGCCGAAGCCGCCGCCGCGCTCAGGAAGCTTCGCGACGAGCAGGCGGGGTTGACCGCGATGCTCGCCGACCCCGAGATGAAGGAGATGGCCGAGGCCGAGCTCGAGAGCCTCGACGCCGCCGTGCCCGCCGCCGAGCGCGCGCTGGCGCTCAAGCTGCTGCCCCGCGACACCGCCGACGACCGCCCCGCGATGCTCGAACTCCGCCCCGGTACCGGCGGCGACGAGGCGGCGCTGTTCGTCGGCGACCTGTTCCGCATGTACCAGCGCTATGCCGACACGCGCGGCTGGCGCGTCGAGACGATCAGCGCCAGCCCCGGCGAAATGGGCGGATTCAAGGAAGTCGTCGCGTCGATCACCGGTGCCCAAGTGTTCGCGCGCCTGAAGTTCGAAAGCGGCGTCCACCGCGTCCAGCGCGTCCCCGCCACGGAAACGCAGGGGCGCATCCACACCAGCGCCGCGACCGTCGCGGTGCTCCCCGAGGCCGAGGAGGTCGACGTCCAGATCGACGAGGCGCGCGACCTGCGCATCGACGTCTTCCGCTCGTCGGGCCCCGGCGGCCAGTCGGTCAACACCACCGATTCGGCGGTGCGCATCACGCATATCCCGAGCGGGTTGGTGGTCATCCAGCAGGACGAGAAATCGCAGCACAAGAACAAGGCCAAGGCCTTGAAGGTGCTGCGGACGCGGCTGTACGAGCAGGAACGCCAGAAGCTGCACGATGCCCGCGCCGCCGACCGCAAGTCGATGGTCGGCAGCGGCGACCGCTCGGAGCGCATCCGCACCTACAACTTCCCGCAGGGGCGCGTCACCGACCACCGCATCAACCTGACGCTCCACCGCCTGCCCGAGGTGCTCGAGGGCACCGGCCTCGACGAACTGATCGCCGCGCTGATCGCCGAGGACGAGGCGGCGCGGCTGGCGGACCTCGATGCGTAACTCCTCCCCCCTTGAGGGGGAGGGACAGCCGCGCCCCGTCGGCGCGGCAGGGAGAGGGCAGGGAGGGGGCGTGTCGAATGGGCCTCTATCGCCATTCGTGCCTTCCGGCGTGGCGTCCCTTCCTTTCCCTCTCTCTGGTCGCGAAGGCGTGACCTGTCCCTCCCCCTCAAAGGGGGAGGGGAGCGCCGCCGCTCTGCGCGCCGCTGCGCTGCGGATCGACCGCCTCGACGCCGAGGTACTGCTGGCGCACCTGCTCGGCGTTCCGCGTCTGATGCTGCTGACGCAGCCCGACCGCCCTGTCGATGCTTCCGACTATGCCGCGCTCGTCGACCGCCGTGCGTCGGGCGAGCCCGTCGCCTACATCACCGGTCGCCGCGAGTTCTGGTCGCTCGACCTGCGCGTTATCCCCGATGTGCTGATTCCACGCCCCGATTCGGAGACGCTGATCGAAGCCGCGGTCGCGCATTTCGAGACCCGTGCCCCGGCGACGATCGTCGACCTCGGCACCGGCTCGGGCGCGTTGCTGCTTGCGGCGCTGAGCGAATGGCCGCATGCGACCGGCGTCGGCATCGACGCGTCGCCCGCCGCGCTGTCGGTGGCGGCGGACAATGCCGCGCACCTCGGCTTCGGCGCGCGCGCGCGCTTCGCCCCCGGCGGGTGGGACGGCGACGGCGGCACCCACGACCTAATCCTGTGCAATCCGCCGTATATCGCGGATGGCGCGCGACTTCCGAGCGACGTGCTGGACCACGAACCCCATGCCGCGCTGTTCGCCGGTCCCGACGGCCTAGCCGACTATCGCCGCATCGCCCCCGTTCTCGGCGCGCAGCTTGCCCCCGGCGGGGTCGCTTGCATCGAAATCGGTTACGACCAGGGTGACAGTGCCGCCGCGCTGTTTCGCGCCGAGGGGTTGACCGTTGCCTTGCGCCGCGATCTCGCAGGCTTGCCGCGTTGCCTCGTCGTCACCAATTAGCGCTTGGAGGCGAACGCTTTTGCCGCTAGGGCTGACGCTACGGCGCGGGTGGACCCACGAAGTCCCCGGCCTGACCGACCCTCCGACAGACGCGGCGCTGGTACCGGCACGAGGCCCAAATCAGCCGACCGCACACGGAACTTGCCGCGGGGGTCGGCACCCTCTTACGAGCGCGCGCGGGCCACGTCGCCCAACCGCCGGGACTCGGGGACGATGAATTTGATACGCAACAACACGAACAACCAGCAGAACGGGCGGCGGCGCGGACGCGGCGGCGGCCAGGGCGGCGGCGGTGGCGGCGGGATGCCGCCGCGCCAGGGCGGCGGCCAGAACTACGGCAACAACCGCATGGACCTGCGCCAGCGCGGCAACGCCACCCAGCTGCTCGAGAAGTACAAGACGCTGGCGCGCGACGCGGCGCAGCAGGGCGACCGCGTCATGTCGGAATATTATCTCCAGTACGCCGACCATTATTTCCGCGTCCTCTACGAAATCCGCGAGCGCCAGCCCGAGCATCAGCGCGGGCCGCGCCCCGGCTATGATGCCGATGACGAGGATGCCGATGTCGGCAACGGTTATAACCCCGCCTATGCGGCGGCGAACGGCGACGGCGGTCGGGAAGCAGCGGATCGCGACGGCAACCGCGACGGCGACGAGGGTGGCGACGCGGATGACAGCGCGCGCGCCCCGCGCTTCGATAACGGCAACAGCGGCGAGCGCCAGCCACGCAACGATCAACGTCCGCGCCGCGACGACTACCGCGCTGCCGAGCCGCGCCGCGACGAGACGCGCCGCGAGGAGGGCCGCTACGAGGCGCGTGCCGACACCCGCCAGGATCGTAGCGAAGGTCGGACCGAAAGCCGCGGGGACAATCGCGGCGAAGCGCGTCAGGACAGCCGCCGAGACGATAGCCGCCGCGGCGACACACGGCCAGAGGCGCGCCGCGACGAGTATCGCGGTGACGCCGTGCGCCGTGACGATGGTCGCCGTGACGAGCCGCGGGCAGCCGAACCCCGGCGCGACGACCGCAGCGCCGTCGACGTGCCGCGCGAGGATGACAGCCAGCGCCGCGCTCCCCGCGAGTCGGCTGGCCCGCGCGACTCGTCGGCACCCCGCGAACGCCCTGCGCGTGAGGCCGTCCAGCGCGAGATGCCGGTCCGCGAGGCCACGCCGCGCGACGATCTGCCCTTGTCGGGCATACCCGGCCCGGCGCGGCTGAGTGCCGTCGCGCCGACCGGCGCGCCGTCCGTCGAGTCGCCTGCCGCCGTGTTCGAGGCACCGGCTCCGCAAGCTGGCGGTGACGAGGAACCGCCGAAGCGCCGTCGCGGTCGCCCCCGCAAGGTCGATGTCGAGGCCGCTGCTGCCGCCGCCGCCGCTGCCACCAACGACAATTTCGCCGAGGCTTGAGCCGCGCCGCACGGCAACCGAACGACGGCGGCGTGATGCACTTCGGCCACGCCGCCGCGCCTTTCGCCGCTGTCACATAAACGACATGCAAGCGTCACCGAACCGTGACGAATCCCCCCTAGGCGCGGCGTGGCAAACACCGGGCAACACCTCGAGGGGGCATAGAATGACGACGACCAAATGGACCGTGGCGCTACTCGCCGCGACCGCGATCGGCAGCATGGCGACGATGCCGGCGTTCGCCGCGCAAGACGCCGACGCGCCGATCAGCGCCGACGAGGCGGCCGCGCAGCTCGAGTTCCTCAAGGCGCAGGTCGACGCGCTGCAGGCGCAGCTCGACGGCATGAAAAAATATAATGCCGACAACACCATCACCTGGTCGGGCCAGCCGCAGTTCAAGGGCAGTGGCGGCTTCTCGTTTAAGCCCAACGGCGAAATCCAGTACGACGCCGCCTATGTCAGCAACCCCAACAACGCGATCGCCGCGAACGGCCTCGGCTTCAACAACCGCTCGCGCCGCCTCCTGCTCGGCGCGTCGGGCGACCTGCCCGGCGGATTCAAGTACGCCTTCCAGTTCGACTTCAACTCGGCCGCGATCAACTACGAGGACGTCGTGTTCTCCTACGAGCCGGCGGGCAAGCCCTACACGGTCTCGATCGGCTATTTCTATCCGTACAATAGCCTCGACAACCTGACCTCGAACCGCTTCGTGTCGGTCGTCGAACGCAACCAGGCGGTCGATGCGTTCGGCCAGGGCCGCCGTCTCGGCATCGGCTTCGGCTATGTCGCGGGCGACCTGCGCCTCAGCGCGGGTGTCTTCGCCAATCAGATCAACAATGCCAACTTCGACAACAACGACTGGGAGCTCGCGGGCCGCATCCTCTACGCGCCGCAGATGTTCGGCGGCCAGCTGCACTTTGCGGTCAACGGCGAATACCGCCGCTTCCGGACGACATCGCTCGGTATCCAGTATCGCGCGCGACCGTTCACGCAGGTCACCGATCAGCGTTTCGTCGATGCAGGTGGCATCGCCGCCAAGGGCGATTATGTCATCGGGCTCGAGGCGCTCGGGATCTTCGGCCCGTTCCACGCGCAGGGCGAGGCGAAGTTCGTCAAGACCGATGGCTACCGTCCGGGTGCGTCGATCGCCAACGGTGCGTTCGACCCCGGCCAGGCTCTGGCGGGTACGACGCTCGCCTCGGACCCCAATTTCTTCAGCGTCTACGGCGAAGTCGGCTATTGGCTGACCGGCGAAACCCGCGGCTATCGCAACGGCAAGATCGACCGGACTAAGATCCTCAATGGCTTCGACAAGGGCGGCTGGGGCGGGTTCAATATCGTCGGCCGCGTCGACTATATCGACCTCGAAGACACCGTCGGCGGCGCCAATACGGGAACGCAGGTCGTCAACGGCATTCTCAACGGTGGCAAGCAGACGGGCTATCTCGCGGCGCTCAACTGGTGGCCGATCGACTATGTCCGCTTCACCGCGCAGTATATCCACAGCAGCGTCGAAGGGGGCCCGCGCGCCGCGCTGGTCAAGCCGACGAGCACCGCGCCGATCTACGACCGCAAGTACGGCGTCGACGCCGTCGTCATCCGCGGCCAGGTCGATTTCTAAGCCAGCGCGCCGCGCAGTTCGGACGGGGCGGCCTTCACGGGCCGCCCCGTTTGCGTTGGCGGGGTTTCGGCGCAAGACTGCGACTCGCGACGCATGACCTTTGCAGGTCGGCGCGCGAGGGAGGCCAGCGATGTCGATCACCGCGATTCTCACCGGCAAGAAGCCCGTCATCGGCGTGACCTGCGCCACCCGCGTCCGCGAGATCGTGGCGTTGCTCCACGACAACCGCATCGGTGCCGTGCTGGTCATCGAGTCGGGGGCAATTCTAGGCATCGTTTCCGAGCGCGACATCGTCGCGGCGCTGCACAACCACACGGATGTCCTAGACTGCCTCGCCGGTGATATCATGACCGCCCCGGTGATCACCGTGCCACCGCACCAAAGTGTCGCCGATTGCATGGGGGTGATGACCGACCGACGGATTCGCCACCTGCCGGTCGTCGATTCGGGCGAACTGCTCGGCCTCGTGTCGATCGGCGACCTGGTAAAGCGCCGGATCGACGATGCCGAGGCCGAAGCCGAGGCGCTCAAGGACTATATTCAGACCAGTTGAGTAGGAAATAAGCGCATCACTGCGCTTTCAGGCGATTTAGGGGTTGCCAGCCCTGCCGCCCCCGCCTAGATGACCACTCCCGGCGACGGGGCGCGGCTTCTGCGGCACCCAGTCACTCCGATAGCGGTAGCGACGGCCAAGGCCTTGACAAGGGCCGGTTCGACGTTGCCGCAGTTCGGTTCGGGTTGAGACTTTGAAAGGCTTCGGCTGAAAAAGTTTCGGAAAATAGACGTTGACGGGGTTTGAGACACGGCGCATAAGCCGCCCCCGACGCCGACGACGAACCAGCGGGTTCGCCACCGGGTCTCGAAAAATCCACTGCTCGGGTCTCCCCGCTAAAACGGGGACCAGAGCAGTGTCGCTCTTTTCAAAGGCCTCGGCTTTTGATCGGAACCGGCTCTTTCTCATCGTAGGTTGAATGAAGGGACATGTGGGCGGCGGTCGACGTTCCGGACAGTTTAGGGTCCGGGTCGCGTCGTAAATACGCTGCCTATATGTCTTCTATACGTTACCACATCGCTCCGGGCTTCGGCTCGGATATACGTTAGTGACGTTGTGCAGACAGATAGGCTCCTAAAACGGGCTGCATCTTCGGCTTAGGCCGGGGACGTAGTTCGATCATGAACTTGAGAGTTTGATCCTGGCTCAGAACGAACGCTGGCGGCATGCCTAACACATGCAAGTCGAACGAGACCTTCGGGTCTAGTGGCGCACGGGTGCGTAACGCGTGGGAATCTGCCCCTGGGTACGGAATAACAGTGAGAAATTACTGCTAATACCGTATGATGCCGCAAGGCCA
>CAXTSL010000060.1:0-13399 GCA_964246975.1 uncultured Sphingomonadaceae bacterium
CAGAACTACTTCAACGCAGCAGGATATGGGTCAGATTAACGGCACGGTGCTCTAGCGCCTACCGCCTACCGCCTACCGCGATCTCCACGCAAAGTGATGCCGACCATCACCACCCCGAAAATGAGCCTGAAATTCGACTAAAATTTCGTTTATTGAAATTAGAGATAGAAAAGGGTGCACGATCACACTTTTCTTTTGATGCCATTCATCGGCATATTAAATTTTTCCCAGTAATTAGAGGTCTATCGCTATCGCTTTAAGCCATCTCGAAATACGCTCCGCCTCCACCGACGTAAGATCGGCTGGTACAACAACCTTAAAGGAATTTGGTCTCTGTAGAACAAGAGCTTGCACGTCAACGGGTTCAGCGCTCGGAGCACTCGGTTGTGTATCAGCCGCAGCACCGCTTTGGGCCAGTTGCGATTTCTCCAAACGAGTTTCGCCACCTTTGCGACCAAGTATAAACGCGCCGTATCCTGCTTTAGACAATTCCCGCAATAGGGCTACTGCCTGCCACCGCGGAATATCCAGGCTCTTTTCGAGCAAGTCCGGCAGCACAATAGCCTGTCGATGCTGACGCACCACATCAGCTGCGCGGACCGCTGACGGAGACAATTTGCTGCCGGAGATTCCCATCAATTGCTTTCCAGCCGAGAAGGCCAGCCACGACGCCCCGTTACAAAACGGGCGACCTTCTGTTGATCGAGCATCCTAAAAATGTCGATAGCCTTTCGGCGGTTGCAACCGATGACCGCCATTGCCGTATCCACGGTAATATACATGTCCTTGCCTTTCAAACGTAGCGCTCAAATCCGAGTCGCCGTGCGCTTATGGCATTAGAGTACTCGCTTATCAAGCCTAACGGCGCATTTGAGAGAAATAGCGGAGAGTTGTTAGCGGTCGTCGCTCGTTTTCAATAGTGAAACCGGCACGACAGCACCTCCAGCGCCTGGGCCTCCCCGACCCAGCGCACCCGGTACACCAGCCGATGCTCGCCGGTGATGCGGCGAGACCACCAGCCGGTGAGGTTCTGGCGGAGCGGCTCGGGCTTGCCCATGCCGCGGAATGGGTCGCGCAGGCATTCGCCGATCAGAGCGTTGATACGCGCGACGACCTTCCGGTCCTCGTCGAGCCATTGCAGATATTGCGACCAGGCGACCTGGTCGAAAGTTAACTTCACGGCTGGATGAGCTCGTGCGCCTCTCCCAGTCCCGCGTCGAGGCGGACGATGCCTTCCATCAGGTGCTTGGCGTTGGCGGGCGATGACAGCAGGTGCAGCGTCTCCTCCATCCCGGCCCATTCGCTCGCGGAGACGAGCACAGCATTCTCACCACGCTGCCGCGTAATCAGGATGGGGGCGCGGTCGGACTCCACCTTGTCCATCACCGCCTTCAGATTGGCGCGGGCGTCTGTGAAGCTAAGAGCATGCATGAGTGCTATGTACGATATCCCGTACAGTTACACAAGCATGAAGCCGCCAGCGCCCACGCCACGGCCTCCGCCTCCGGACCGGGATCATGCCGACAAGTCCGCCGCGCCCCACGCACAAGCCGGACTAACGCACCGCTTCCCCGCTCTCGGTGAAGTCGATGCGGATGCTGACCCACGCGCCGACCTCGAGATTGCCGCCGACGCGCGGCGGGCGGACGCGGAATTGCCAGGCGGCGAGGCGGATGGCGCGCGATAGGCCCGAGCCCGGCGGCGACTGGTCGAGTTCGGTGCAGTCCTCGACGCGGAAACCTGCCACCGTGCGGCAGGCGATCAGCGCATAGGCGTCCTGCGGCACCACGGCGGGCAGATAGGTCGCGAGTTCGGCGTGGCTCGGCTCGCGCACCCATTCGGCGGGGTACAGCGGCTCGCCGCGCGGGCCGGTCATGCCGCGTCCGGCGCGGCCCAGCGTCGGGCCATAGGCGGGTCCGGTCTCCGCGCCCGGGCTGGCGTCGGCGGTGGCCTCGGCGGGCTTTGGCTCGGGCGGGGTCGGCGCGACCTGGGCGAGATCGAAGGTTTCGAGGCCGGGGATGAGGCCGTGCAGCGTCGGCAGGCGCGGCGGCGGCGGCACGATGGGCTCGGGGGCGACGACGCGGCCGGTCGGCGGTCGTGACTCCTGCGGCTTCGCGCGCTCGGTGCGCCGCCGCGCGGGCGGTTCGCGCTGCGGCTCGGCGACGGCGACGAGGATCATGCTGTGGACCTCGGGCAGCCCCGGCACGCGCACCCGCCCGGCAACGATCAGCAGCGCGACGAGCAGCAGGTGAACGACGAGGACGACGGCGAGCGCGACGGCGCGGCGGCGCACCGCCCGCAGGTCGTGCGGGGCCGGAAGGTCGGTCGCCGGGAGCATCGCGGCGAGCGCCTAGACCCCGCGCCGGGAGCGCGCAACCGCTGCGGCGACGCAGCGCCCCGCCGCACGGGCTGCCGGAACGCTTGCCCGGCGACCGAGCCGACCCGCAAGGGTGCTTGCGACACACGCCGCGCCCGCTATACCGCGCCGATGCCCGCCGTTTCCTTTTCGTTCGCCGGCGAGACCTTTCGCCCGCTGGCTTGCGGCGGGCTGTTCTGGCCCGCGCGCGACGCGCTGCTCGTCGCCGACCTGCACTTCGAGAAGGCCAGCTGGTACGCGACGCGCCAGCAGTTCCTGCCGCCCTATGACAGCGCCGACACCCTGGCGTGCCTGATCGACGCCGTCGAGGCGACGGCAGCCCGGCGGGTGTGGTGCCTCGGCGACAGCTTTCACGATTCCGGCGGCCCGGCGCGCATGGGCGAAGGTCCGCGCGCCGCGCTGACCGCCCTGACGCGCGGCCTCGACTGGGTGTGGATCACCGGCAACCACGACCATGAGGTGGCGCGGGCGCTCGGCGGGCGGGTGATGGCGGAATGCATCGTCGGCGGCATCGTCCTGCGCCACGAGGCAGACCCGCGCGATGCGACGCCCGAGATTTCGGGGCATTACCACCCCAAGCTGCGGCTGCGCGTGCGCGGTCGCGGCATCGTGCGGCGGTGCTTCGCGGTGACGCCGACGAAGCTCGTGCTGCCCGCCTATGGCGCGCTGACCGGCGGCCTCGATGTCGGCGACCCGGCACTTAGCCGCGTGCTGGGCGCGCCACTGACGGCGCTGGTGCCGACGGCGGCGCGACTGCTGCGCTTTCCGGTCGCCGCCTAGAAGCCCGACGGGTGAGCGGCGAGGAACGCGGTCTCCGCGTGCGTCGACGGACGCCCGAGCGCGGCGTTGCGCGCCGGAAAACGCCCGAAGCGCGCGATGGCGTCGTGGTGGCGTTGCGCGAAGGCAAGGACATCGGGATCGCTCAGCGTCGCGAAAAGCGCCAGCGACCTATCCTGATCGGCGAGCGACTCGGCGTGCATCAGCGGCATGTAGAGAAACTGGCGGGCCGTGGCGTCGAGCCCCGCATCGTCGCCTGACGTCAGGGCTGCGGCGACGAGCGCTCGTGCCGCACTATCCTGCGCGAACGCGCGCGCATCGTCGCGGTAGAGATTGCGCGAGAACTGGTCGAGGACGATGATCGCTGCGCGGCGGCCCTCGGGGGTCGCCTGCCATTCGCGGGGGACGCCCGCTGCCAGCGCGGCGTGAAGCGTCCCGAACCGCGCGCGGATCATCGCATCGACCGCATCGTCGCGGGCAAAGCGCTTGTCGACGGGCAGTTCGTCGAACCAGAAGGCGAGCACGTCGCCGGGCGTCATGTGCGTGCGATCCGGTCGATCAGCGCGGCGGTTTCGCGCGGCATCGTCACCATGGTGTCGTGCCCGGTGTCGAGGCGGTGCATCGCCCACCCCGCCGCCGCCGCGCTGACCGCCGCCGCGCGCGACGCCGGCAGCGTGTTGCGCGCCGCCGCGACGTAATGCTTGTCGAAGCCTTCGAAGGCGTCGCCCAGCGCGGGCAACGGCTCGGTCATGCAGCCCCACGGAATCGTCGTCAGCCGCCGCGTCAGCCAGGCGTGCGCGGGGTGGTCCGCCGCGACGCCGAACGCCTCCGCCGGGAAGCTCGCGAATTGGAAGCCGTCGATCAGCGTCGCCTCGGCGGCGACGCGCGCGGGCGGCGGCACGTCGTCGATGCTGGCGCGCCTCGCCACCGGAAACAGCGCGTCGAGATAGACGAGGTGCGCGATGCGGTCGCCGCGGCGACCGGCGGCGACGCTGCCCGGCAGCCCGGCATAGCTGTGCAGCACGAGCGTGGCGCGCGTCACCTCCTCGCAGTCGATGACGCCGAGAATGTCGGCGACGTGCGTCGAGACGTTCGTCGTCGCGGTGCCGAGATGCAGGCGCTCGCCCATGCCCGTCAGCGTTGGCGCGAAGACCCGGTGGCCGCGTCCGCGCAGGTCGGCGGCGACATCGCGCCAGCACCAGCCGCCGTGCCACGCGCCGTGGACGAGGACGATGTCGCGGCCCCCGACGGGTCCGGCCTGCGCGGTGGCGGGCAGCGCCGCCGCGCCCGCCGCGAGGCCCGCCCCGGCCAGCGCCTGTCGCCGGGTCACTCCCCCAGCCACGTCACGTGCCCCATCTTGCGCCCCGGTCGCGCCTCGCCCTTGCCGTAAAGGTGGAGGTGCGCCTGCGGATCGGCGACGAGTCTCGGCCAATCGTGCGCCGCGTCGCCGATCAGGTTCTTCATCCGGATGCGCGGCGCGGTCGGCGCGGGCGACCCGAGCGGCAGGCCGCAGACCGCGCGAATATGGTTCTCGAACTGCGAGGCGCGCGCCCCCTCGATCGTCCAGTGGCCGCTGTTGTGGACGCGCGGGGCCATTTCGTTGAACACCGGTCCGGCATCGGTGGCGAAGAACTCAAGCGTCAGCACCCCGGCATAGTCGAGCGCGTCGCCGACCGCGCGCGCCAGTTCGACCGCTGCCCCCGCATGGCGTGCGACGACCGGCCCGCCCGGCACGAAGCTCTCGGCGAGGATGCCGCCCTCGTGGCGGTTGCGCGGGGTGGCATAGACTTCGGTCGCGCCGTCGTCGCCGCGCGCCAGCAACACCGAAAATTCGCAGTCGAAGTCGACATGCGCCTCGAGGATTGCCGGGTGGCCGCCGATCGACTCCCACGCCGCCGCGCAATCATGCGCCGACTTGAGCCGCGCCTGCCCCTTGCCGTCATAGCCGCCGCCGCGCGTCTTGAGCACCGCCGGACAGCCGAGCGCGGCGGCGGCGGCGTGGAGATCCGCCAGGCTGCCGACCGCCCGGTAAGGTGCGGGCGTGCCGCCAAGCCCCGCGACGAAACGCTTTTCCGCGAGCCGATCCTGCGCGATTTCGAGCGCGCGCGCGCCGGGGCGGACGCGGCACCGCTCGCTTAGATAGCGCACCGCGCCGATGTCGATATTCTCGAACTCGTAGGTCGCGACGTCGATCTGCGCGGCAAAGGCGTCGAGCGCCGTGCGGTCGGCGTAGTCGGCGCGCGTCACCTCCGCCGACACATCGCCTGCCACCAGTTCGGCTTCGGGGGCGAGGATATGCACGCGGTAGCCCATGTTGGCGGCCGCGAGCGCGAGCATCCGGCCGAGCTGGCCGCCGCCGAGGATGCCGATGGTCGATCCGGGCGCGATCACGCGGTGACCGCGCTCTCCGGCATGTCGCCGACCGCTGCCGTCTGCGCCGCGCGCCACGCATCGAGACGCGCGGCGAGTGCTGCATCGGTCGTCGCCAGCTGCGCCGCGACGATCAGCGCGGCGTTGATCGCGCCCGCCTTGCCGATGGCGAGCGTGCCGACCGGAATACCGGCGGGCATCTGGACGATGCTCAACAGACTGTCCCAACCGCTCAATGCCTTCGATTCGACAGGCACGCCGAACACGGGAAGTCGCGTCATCGCCGCCGCCATCCCCGGCAAATGCGCCGCGCCGCCGGCACCCGCGATGATGGCCTTCAGGCCGCGCCCGACCGCGCTCGTCGCATAGTCGTAAAGCCGCTGCGGCGTCCGGTGCGCTGACACGATACGGCTTTCGTGCGCGATGCCGAGCGCCGTCAGCGTCTCGGCGCAGTGACGCATCGTCGCCCAGTCCGACTGGCTGCCCATGATGATGCCGACCAGTGGTGCGTCCACCGATGCCCCCCGCTTGTTCGGAAGCGCCGGACCTTACGGCGCGGGCGCGCACCGGGCAACCGGCGTCGTCAGGCCATTGCCCCGCGCGCCGCCCCGCCATATCGTCGCCCCTAACGCCTTTGGGGACCGCACCGCCATGCCCGACGCCTATATCATCGACGCCGTCCGCACGCCGCGCGGCATCGGCAAGCCCGGCAAGGGCGCGCTGGCGCACCTCCACCCGCAGCATCTCGCCGCGACGGTGCTCAAGGCGCTCAAGGACAGGAACGACCTCGATACCGCCGACGTCGACGACATCATCTGGTCGACCTCGACGCAGCGCGGCAAGCAGGGCGGCGACCTGGGGCGCATGGCGGCGCTCGATGCAGGCTATGACATCACGGCGAGCGGCGTGACGCTCGACCGCTTCTGCGGCGGCGGCATCACCAGCGTCGCGCTCGCCGCCGCGCAGGTCATGTCGGGGATGGAGGACCTCGTGATCGCGGGCGGCACCGAGATGATGTCGCTGACCTCGACGATGGCTGCCGAGGACGCCGCGGCGGGCACCGCGCCGATGGGCATGGGATCGGGCAACGCGCGCCTCCACGCAGCTCACCCGCAGTCGCATCAGGGCGTCTGCGGCGATGCCATCGCGGCAATGGAGGGGATCAGCCGCGAGGCGGTCGACGCGCTCGGCCTCGAAAGCCAGCGCCGCGCCGATGTCGCGATCCGCGAGGGGCGATTTGCCCGCAGCGTCGTGCCGGTGTTGAACGACGACGGCTCGGTCGCGCTCGACCGCGAGGAGTTCCCGCGCCCGCAGACCACCGCCGAGGGGCTCGCGGGGCTCAAGGCGTCGTTCGACGGCGTCGCCGACATGTCGATCCAGCCCGACGGCGAGACCTTCCGCCAGTCGATCACGCGCAAGTACGAGGGGCTGGAGTTCCACGGCGTCCACCACGCGGGGAACAGTTCGGGCGTCGTCGACGGCGCGGCGGCGATCCTGCTCGCCTCGCCCGAATACGCCGCCAAGCATAACCTCAAGCCGCGTGCGCGTATCGTCGCGACCGCCAATGCCGGCGACTGCCCGACACTGATGCTCAACGCCCCCGTCGCGGCGGCGAAGAAGGTGCTGGCCAAGGCCGGGCTGACCGTCGCCGACATCGACCTGTGGGAGATCAACGAGGCGTTCGCCGTCGTCGCCGAGAAGTTCATCCGCGACCTCGACCTCGACCGCAGCACGGTCAACGTCAACGGCGGGGCGATCGCGCTCGGCCACCCGATCGGCGCGACGGGGTCGATCCTCATCGGCACCTTGCTCGACGAGCTGGAAAGGCAGGGCCTCAAGCGCGGCCTCGTGACGATGTGCGCGGCCGGCGGCATGGCCCCGGCGATCATCATCGAGCGGGTGTAGCATCGCGGCGGTGGCGGGCACGACGCTCTTCGAGAAGCTCTGGTCGCGCCACCGCATCGCCGACATTCCGGGCGGCGCGCTGCTCGGCATCGACCGCGTGCTGCTTCACGAGCGCACCGGCGGCGTCGCGCTTGCCGGCCTCGCGGCGGCGGGGCGGCGCGTCGCCGATCCGGCGCGGGCGTTCGCGACGATGGACCATATCGTCGATACGCTGCCCGGGCGCGGCGACGCGACGACGATGCCCGGCGGCACCGCGTTCATCGTCGAGACGCGCGCGGCTGCCAAGGCGGCGGGAATCACGCTGTTCGACATCGGCTCGGCCGAGCAAGGCATCGTCCACGTCATCTCGCCCGAACTCGGCATCGTGCTGCCCGGCGCGACGCTCGTCTGCCCCGATAGTCATACGTGCACGCAGGGCGCGTTGGGGGCGCTGGCATGGGGTATCGGCTCGACCGAGGCCGAACACGCGTTGGCGACGGGGACACTGCGGGTGAAGCGGCCCCGCACGCTTCGGGTAACGCTGGAAGGCGTGCTGCCACCGGGGGTGACGCCCAAGGACGTGTCGCTGGCGTTGCTAAGCCGCTACGGTGCCGACGGCGGCAGCGGCTGCGCGGTCGAATACGCCGGGCCGGGGGTGCGCGCGATGTCCGTCGAGGCGCGGCTGACATTGTGCAACATGGCGACCGAATTCGCGGCGTTTACCGGCATGATCGCCCCCGACGAGACGGTCTTCGACTATCTCCACGGTCGTCGCTATGCGCCCGAGGGGGCGCTGTGGGGCCGCGCCGTCGCCGACTGGCGCGGCCTCTTCACCGACGACGGGGCGATTTTCGACGTCGAGATCGGCCTCGACGCGTCCGACCTCGTGCCGATGGTCAGCTGGGGGACGACGCCGTCGCAATCGGCGCGCATCGGCGACGCGGTGCCGCCGTCGCGGGGGAGCGCCGACGATCGCAGCCTCGCCTACATGGGCCTCGCTTCAGGCACGCCGCTGGCGGGGCTGCCAATTGACGCGGCGTTCATCGGTAGCTGCACCAACAGCCGGCTCTCCGACCTGCGCCGCGCCGCCGCACTGCTCGACGGGCGGCGTGTCGCGCCGCACGTCCGCGCCATCGCGGTGCCTGGGTCGACCGCCGTCAAGGCCGCCGCCGAGGCCGAGGGGCTGCACCGCATCTTTCAGGCGGCGGGCTTCGAGTGGCGCGAGTCGGGCTGCTCGATGTGCTTCTACGCGGGCGGCGAAAACTTCGGCGCCCAGGCGCGCGTCGTCTCGTCAACCAACCGCAATTTCGAAAGCCGCCAGGGACCGGGAACACGCACGCACATCGCCAGCCCCGAAACCGTCGCCGCGAGCGCGATTGCCGGAGCCATCGCCGACCCCCGGCACATCGCGCTGTGACCCCCTTCGTCCGCCTGACCGCCATTGCCGCGCCGCTGCTCGAAGCCGATATCGACACCGACATCATCATCCCGTCGCGCGAGATGAAGACGACGGGCAAGACCGGCCTCGCCGAAGGATTGTTCGCCGGGCGGCGCTATCTCGGTGGGCGCGTGCCCAACCCCGACTTCGTCCTCAACCGTCCTGAGTTCGCCGACGCGCAGATCCTCCTCGGCGGCCCCAATTTTGGCAGCGGGTCGAGCCGCGAGCACGCCGTCTGGGCGCTCGCCGAGTACGGGTTCCGCGCCGTCGTCGCACCGTCGTTCAGCCCGATCTTCGCGGGCAATTGCGTCCGCAACGGGGTCCTCGCGGCGGTCCTTGCCCCCGGGGCGGTGGCGCACCTCGCGGCGGCAGGCCAGCCCGTCGCCGTCGACCTGCCAGAACAGACGATCACCGCCGCCGACGGGTGCGCCTTCGCCTTCGCCATCGACGCCGAATCCAAAGCGATGCTGCTCGGCGGCCTCGACGCGATCGAACTGACGCTCCAGTCACGCGCGACCATCGCGGCGTGGCAGGCGGCGGACCGGTTGGACCGCCCGTGGATCTATCTCGGCGGCGGCGGGCTTTGACGCGGACCGCGATGCGCCTATCTTGGTACCATGTCCGACGCCCCTGCCATCCAGCTCGCCGAACCGATGCAGGCCTTCGTGCATCGCCAGGTCGAGGAGGGGCGCTACGCTTCGGCTGACGCCGTTGTCGACGCGGGATTGCGCATGCTCGACGACTATGAGACGCGACTGACGGCGCTGCGCGCCGCGCTCGATGAGGGCGAGGCCAGCGGTGAACCCCAACCGCTTGATTTCGAAGAATTCCTGGCACGGATGCACGCAAAATATCCACGCCGCTAGTGAGTATCAGCTATGCCCCGCGTGCGGCCGCCGACCTTGAATCGATTTTCGAATACACATGGCGGAAATGGGGATCGGAGCAGGCCGACAAATACACCGGCGAGCTACGAGCCGCGATCGAGAATGCGCCGTCCGAACGATGGCGGATCATCGCCTGCCCCAATGTTCGCCGTGGATTGAGCAAGATTCGCTCGGGCGTCCACCTCGCCTTCGTCCGGAAGCGCGCAGGGGGTTGGGTGGTCGTGCGCATCCTCCACCAGCGGCAGGATGCTCATAGAAACCTCTGACGCAGCCATTGCCCATCTAATTCGTCGTTTAGCAACGCATTCGTGCGAGATCTCCCGTCGTCCTTGGGAGTAGGCAGGTGACGTTGCAGTCGTTTATTCTGGTTCTTGGCCTCGTCGTGCTTTCGTGATGGGGTCGTGGCAACCCGCGCGCAAGCGTCGGCGGACGGCCGCAGCACCGCCGCCGCGCGCTCCATCGCAAGAGTTTACGGCACCCGCCTTCCGACGCCGGGATGCCGACAGCGACCTGCAATGCGTCAGCGACGCAATCTACACGCCGCGCCGCGTCCTGTCCCCGACCGAGGCGCAGGTCTTCTCAGCCATCGAGCGCGAATTCGCGCGCACCGGTTCGACGTGGCGCGTGATGGCGCAGGTCAACCTCGGCGAGATATTGGGAGCTTGACGCGCGCCTACCAGCTCATCAATGCCAAGCGTGTCGATATGCTGATCGTCGACCGCGAATATTGGCCGGTCGCGGCGGTCGAGTACCAGGGCAGCGGCCATCACCTAGGCAATGCCGCGCAACGCGATGCGATCAAGCGCGAGGCGCTGCGCAAGGCGGGAATCGACTTTCTCGAAGTCTGCGAAGGCGACACCGCAGCGATGCTCCGCGACCGGCTGCGGCATCTCGCCGAACGGCGCGGCGTCGCGCCGCCCGAAATCATGCGTGCGGCAGGCGAGCGCGTGGCGCAAACCCCAATGGCAGCCCCGCATCCGGCATGAAGCCGTAGAGCGGCTCGCCCGGTAGTGCGACGACCAGATGCTCGCGCACGCGCAACAGCGCATCGAGGTCGATGCCGGTGCGCAGGCCCATCGCCTCGAGCATGAATACCAGATCCTCGGTGACGATGTTGCCACTCGCGCCCGGCGCGAACGGGCAGCCGCCGAGGCCGCCGAGCGAGCTGTCGAAGGTCGTGATGCCGACATCGAGGCCCGCCAGCACGTTGGCCAGCCCCAGTCCGCGCGTGTTGTGCAGGTGCAACCCGGTCAGACAATCCGCGCCGATCGCCGCGTGGACGGCGCGGACCAGCGCCTTGACCTGCGCGGGGTTGGCATAGCCCGTCGTGTCCGACAGACCGACCTCGTCGCACCCCGCCGCGATCAGCGCCTCGGCGAGTTCGACGACCTTCGCCAGCGGCACGACACCCTCCAGCGTGCAGCCGAACGCCGTCGAGACGCTGCCCTCGAAGTGCGGGCGCGCGGCGGCGGGCAGCGCGGCGATCATCGCAGCGATGGCGCGGGCTTCGTCCAGCACCTGCGCGTGGGTGCGGCGCAGGTTGGCGAGGCTGTGCGTCTCCGACGCCGACAAGGGCAGGGTAAGCTTGTGCGCCCCCGCCGCCAGCGCCGCCGCCGCGCCCCGCGCGTTGGGCACCAGCACCGCCACCGTCAGCCCCGGGATCGACCGCGCGTGCGCGACCACTTCGGCAGTGTCGGCAAGCTGCGGCAACAGCTTGGCAGGCACGAAACTGCCGACCTCGATCTCGCGCACGCCTGCCGCCGCCTCGGCGTCGATCCACGCGCATTTGGCGGCAAAGTCCATCGTGCGGTCGATCGACTGCAGCCCGTCGCGCGGACCGACTTCGCTGACGAGGATGTCGATACCGTCGGCCACGCGCTTGCTCCTGAAGTTGTCCGGACATATGCCCGTCACACTGCTGATACCAGAGGGGGATTGCGCCATGCCCGAACTGCCGCTCGCGGGCCTCAAAATCGTCGAATTCACGCATATGGTGATGGGCCCGGCGGTCGGCGCGATTCTCGTCGAGCTGGGCGCGTCGTCGGTGCGCGTCGAGCCGATCGGCGGCGATCCGACGCGGCGGCTGGGCGGCTCGGGGGCAGGCTATTTCCCGATGTACAATCGCGGCAAGCGCAGCATCTGCCTCGACCTCAAGCACCCGGACGGTGTCGCGGTGGCGAAGCGGCTGGCGGCGGAGGCCGACATCCTCGTCGAGAACTTTCGCCCCGGCGCGCTCGACCGTCTGGGCCTAGGCTACGACGCGCTCGCCGCCACCAATCCGCGCCTGATCTATTGCTCCGAAAAGGGCTTCCTGCCCGGCCCCTACGCGCATCGCACCGCGCTCGACGAGGTGGCGCAGATGATGGGCGGGCTGGCGTACATGACTGGCCCGCCGGGCCGCCCGCTGCGCGCCGGAGCGTCGGTGATCGACGTGACCGGCGGCATGTTCGGCGTCATCGCGATCCTCGCAGCGCTCGAGGCGCGCCACCGCACGGGTCGCGGCCAGTTCGTCCAGAGCGCGCTGTTCGAGACCACCGCCTACCTCGTCGGTCAGCACATGGCGCAGCAGGCGGTGACGGGAGCCGCCGCACAGCCGATGCCGGTGCGCGTCTCGGCATGGTCGATCTACGATGTATTTACATGCGCCGACGGCGAGCAGCTGTTCATCGGCGTCGTTTCGGACAGCCAATGGCCGGTGTTCTGCGCGGCGCTCGGCCTCGACGCGCTGCGCGACGGCGCGCGATATGCGACCAACGCCGCGCGGGTGGCGGCGCGCGACACGCTGCTGCCCCAGGTGCGCGCCGTCGTCGGCGCGTTCTCCAAGGATGAGGTAATCGCGCGCCTCGAGCCGACCGGACTGCCGTTTGCGCCGATTGCCAGGCCCGAGGACCTGTTCGCCGATCCCCATCTCAACGGCAGCGGTGGGCTTGCTGCGGTGGATTTGGAGAGCGGCACAGCGACCGTGCTCCCCGTTTTGCCGATCGAGATGGCGGGGAGGCGGACCGGGCAGGGGTTATCGCTATCGGACATCGGCGCGCAGACCGGTACGATACTCGCCGAACTGGGTTATGATTTCGAGCAGATCGCGGCGCTGCGGGACGCGGGGGCCGTCGCTTAACCTTGGCGACCGGTACGGCGGCGGAATTCGGGCGAAGCGACGCGCGTCATCAGCGTCGCGTAACCACCAATGACGGTGCGCGGGTCGCTCGGCTGGTCGAGTTGCCGCAACAGCTCGGCAAATTCGCCGGACAGCCTTTCGGCCGATTTGGGAAACCGAAACACCATCTTGTCCTGATTCACGACCTTGCCTTGTCACGCGCCTGCACGGCGTCATGCCGCCGCGCGACACGCGGTCCAGAACCGGCAATCGGGTTATTGGTTCCGTACCGGCTTTGTCGGCCGCCGGAAATCGGCGTCGCTGTCCGCCGCGAGCCACAGCAGCGCCGCCCATGCCGCGACGTTCTGGTCGAGCTGGACGCGGTCGATCTTGTCGAGCGTGTCGTCGGCGCTGTGGTGCAAGTCGAAATAGCGCGTCCCGTCCTGGCGCAGGTCGACGGCCCCCGCGCCGCCCGCGACGATCGCCTCGATGTCGGTACCGCCGTGCGCGGGCGCGGCGCTCGCCGCGACGCCGAGTGGCACGAGCAGCCGCGCCAGCGCCGCGGCGAC
>CAXTSL010000060.1:13409-19302 GCA_964246975.1 uncultured Sphingomonadaceae bacterium
GGTCTTGCCGCCCTCGCCGACGTTCGCCGCCAGCGACCACACGCGATCGGCTCCGAAGTCCGATTCGGCGGCGAGCACGTGCGTGTCGGCCGCATGCGCGCTGAGATAGGTCGCGCCGCCGAGCGGACCCTGGGATTCCTCGTCGCCGAACATCACGACGCGGATCGTACGGCGCGGGCGCGGGATCGTTCCTGCCTTGACGGCATCGAGGATCAGTTTCGCCGCGCCGACGGTAATCGCGATGCCCGCCGCGTCGTCGACCGCGCCGGTGCCGAGATCCCAGCTGTCGAGATGCCCGCCGACGACGACGATCTCGCTCGGCGCGGTGCGCCCGGTGATTTCGCCGATGACGTTGCCCGACTCGCCCATTCCCAAGGCGCGCGGCGTCAGCGTCAGGCGCAGCCGGACCGGCCCCCGGTCGAGGAGGCGGGCAAGTTGCTGCGCGTCGGGCACGCTGAGCGCCGCAGCGGGCAGGGGGGCGCTGCCGGGCGGGGTCTCGGTCTTGCCGGTATGCGGCATCCGCGCCGGGCCCGTACCGAGCGAGCGCATCAGGAAGGCCGCCGCGCCCTTGCTCGCCGCGACCGCCGGACCCGAGCGCCGGATACCGCCGAACGCGCCATAGCTCGAGCCGTCCTGCGCGCGCGCCATGCCGTGGTCGATGAAGACGATGCGGCCCGTGAGACTGTCGGCGGGCGCAGCGCGCAGCGCGTCGAGATCGGCAAAGCGCACCACCTCGGCGTCGATGCCCTGCGGCGGAGTCGCGCCGCTATGGCCGAGCGCGGTAAGCAGCAGCGTCTGCGGGGCGCTCCCCAGCACGGCTGCAATTTCCACGCCCCGCTCCCAAAGCGGCACGTCGAAGGTCTGAACATGAATTTTCTCGAAGCCCAGCGCCTTGAGCTTTGCCACCCCCCACGCGCGCGCGCGAGCCTCGGCGGGCGTGGCCGCCAGCCGCTGCCCGACCTCGGTGGTCAGGCTCTCGACGATGGCATAGGCGGGCGACCCCGCCAGCGCACGGTCGCGGAGCATCGCGGCGATGGTCGGGGCGTCGGCGCTCCGCGCGGCGGGAATGGATGCGGCGAGCGCCGGGGCGGCGAGCAGCATCGTCAGGACGAACAGGGCGGCGCGCAAAATCAGGTCTCCCGGACGCGGTCGATCGCGCCGCCAGCGCGACACTTGCCGCGCCCGCGCCCACTTGTCGACCTTGTTTGCAAGCGTATGCTCGGCATCGAACGGGCCACCGGCATGCCCTTGTAACGCGCCCGGGATGCGCCGATATTGGCGTCGTCCCGGCACCCCGCCGGACCTTGGAGAGAGTGACCAGAAATGGCCAATCAGTTTGACCCCCGCGCCGCCTATCCGAGGGCGAACGCCGGAGCCGTTGCGGGCGATGCCAGCTTCGACGCCGGGCTGCGGTCGTACATGCTGTCGGTTTACAACTACATGGCGAGCGGCGTGCTGCTCACCGGCATCGTCGCGCTGCTGATGGCGCAATCGGGCTTTGCCGCGCAGATTTTCGCACCGGGCAGTGGGCCACTCAAGTGGATCGTCATCCTCGCGCCATTTGCGCTGGTAATGGTGCTCAGCTTCGGTATCAACAAGCTGTCCGAACCTGCTGCGAAGGGTATCTTTTTCGTATACGCCGCGCTGATGGGCGCGTCGCTGTCGACGATCTTCCTGGTTTATACCGGCAGTTCGATCGCCTCGACGTTCTTTGCCACTGCTGCCGGGTTCGGTGCGCTCAGCCTCTACGGCTACACCACCAAGCGCGACCTGTCGGGGTTCGGCAAGTTCCTGATGATCGGCCTTGTCGGCCTGTTCGTCACGGGGCTGATCAGCATGTTCGTTCCCGCCATTGCGGCCTCGCCGGTGTTCTCGATCATCGGCGTGCTGATCTTCGCGGGCCTGACGGTCTATGACACGCAGAAGATCAAGCAGATGTACTATGTCGTGCAGGGCAGCGACATGTTGGGCAAGTCGACGATCATGGGCGCGCTGACGCTCTACCTCGACTTCATCAACCTGTTCCTGTTCCTGCTGCGCTTCATGGGCGACCGCCGCTAACGACCGGCGCACGTCCATCGACTGGCCTCCCCGGCCCGGCGGACTAGTTCCGCCGGGCCGATTTTATTGGCGGCGCGGCGTTCGCACGGCTAAGCGAACAGCCATGAAAATCGCCTTCATCGGGCTGGGCCACATGGGCTCGGGCATGGCCGCCAACCTCGTCAAGGCAGGGCATGAGGTCTGCGCCTTCGACCTGTCAGAAGCGGCGCTCGACGCCGCCGTGGCGACGGGATGCCAGCGTGCGGGCAGCGTCACGCAGGCCGTCGGCGGCAGCGGAGCGGTGGTGACGATGCTGCCTGCAGGTCGCCACGTCCGCAGCGTCTATGAGGGCGAGATCTTTGCCGCCGCGTCGCGCGAAGCGGTGCTGGTCGACTGCTCGACGATCGACGTGGCGACCGCGCAGGCCGTCGCGGCGTCGGCGCTCGCGAAGGGCCTGACGATGGTCGACGCGCCGGTGTCGGGCGGCACGGCGGCGGCGCAGGCGGGCCAGTTGACCTTCATGGTCGGCGGCGAAGCCGCCGGTTTCGCCAAGGCGCGCCAGATCCTCGACGCCATGGGCAAAGCGGTCATCCACGCCGGCGACGCGGGGATGGGGCAGGCGGCCAAGATCTGCAACAACATGATCCTCGGCGCGACGATGATCGCCACCGCCGAGGCGTTCGTGCTGGCGGCGAAGCTTGGCCTCGACACGCAGGTTTTCTTCGACATCAGTTCGCGGGCGAGCGGCCAGTCGTGGTCGATGACGAATTACTGCCCCGTCCCCGGCCCGGTCGCTTCGGCGCCGTCGAACCGGGACTATGCGGGCGGCTTCGCCAGTGCGCTGATGCTCAAGGATCTGCTGCTCGCCGCCGACGCGGCACGGACGGCGGGGGCGTCGACGCCGATGGGCGCGCAGGCGGCGGCGCTGTACCAGATGTTCGTCGGACTGGGTGGCGGCGGACTCGATTTCTCGGGGATCGTCAGGCTCCTCGAAGGCAGCTTGACGAGCGGCAGCGCTGCAGCGTCGATTGACGCGACGGCGGCCCGACCCTAAAGCCCGCGCCGGATGCGGGTTGGAATTGCGATGGTCGGTCGGCTTGGCAGCGGCGTTGCGGTGGTCGCGGCATTGTGGCTCACTCTGCCCGTCGCGGCACAGTCGGTCGACCCGCGTGTCCTGCAGCAGTTGCAGGGCCAGCTCGGTGCGGGCAGCGGCGGCACCGTCCAGCAGAACAGCCCGCTCGATCGTTCGCGCGAAAACGGCGACCGTTCGGGTCAGTCGCTGCTGCCCGGCAGCCGCCTCGATACGCCCGAGGAGCAGGAGCTGCGCCGCCTCCAGTCGCGTGCCGCGATCTCCCGCCTGTACCGCCCGTCGCCCGTCGAGCGCGAATTTCGCGACCGGCTCGCCGACCCGACGCTGCGCCAGTTCGGCTATGAGGCGTTCCAGTCGGTTCAGGGAAGCAGCGGCTCGCTGACGGGTGCGGTCAGCGAATCCTACGTGCTCGGCATCGGCGACGAGCTTGTCGTGCAGTTCCAGGGCGCGACGACGTCGAGCAATACCGTGCGCGTCGACCGCGAGGGGCGGCTGACCGTCGGGGCGCTGCCGCCGGTTCCCGCCTCGGGTCGCAGCCTCGGCGCGGTGCGCGCCGATCTCGCCGCCGCGACGCGCCGGACTCTGCTCGGCACCGACGTGACGATTTCGCTCGGCTCGGTCCGTTCGGCGACGGTGTTCGTCGGCGGTGAGGTCGAGCGTCCGGGGCAGTTCCAGCTGACCTCGCTCGCCGATGTCTCGGCGGCGCTGGCGCTCGCGGGCGGCGTGCGCCGGACCGGCTCGCTGCGCAGCATCCGCATCGTGCGCGGCGGTGCGACGCTGGTCGTCGACCTCTACGGGCTGCTCGGTATCGGCGCACCACCCTCGGCGCGGCTGCGCGACGGCGACCGCATCATCGTGCCCGTCATCGGCGACACCGTGGCGATCGCGGGCAATGTCGCCCGCCCCGGCATCTACGAGATTCGCCGCGGCACGTCGGTTGCGGCGCTGCTCGACTATGCCGGCGGCGCGCTCCGCCCGCGCGGCAACAGCATCGCGATCAGCCGTATCGCCGCCGATGGTTCGGAAGAGTTCGTGCGCGCTGCGAGCCTTGCCACCGCGCTCATCCCCGGCGACGGCGTTCAACTGACCGGCGGCAGCGCGGGCGGCGCGGCAAATCGCGTCCTGCTGCGGGGCGCGGTCGCCAATCCGGGCGCACGCTCGCTGGGGGCCGCGCCGACGGTGCGCGACCTGCTCGGCGACGTTCGCGACCTGCGCTCGGACACGTATCTGCCGATGGCGATCCTGATCCGCCGCGATCCCGCCACTGCCGCGCGTGTTTTCGAGCCGGTCAACCTGCTGACCGCGCTGGCCCAGCGCCCGGGCGTGACGCTGCGCAGCGACGACCGGCTGTATGTCTTCAGCCGTGGCGACATCGACTTCCTCAACCGTGCGCCGGTGCGCCGGATCGTGCTCGGCCAGCCCAACCTGGTGACCGAATGCACCTCGCTCGACCGGCTCGAGGCGCTCGTCCGCGATACGGCGGGCGGCCGCTTCGGCGCGGTCATTCGAGGCAGTTTCGTCGTCGAGCGTGGCGGCCAGAGCGATCTGGCCGCAACCGGGGGCTCTGGCGCAGGACGGCGCGGTGAGGAGACGCTGCGTACGGGTGGCGACCGCGTCGGCCTGGCGCAGTCACGCAACGCGCGCGCCGTCGCCGGTGCGGCGGCCGGCAGCGGTCCCGACGGAACCGGAGCTGAAGCCGGCAACAGTTACGATGCCGAACCGTATAACGATCGCCTCGGCGAGTCGGCGCAGTCGGCGCGCACCGATAGCGTTTGCCCGGCAGTCTTCGAGGAAGAACCCGAACTTTTACCCGTCCTGATCGAGAATGCGTTGTCGGTCAGCGGATCGATCCGGCGCCCCGGAGCCTATCCGATTGCCGGGCGCGTCAGTGCTCGCACCGTCGCCGCCGCTGCCGAGGGCGTGCTGGCGGGGTCGAGCGGCTTGACCCTCGACGTGGCGCGCGCCAGCGGCGGCGCGGTCGCGCAACAGCGCATCGCGGTCGCGGCCGACGATGGCGCGCTCGACCGGACGCTCGTCGCCGCAGGGGATGACCTTCGCTTCAACGCCGCGCAACCGCAGTACGAGCCCGGTGGCGTCCTGCTGACCGGCGAATTGCAGCGGCCCGGACTCTACTCGATCCGCAAGGGCGAGACGCTGTCGCAGCTGATCGCCCGTGCCGGCGGCCTGTCGCCGCTCGCCTATCCCTACGGCACGGTCTTTACCCGTCGCAGCGTCAAGGAGCTGCAACAGGAAGGTCTGCGGCGAACCGGACGCGAGCTGACCAATTCACTGCTCGCGGTCTCGGCGCGCAAGGAAACGACGGGCGACTCGCTGGTCGCGGCGCAGTCGCTGATTGGGCAGCTGGCGTCGGTCGAATCGCCGGGGCGCGTCGTCGTCGAGGCCGATCCGCGCGCGCTGGCGCTGCGGCCCGATCTCGACACGACGCTCGAATCGGGCGACGCGATCTACGTGCCCAAGCGCCCGAGCTTCGTGTTGGCACTCGGCGACATCAACAACCCGGGCGCGTTGCAGTTCATCTCGGGCAAGTCGGCGAAGGCGTACCTCGCCGAAAGCGGTGGCGTGCTGGCGAGCGCTGACGACGACCGGATCTTCATTGTGCTGCCCGATGGCACTTCGCAGCCGCTCAAGGGCGGGCGTTGGGGGCGCGGCGGTAGCGGCGGACCGATACCGCCGGGTTCGACGATCATCGTACCAAAGAACATCGATCCGTTGCGCGGGCTCGACATTGCGCGCGATATCACG
>CAXTSL010000061.1:0-11591 GCA_964246975.1 uncultured Sphingomonadaceae bacterium
GTCCGTGGAGCGCGGCGCTGGTGATCGGCGCGGCGCTGTTCGCGCACCAGGGCTTTTCGACCAACGTCTTCGGGCTGACCGCCGATATCGTGACGACGGCGCGCGTCGCGACGGTCATCGCCTGTGGTGCCGTCGGCGGCAACATCTCGGGCGCGCTGATGATCGAGTTCGCGGGCTGGTCGATGACGCACGGCCACGGCTATTGGCCGATGTTCGCGATCTGCGGGTCGGCGTATCTGCTGGCGACGCTCTGGGTCCACCTGCTGCTGCCGGTGATCCGGCAGGCGGAAGATTAATACCCCGCGAGCAGCGTCCCCGTCATCGCGACGAAGCCCAGCATCGACGCAAGCCCGATCGACAGGCCGCTGGCGTACATGACGCGGTCGCGCTTGGGCGCGCGGGTGCGAGCGGCGCGGATCTCGTGCGCGATCACGCACTTGACCTCGTGCGCGTGTGCCGGGGTGTAGCCCGCCGCATAGAACAGCGCGAGACCGTCGCCGCGCCCGAGGCGGATGCTCGCGCCATAGCTGCGCAGGGCTTCGAGGCGCGGGTCGGCGAGTTCGCCGCCGCCGCGCCGCGCCATCACGACGCCGCCGAGGCGACGCGCCAGACGCCGCAGCGCGGGTTCGACACTGGTGGAGGGCCGCTCGCTTCCCGACGCAGCCAAGCGCAGGACGCGGGTCTCGAGTGCCGTGAAGCGCGCCGCGGCGGGAGCGGTGACGCTGGGGGACCGGGTCTCGAAGCTGGCGTACATCGTCTCGTCCTGTCGGTTCGGGTGGCGAGCGGTCTTCTAGCTACGGACCGCCGGGGGGTTAAGTTGCAGCAGCGTAACGTCGCGCGGCACCGTCGCGTGCCACCGGGTTGCAAGGCGTTGCATCCCGTCGTCACGATATAGGCGCGGACGGAACGGCGCGGTAACGACGCCCGCGACATGGCAGCCTTGTCGCTGCGGCATGGCGGGCGTCGGGGCCGTCGACCGCACCTACGAGCGCGTCGGGGCGGCGGCGTTGGCGAGAGCAGCCTTGACGCAGCGGCCTTCGTGGTCGCGCGAGACGAGGTCGTTCGAACCCGTCGTGCAGACCGACTTCGCCGCAGTGCGGATGCGCGCTTCGAGCGCGGTGCGACCGGCGGCGCTGCCGAGGTTGAGGTCGGCGTAGCTGACGGTCTTGCTGACCGTGACCGGCGCGGCGGCAGCGGGGGCCGTGGCGGCACCGAGGCAGGCGGCGGCAAACAGTGCGGCACCGACGGTGCCGAGGGCGGTGCGGGCGAAGGTAGAAGTGGCGAACATGGCGGGGCTCCTTGAAGGCGTGTGGGCTGTCGGACCATCCGGCCTCCCATGCCAACTGCGTTGCAAAGCCCGTGCCAAGTCTGCCGAGTGATGCCCTGCCCAAGCAATCCCAACGACTTGACTGAAATTCTTCGTGTTGCCCTGCTAATACGGTAAAATTGTTCCGCTAACGAATGGGATATTGCGCCAACCCTTCGCGAAACCCGCCGCTGCAAATCGGTACGGCAACGCATCTTGTCCGATACCGGCGTTCGCGATATCCGGAATCGGACACTCGGGGGGACTTCCAGATGCAGGTTGCCGACCTTCTCACCAAGTCGCAGGCCGAACTCGACGCGCTGTTCGAGGGCGCGGCAGCGGGAAACATCCCCAACGGCGAGGGCAAGGGCACCGCGATCATCGCCCCCGGCACCGAATGGAGCGCCGATATCGCGGCGGCGGTGAATCTGTTCGCGTGGCAGGGCAAGGTCTTCGACGCCGAGCACGGTTTCCTGCGCAACCACATCCTGCCGTTCGGCCTCAAGGCCATCGTCGCCAAAGTCTACAAGACGCCGAGCTGGCTCGACGGCAAGGAGTGCATCGTCCTCGACTATTCGGACACGTCGTTGCTGGCGCAATGGGTTCGCGACGAAATCCGCGAGATCGAGCCGAAACTGTATCTCGGCAAGGTGTATTGGAACAAGACGCGCCTGATCGACTTCGCCCTGCAATTCTGATTTTTCTTCCCCCTCCCCTCCCCGCGAAGCGGAGAGAGGGGAGGGTTGGGGTGGGGTGTATCACCGCAAAACGCGGACTCCGGGGCGAGACACCCCACCCCAACCCTCCCCGCTCTCGGTTCGCAAGGGCTCACCGGGCGAGGAGGGAGCAGCAAGTATCGCGTCCGCCGCCTTCTCGGCCACCATCATCACCGCCGAAGAGATGAAAAATCCGGGAATGCGCGGAAAGACGCTGGCATCGACGACGCGCAGCCGCGGCACGCCGTGGACACGGAAATCTGCGTCGAGCACCCCGCCGGACCCGCGCGGGCCGATCGCGGCGGTCCCGCAGGCGTGGTGCCCCCACGCATGGTCCTCGATCCAGCGGTCGAGCATCGCGCCGCTGATGTGCGCGCCCGGCGTCAGTTCCTCTGCGATCAGCCCCGCCCCAGCCGACGCGGCGGCGAGGTCGCGCGCGATGCCCACCCCTTCCGCGACCGCCGCAAGGTCCGCCGCACCGCCCTCGCCGAAATAGTTGAAGTCGATACGCGGCGGCCGGCGCGCGTCGGTCGAGTGCAGGCGCACCGTGCCGCTCCGGTTGCCCGTCCGGCCTTTCAGGATCGCCCAGGTCAGGCAGTCGTGCGTCTCGGCGATGACCTTCGAATAACCCGTCGCATAGCCTTCGAAGCGCGCCAGCAGCGCCATCAGCCACAGATCGGCATCGGGCCCGGTCGCCGGTCCCGAGCGCCGCGACACGCCGACCGCGACGCCGTTGGAAATATACATGCCGCGCCGCCGCCCCGACCAGCGCTTGAACGGCGGGTCGCCACGCCGGAACCGCGCCGCCCTCATCGCAGCCCAGTCGCGGACCATGCGAAACACCACACCGACCTCATAACGGTCCTGCAAATTCGCGCCGACGCCGGGCAGATCGACATCGAGCGGAATGCCGAGCCGCGCCAGTTCGCTCGCCGGGCCGATGCCCGACAGCATCAGCAGTTGCGGCGTGTTGAACGCCCCGCCGCACAGGATGACTTCCTTCGCCGCGTCGATGCGGCACCGCGTTCCGGCCTCGGTCGAGGCGTCGGGAGTCGCGCCATACAGCCGCGCGCCCTTGAGATACTCGACCCCCACCGCGCGCCCGCCCGCATCGAGGACGACGCGCGTCGCCAGCGCGTCGAGTTCGATGTGCAGCCGGTCGGGATGGCGCGCCGCGACCTCGCGCAGCCGCTCGCGCGTGCCCTGCCGCGCATGGCCGGTGGTCGCCAGCGGGATCGTCCAGATCCCCTCAGCGCCGCCCATGCGGACATCGTTGGGATCGCCCTTGCCGACGAACAGCCGCGCCAGCCACCCCCGCCAGGTCTTTGCGCCACCCAGCGCCGCCAACGCACTGACCAGCATCGTGCCAAGCATGGCGCGGTCGCCGAACGCCTCGACGGGCATCGCGGTCTGCACGCCGAGCCAGCCGCCCCAGCCGTGGCGCGTCGGGTCTTGCCAACCCAGCCGCGTCAGCCAGCGCCGAATGGGGCGGTGATTGCAGCTTTCGATGCGCTCGAAGTACCTCCGCATGTTGGCCCCCGACCAGCTCGCGTCGCCGGTCAGCGCGGCGATGTCGTCCCAGTCGCCGGGCGGCGGGGCCATGAAGATCATCGCGTGATGCGCGGTGCAGCCGCCCAGCGTCCCGGCGCGCGGGTAGAGCACGCCGCGTGCATCACTCTTGGGGTCGCGCGCGGCGCGCGCGGGATCGGCGTAGTGGTGGACGCGGAAATTCCACGCCGTCGCGGGGTTCTCCGATGCCTGCGCGTGGAAGGCGGGAACGTCATAGTCCTCGGGCATGCCGGGCGCTTGGCGCGGGTCGCCGCCCGCCTCGAGCACGACTACCGTCGCACCGCGTTCCGCCAGCCGCGCCGCGAGGGTGCCGCCACCCGCGCCCGAACCGACGATGACGTAGTCGGGACGGGGGATCATCGCCGGGCGGGTCCCGGCTGCGAAAGACCATTACTATTTTGGTCCGTCATGCTGGCGCACGCCAGCATCCACCGTTCCGCATGCGGGGAGTTGGATGCTGGCAAGCGCCAGCATGACGGGCGACTTGAGGACAGGCTTCTCACCCGAAGAAAATTACAACGTCTTCAAATACTCGATCAGCGCGCGCTTGTCGGCATCGCTCAGCACCGGCTCGACCCCCCAGCTGCGCTCGTCCGCCGTCAGCCCCGCCGTCTCGTTGAACTTCGCCGTGCCGAAATAATGCCCGCGATTGACGACGAAGTCGGGACATTTCGACAGGCGCATCAGCGGCGCGGCGACGCTGGCGAAATGCTGGCGCAGCGCGGCGTCGTCGGCCTTGGGGTCCATCGTGACGCGCGTGTAGTTGATCTTCGTCAGCAAGTTGTCCAGCCGGTCGAAGTGCCGCGCGATCAGCGCCGGATTGCGCGTCTCGGGCAGCGGCTGGGTGTTCGCCAGCAGGCCGACAGGCACCCCCGCCGGGATCGGCCCGAGCGTGATGTCGCCGTTCGCCGCGACGAGACCCGGCGCGATCTTGCGCCCCGTGCCGCCGAACTTCTGGAGGAACGGCGGGACATAGCCCTTGGGCACGAACAGATAGCTGCGCTCCGTCGTGCGGTCGATAACGCCGTCGGCCTTCGCCCCCAGCACGGCGTCCATCGCGCGCATCTCGGGCCACAGCATCTGGCGGATCGCGGCGTCAAACATTGCTATGCGCCCCTTGACGCTGGGGTCCTGATTGAACGGCCCGACGCTGTTGTTGAGCAGATACGGCGCGGTCGACCACACCGAGATCAAGGTCGGTGGACGCGTATAGCCGCGCCCGCCGCCCGCCAGCCGATACGGGAAGCGCGCGCCGCTGAAGGGGTCGGTCAGCGTCACTTGGCCGACCGGGCTGAGCGTCTTGTAGCTGGCGCTCGAAAAATTATCCCAGATGTTGCCGCCGATGGCGTTCGACGCGAGTGGCGAGCAGATGTTGGTCCGCAGCAATGTCGCGGGAATGCGCGCCTCGGTCGAAAAGTAATTGCCGGTACGGAAGTCGGGCGCGGCGGCGATGGTCCGCATCTGTGCCCTGTAGGCGGGCGTCTGCGTCCAGCTCCACCATTTGTGGAAGCGGTCGAGATAGGCCGGGCCGCCGCCCCCGAGCCGTGCATCGGCGGGCGGCATCGGCCCCTTCGACGAATGGCAGCGCGCGCAGGTATCGGCGAACACGTCGCGACCCTTCGCCAGCAGCGCTGCATCGGCGGTGAGGAACTCCGCCCCGCCGGGGGCCTTGGCCAGATCGTCGGGTCGCCCCGCCTTGAGGAAGAAGCGCGCCATGTCGGGGGTGCCGTCTTCGGTCGCGCGCCAGTACGCCGAGTGCGCACGCGCCGTGACGATGGTGATCGGCGTGATCGGCTTGCCCCCGACGATCGGGTTGAAGTGCCGCAGCCATTCCTCGCTGAACAGCCCGATGTTGAGATAGACGCGATTCAGCGCCCCGAGCGCCCCGACCGAGTCCGAACCGTCCTTGAGGACATGCGGGGTCAGCACCTTATCGGGGGCCTTGAAAAAGCCGGTCAGCGGACCGTCCTTCACATAGTCGTTGAACTGGCGATTGTCCTTGCCGCCCCCCGCCAGTATCTCGTCGCCGAGGTGCGTCGCGTTCGCCAGCCGCTCGGGCAGGTTGTAGATCGCGTTCATTGTGCGCGGGTTGTCGATGTTGTCGGTCGACACCAGCGACGTGTCCATCGCACCGGGGCGGAAGGTCTTGACCAGCTGGTACATGAAGTTCTTGGGGTTGGCGTCGACCATGAACAGCCGGTCGACCCACATATATTGCGCGCCGACGGTCGAGCTGAGGTTGGCGTAGGCCGGATGCGCCGGGTCGGCGGGCGGGTGGATCGGCGACGGGCCGATGTGGCAGAAGCCGCAGCTCATTCCGACGCGGTAGGGGCGGATCAGGTCGCTGCGGTTGTAGTAGGTTGGATCGTCATAGAAGCGCTTGGGATCCCACGCGGCTCTCGCGCGGGCGTCGAAATCGGGGTTGGGGAACAGGCGCAGGCCGACGATGCCGCTCGGCTCGCCGTAATAGCTGCCCACCGGCAGGGTGACGCCGCCGCCGATGTCGGTGCCGCGCGCGCCGATTTTGACGCCGGGATAGGCTCTTTCGTTGGCGAACGGGTCGGGCGCGCACGTCGCGTCACGCTGGTCGAGATAGAGGCCGAAATGCTTCGGGTCGGGCGCGGCGGCGGCGCTGAAGCACGGCTCGTTGATCAGCCCCAGCACCTGCCAGCGGCGGTCGCGGCCGTGGTCGGTGCCGGGGCGTCCGGCGACGATCTTGAGCAGGTCGAAGCCACCATAGGTCGGTTTCGACATGGTGTCCCAGAAGCGGTCATTTCCGCCGGTCCAGACGTTCCACATGTTGCGCCCGCGCGCCTCGGCCGGCGTCAGCGCGACGCCGTTGTCCATGTCCCTGAAATAATCTTCGGAGGCCTGGACGAAATGCTTGCCGTCACCGGATAGGCCCGACCTGACCGCCTCATCCACGACCTCGGTCTTGTTGCTGCACGCGGCGAGCAGCAGCACCGACGTCAACCAGGTTAAGCCGCGTGCCGAATCGCGCCAGATCATCGTCTCGTCCCCGTCCGCAACGGCGCGGTCTTCCGCATCTCCGTCACACCCACGCGCCCGAAACGACGTTATCGAAGGGGTAGCGAGCGTCAAGCACACACAACGCCGGTCTATCCCCGTTATCCTCGTTATTCACAGGCTTGGGGGCGCATATTTCACTTTGACGACTCGGCGTGGAGGGACATTCTTGCATGGTAGCCAGACGGCGCGGCGAAGCAGAAATGCCGAGACAAGTCAGATGGTTATCAGCCGGACCGATGGTCTTTCGGGGTACGCGAGAGCGTGTTTCGGAATTGCTTGAGGCGAGGCCAGGGACGTTGGCACGACGCGCGAGCGTGGAACCCCAAGGGCGCAAGCCACGGCGGGCTCCAGACCCGGGCGAACCGGACGACGGACCCGGCGACGCGGACGAAGGCCCTCGGGCCGGAGGAAGCTTCGCCGCCGTGCCGCAGCCCTTGCATGGGCAGCGCGACCGCAAGGCCGCGCCGACCCGCGAGGCGCGGCGACACAGTGGGGGCCGGTGGCGACACCGGCCCCCATTTGCGTTCCCGGGCGCGACGGGTTCTGACCCCCGGCGCGGCACCCGGATTGGCCCCGCGACCGCGCCCCTTCCGCCCCCCGAAGACCGGTCGCGAGCGCGGGGCCGATGCACCCAGTGCGCCGCGAACCGGCTTAGCCGCCGCCCCAGAGCGCGGCGTCGGGCGGCCACACGTCGGACCCCTCGAAACACAGGCCGCCCGCCCGGTCCTCGATCAGCAGCGGCCCGTCGAGGTCGGCGTACTCGCCCTGCATCGCCACCATGAAAGCGGGCGCGATGCCGAGCGAGGTCGACAGCATGCACCCCGTCATCACGCCCAGCCCGCGCTGCTTCGCGGCATGCGCCAGCGCGTGCGCCTCGGTCAGCCCGCCGGCCTTGTCGAGCTTGATGTTGACGAAGCGGTAGCGCCCGATCACCGCGTCGAGGCTGGCGCGGTCGTGAACGCTTTCGTCGGCGCAAAGCGGCACCGGCGAGCGGACATGGTCGAGGAGCGCGTCCTGCCCGGCGGGCACCGGCTGCTCGATGATTTCGACGCGGTAGGTGTCGAGGGCGTGCGCGAGGCGTTCGATATCCTCACCCCCCCACGCCTCGTTGGCGTCGACGATCAGCCGCGCGTGCGGCGCGCCGCGACGCACCGCAGCAACCCGCTCAAGATCACCGTCCCCCGATAGTTTGAGCTTCAACAATTCGCGCCCGCCCGCCGCGCGCGCCGCCGCCTCCATCGCGCCGGGTTCGCCGAGGCTGATCGTATAGGCGGTCAGCAGCGGGCGCGGCGGCGGCAGCCCGAGCGTCCGCCATACCGGCACGCGCGACTGCCGCGCTTCGAGATCCCACAGCGCCGCGTCGAGCGCGTTGCGCGCCGCGCCGGGCGGCATCAGAGTCAGCAGATCGGCACGTACCGCCCCTGCCGCCACCGCATCGGCCTGCGCCACGACGGCGGCGCGCACGGTTTCTGCGGTCTCGCCCCGATAATAGATCGGCGTGCCCTCGCCGCGCCCGACGCGATCGCCGTCGCGAACCACGGCGACGACAACGTCGACGTGGGTCTTGACCCCGCGCGCGATGACGAAGCTGCCGCGCACGGCGAAGCGTTCGAGGCGGACGGTGAGGACACGGGCCATACGCGTGCTGGTAGCGGGCGGCGTCGCGACCCGCTAGGCTGCGGCGATGCTGACCCGCCTCCGCGCCTGGGCGCACGCCTTGATCGTCGATGTCCACGCCACCTGGCTCGCGGCGCGCGACCCGCGCACGCCGTTCGCGGCGAAGGCATTGGGGGTGTTCGTCGCGGGCTATGCGCTGTCGCCGCTCGACCTCATCCCCGATTTCGTGCCCGTGCTCGGACTGCTCGACGACCTGCTGATCGTGCCCGCCGGGATCTGGCTGTTCGTCCGGATGGTGCCGGCCGCCGTGATGGCCGACAGCCGCGAGGCCGCCGCGGGCGCCGAAGCACTGCCGGGCGGGCGCACCGGCGCGGTGATCGTCGCCGGTGTCTGGTTGCTCGCCGTCATCGCGCTGGCGTGGCAGCTGACGGGGTTTTCGATGTGGTAGACCGCGACGAAGATTTCGCGGACGACGATGGGAGCGAGGAGGTCGGCCTCGACCCCGTTGTCACCGTCGCGCGCATCACCGCGCTCGAGATGATGGTCGGGCAGATGATGGTGACGCAGCTCCGCATCCTCGACAGCCTCGGCCAGATTGCGCTGACCCCGGCCTATGTCCGCGAGCTGGCGCAGGCCTATGGCGAGAAGGTCGACGGCTCGACGATCATCGAAACCTCCTCGCCGCAGGTCAATTACGAGTTCAAGCTCAACGTCATCCACCACCTCGAACGCTTCTTCGACGAGATGGCGGCGCACCTCGAGAGCAATCCCTAGCGAAAGTTCATTTCCCCACCACCGCCAGTGCGGCAGCAGTCATAGCTTCGACCGCCGTGGCGATCGTCGGCGCGGGGTCGGGGGCGAACCTGGCGCTGTGCAGGCCGGGGAGCCGGCGCGGGTCGCCCTTCGCGGCCTCCCAGACCGCCTGCGGCTGCGCGCCGACCCAGAAGATGACGCTTTCGATGCCCGGATAACCGCGCGAGAAGGCACCGAAATCCTCCGCCGCCATCGAGGCGGGGACGCGGACGACGCGCGCCGCGCCGAACTGCCGGTCGAGCGCGGCGGCGATGAGTTTCGTCCCCGCCGGCGTGTTGAAGGTCGCCGCGCTGCCCTGGCTGAAGCTGACGGTCGGCAGCAGCGCTTCGGGGACGCCCGCCGCCTCGGCTTCGGCCTTGGCGACGCGCCTGATCCCTGCCAGCAGGCGCGCGCGGACCGCCGGATCATAGCTGCGGACGGTGATCAGCAGCTTGGCCTCGTCGGAAATGATGTTGTGCTTCGAGCCCGCGTGGAACGCCCCGACGGTGACCACGGCGGGCTGGCGCGGGTCGTTCTCGCGGCTGACCAGCGTCTGCAGCGTCGACACGATGCGCGCGCCGATGACGACGGGGTCGATGCCGTTCTGCGGCTCCGATCCGTGGCTGCCGATGCCGTGGACGACGATATCGACCGAATCGACGTTGGCCAGCGCATAGCCGTCGGTGATCCCGACCTGCCCCGCCGGCAGGCTCGCCGAATCGTGGAAGGCAAGCGCGAAGCCGGGCTTGGGAAAGCGACTGTAGAGCCCGTCGTCGAGCATCGCCTTTGCGCCGCCGACGACTTCCTCGGCGGGTTGTCCGATCATCAGCAGCGTGCCACGCCATTTGGCCCGGTTCGCCGCCATCGCGCGCGCGAGGCCGACCCACGCGGTCATGTGGATGTCGTGCCCGCAGGCGTGCATCACCGGCGTGCTCGTGCCGTCGGGGAGCGGCGAGATCGCCCGGCTCGCATAGGGCAGCGCCGTCGCTTCGAGGACCGGCAGCGCATCCATGTCGGCGCGGATTAACAGCACCGGGCCGGGGCCGTTTACCATCATCGCGACGACGCCGGTCTTGCCGACGCCTGTCGTCACGGTGAACCCGGCGGCGCGCGCCTCGGCGGCCAGGATCGCCGCCGAGCGCGTTTCGGCGAAGCCGAGTTCGGGATGGGCGTGGAGATCGGTGTAGAGGGCGAGAAGGTCGGTCGGCGGGGCAGCCCGGGCGATTGTGCCGACGGCCAGCGCCGCAAGTAATGAAAGTGCAACCGTCCGCATGTTAGGTCGTCCCCAATTCCCGGTATTGCGCCGTCGTAGCAGCCGGTCGATGCCTGCCGCCAGCGAAGTTTGCCGGATGCAGGTCGGGGTCGGAGTGTCGGTTATCAGGTTCTTGTGGCGTTCGGCGTGTCTCGCGCTGTTGCTTGGCGCTGGCGAGGTTCAAGCCGAGCCGGGCCTGGTGTTGCCCGCGCCGGGCGGCGCGCCCCAGGCCATCGATTTCGCGCGCGACCCGCTGATCGCTTTCGCGCGCGCCGCGGCGCCCGTGCAGCCGTTTCTCGCCATGCTGGGCCATGCCGTCGAGACGCACCCGGCGGTCGCGGCGGCGATCGCCGAGCAGCAGGCGACGCAGGCGGTCCGCACGCAGGTCCGCAGCGGCATCTTCCCCCAGTTCGATGCACAGTTGAGCGGCAGCCGGGCACTGGCGCGCGACTTCGGCGACCAGACCGCGATCGTCGAGAGCTTTCAACCGCGCGGCCGCACCGATGCGTCGGTGTCGGGCCAGCAGCTGCTCTATGACTTCGGCGCGACCGGGCAGCGCATCGCCGCCGCGACCGACCGGACACGCGCCGCGCAGGCGGAAGTCGAGCGCGTCGCGTCCGAGACCGCGCTGCGGGCGGTCGCGGCTTGGTACGACGTGCTTGCCTATCAGACGCTCGCCGACCTGGCGCGGGCCAGTGCGGCGCGGCAGGGCGAGATCCTCGGCGACGTGCGGACACGCATCGCGCAAGGCGTCGGCGCGGGCGGCGACGCCTCGCGCGCCGAGGCCGTCACCGCCGAGACCGAGGCGCAGGTGGCGCGCTACGAGCGCTCGCTGGCGCAGGCGCGCGGCCGCTTCCGCGAAGCCTTCGGGACCGACGCGCCGCCGCGCCTGGCGCGTATCGCGCCGCCGTTGTCGGGCGCGCAAAGTCTCGACGCGGCGCAGGCGCTCGCGCGCAAGTCGCCCGCCGTCGAGGCGGCGCTGCGCCGCTCCGAAGCCGCACGACGCGACTATCGCGCCGCCAGGGCCGACGGCCTGCCGCGCCTGACCGCCGGTATCAACGGCACCCGCTACGGCGTCTTCGAGAGTTCGGATTACGAGGTCCGCGGGACCTTCAGCCTGCGCCAGAGCCTGTTCGCGGGCGGGCGGCAGCGCGGCATCGTCGCCGAGGCGGGAGCAAGGTCGCGCGCCGCCGGGTTCGATGCCGATCGCGTCGCCGGCGAGAGCGAGCGCGACGCAGGGATCGCCTTCACCGACGTGACCGCGCTGGCGCGGACCGCCGTGACGCTGGAAACGGCCTATGCCGCCAAC
>CAXTSL010000061.1:11601-19271 GCA_964246975.1 uncultured Sphingomonadaceae bacterium
CTCGCGCGATTCGTACGTCGAGCAATTCCGCGTGTCGCGCGGCACGCTGATCGAATTGCTGCGCGCCGAGCAGGATTATTTCGCCGCCGCCGCGCAGTATCTGCAAGGCAATATCGAACTCGACGTGGCGCGCTTCACGCTGCTGGCGCGCACCGGCGAAATCCTGCCCGTCGCGGGCGTCAAGCTCAGCGCGACACCGATGTGAGGGACGAGAGATGACCGACACCCCCATCCAGCTCCACAAGCCCCGCGTCGCCGCGTGGCTCAAGGATCCGATCCTCGCCAACAAAGGGCTGTATCTGCAGGTCGCGCTGGCCGCCGCGCTTGTCAACGTGTTCAGCCTGGTGACCTCGCTGTTCTCGATGACGGTCTATAATCGGATCGTTCCCAACAACGCCACCGACTCGCTGATCGCGCTGTCGATCGGCGTCGGCATCATCCTCGTCTTCGACTTCGTGCTGCGCTCGCTGCGCGGCTATTTCATCGACATCGCCGGGCAGCGCATCGACCGCACCGTCGGCGCGGCGATCTTCGCGCGGATGCTGTCGATGCGGATGGAGCATCGCAAGACCTCGAGCGGCGCGTTCGCCGGACTGCTCCGCGAGTTCGAGGCGCTGCGCGATTTCTTCGCCTCCGCCACCCTCGCCGCCGTCGTCGACGTGCCGTTCATCCTGCTGTTCCTCGTCGTCATCTGGGCGATCGGCGGCTGGCTGGTGATGGTGCCGCTGCTGATGGTGCCGCTGGTCATCGGCGTCGGCATGGCGTCGCAGCCCGCGCTGGCCCGCCTCGCGAGCGAGGGCCTGGCCGAGGGCATGAGCAAGCAGGGCGTGCTCGTCGAGGCGATTTCCGGCCTCGAAACCGTCAAGTCGTCGTCGGCCGGGCCGCTGCTCGCGCGGCGCTGGGCGAGCGCCGTCGACGACCATGCCGCATCGTCGCTGCGCCAGCGCCTCGTCGCCGCCGTCAGCATCAACGTCGCCGCCTCGGCGCAGCAGATCTGCTACATCGGCGTCGTCATCGCGGGGGTCTACATGATCGCGACGCGCGACCTGACGATGGGCGGGCTGGTCGCGACGTCGATCCTCGCGGGGCGCTGCGTCGCGCCGCTCGGCCAGATCGCCAGCCTGCTGACGCGCCTCAGCCATACGCGCTCGGCCTACGCGCATCTCGACCGGCTGATGCAGGGCGGCGGCGAGGCGCGCGACGACACACGCTACCTGCGCCGCGCTAAGCTCGACGGGCAGATCGAATTCAAGAACGTCATCTTCAAATACCCCGGTTCGACGGCGCGCGCGCTCGACGACGTGTCGTTCCGCATCGAACCCGGCGAGCGCGTCGCCATCGTCGGGCGGGTCGGGTCGGGCAAGTCGACGATCGCGCGGCTGATCCTCGGGCTGTACCAGGCCGAGGAGGGCGCGGTGCTTGTCGACGGTGCCGACGTGCGCCAACTCCACCCCGACGACCTGCGCCACAACATCGGCGCGGTGCTGCAGGACGTGTTCCTGCTCACCGGCTCGGTTGCCGAGAACATCAGCCTTGGCGAGCCCGCCATCGACGACGCCGCCGTGCTGCGCGCCGCGAAGCTGAGCGGCACGCACGATTTCATCGGTCAGGTCCCCAACGGCTACGACCTGCGCCTCGCCGACCGCGGCGAGGGCCTGTCGGGCGGCCAGCGCCAAAGCATCGCCATCGCCCGTGCGCTGGCGCACGAACGCCCGATCCTGTTGTTCGACGAGCCGACGAGCGCGATGGACATCCAGTCGGAGAACGCCCTGATCGCGCGCCTCGAACCCGAATTGCGCGGCAAGACCGTCGTGCTGGTGACGCACCGCCAGTCGATGCTGCGCCTCGTTGACAAGCTGATCATCCTCGACCGCGGCAAGATCGTCGCGGCGGGCCCGCGCGACGACGTGCTCAAGTCAGTCGCGGTAAATTAGGAGCGCATGCCATGACATTCGCCGCAACCATCGACACCGTGCCCGAGCACGACGGCATCGGCCCGGCGCGCGCTTCGCAGTGGCTGCTGTGGACGATCGCCGCACTGACCTTCGCGCTCGTCGCCTGGGCGGCGCTTGCCACCGTCGACGAGGTCGCGAGCGCGCAGGGTCGTGTCATCCCGTCGCGCCAGTTGCAGATCGTCTCCAACCTCGAAGGCGGCACGGTCAAGGCGATCCTCGTCCGCGCCGGGGCTAGGGTCACCGCCGGGCAACCGCTGGTCGAGCTCGACAACACGCAGTTCACCGCCGATTTCGGCAAGACCACCGAGACCTATAACGCGCTGGTCGCGCGCGCGGCGCGGCTGCAGGCCGAGGTCTCGGGCGGCCTGCCGGGCTTCCCGCCCGCGCTCGAACGCGCCGCGCCGCAGCTCGTCGCCACCGAACGCGCGCTTTACAACGCGCGCCGCTCCGAACTTGCCGCCGCGCAGGCTGTCGAGACCGCCAAGTTCGAGCAGGCGAGCCGCGCGCTGGGACAGGCCGAGGTCGAGAACGCAACGCGCGCCGACGGCGCGCGGATGGCCGCGCAGGAACTCGCGATGATCGCGCCGCTCGTCGACAAGGGCATCGAGCCACGCATCGAGCTGATGCGCGCCCAGACTGCGGCGGCCAACGCGCGCGGCGCGGCGGACAGTGCCGCGCTGGCGATCCGCCGCGCGCGCTCGGCGGTGGCGGAAGCACAGTCGGGGCTGCGCGCGGTGCGCGAACGCTATCGCAGCCAGGCGGTCGAGCTGCTGACGACGACGCGCGCCGAACTGGCGGGGCAAGGCGAGGCGTTGCCCGCGCTGCAGGACCGCGTTCGCCGCACCGTCCTGACCGCGCCGATCGCCGGCACCGTCAACCGCGTCCTCGTCGCCACGGTCGGCGGCAGTGTCCGCCCCGGTGAGCCGCTCGTCGAGATCGTGCCGCAGGACGACAATTTGGTCGTCGAGGCCGACGTCAAGCCCGCCGACATCGCCTTCATCCACCCCGGCCAGCGCGCCACCGTCAAGCTCTCGGCCTATGATTACTCGGTCTATGGCGCGCTCGACGGCACCGTCGAACGCATTTCGCCCGACGCCATCGTCAACGAGCGCACCGGCGAATCGCACTTCACGATCCGCATCCGCACCGCCGCCAGCGACCTGCGCGCGCCGGACGGCACCAAGCTGCCGATCGGCGCGGGGATGGTCGCGACCGTCGACGTGCTGGGGCACAAGCGCTCGGTGCTGAGCTATCTGCTGACCCCGGTGTCGAAGTTGAGGGATAATGCTTTCCGGGAGAAGTGACGGCATCGAGCGACCCCTCACCCGCAAAGCGGGAGAGCGGTCGTCGCCGCCACCCTACCCCGCCGGCACGACCTCGATCACATCGAGCGTCGACTCCCACCGTGGCCACGGCAGTTCGAGCCGCCAGCGTTTCGGCCCGATGGCGCGGAGCACGCCGACCTGATCGCGGTCGCGGTCGGCCCTGTAGGGGAACAGTCCGGGCTCGCCGCCGAGGCTGAGCGCACCGAGATAGACCAGCCGCTCGCCGTCGGGGTAGAGCACGCCCGACGTGCGCTGCGCGCCGCCGTCGCGGACGAAACGCAGATTGCCCTTGACCGATTCGATGCGGCACGGCGTCGTCTCCGCCATGCTCATCACCGGCATGCCCGCGCCGCGCGCGCCTAGCTTGACCGTGCGGCAGGCATAGCGTCCCGGCGGCGGCGGACCGCCATCCGAAACGCCGCCCGGATCGGCGAGCGCGCCGAGGCCGTTCCACGCCGGACCCTGGCCTGCGGCGAAGACCTGCGCGCGCGCCGTCGTCCATGCCCGCCACAGCCCCGCGAGGCGCTCGCGGTCGGGCACGGTGATGACGCGCTTCCACGGCTGCGGGCGCGCGGCACCGACGCCGGGTGCACCCAGGGCAAGCAACGCGACCAGAACCAGACAGCGCTTCACGGTGGCAGGCTAGGCGGAAATTGCGGCAAGACTCCGACAGTTTCATGTCCGCTGTCCGGATAGGGAACCGCCCGGCCTTGCACGCCGCCGACCCTTGCGGCTTACGGAACGCGTCCCCGATCGCCCGAGGTTTCGCGATGCTCAACACCTTCCAGCAGGCGCTCCACCCGATGCTGCCGCGTCCGACGCACGACGAGGCGGCGCGGCAGGAGTTCGCGAAAAGCCTCAAGGGCTTCGTCCAGAGCGGCTTGCTCCCCGGCCTGACGCCGGTGTTCAAGGGGCGCGTTTCGGCGCGGTTCCAGCGGGAGCACGACCGTGCCCCCGCCGACCGTCGCGATATCCGCAGCGCCATGGTCGACGACCTGTATTTCCAGCACTACGCCGCGACCAACCGCATCGCGCAGGAAATGCTGTGGGAGGCGACCAACCTCAGCGTCGAGCGCGAACTGCCCGCCCTCATTGAGCGCGCGCGGGCCTTGTCGGCGGCGAGCGCGGCGACGCTCGACATTCCCGAAGCCTTCGACACGCCGCGCTATGTCACCGCGCTCGACATCCACTGCATGCCCGGCGGCTATGCGACCGAGGTCGCGGCGGAGGATGTCGCGGCGGGGGTGCTTTACGACCGCGGCGTCTATCTCTACGCAATGGGCTACATGGGGCCGCTCAACGACGACATGGGGCGGTCGGTGTGCAACTACATCAAGCGCCGCATGCCCGGATTTGCGCCGCGCCGCATCCTCGACATGGGCTGCACCGCCGGGCACTCGACCTTGCCCTACAAGGAACTCTTTCCCGACGCCAAGGTGTGGGGCATCGACGTCGCCGCGCCGCAGGTCCGCTATGCCCATGCGCGCGCGGCGGGCCTTGGTCTCGACGTCAATTTCGCGCAGGACAATGCCGAAGCGACGCGCTTTCCCGACGGGCATTTCGACCTGATCGTCAGCCACATCCTCCTCCACGAGACCAGCGGCAAGGCGATGCCGCGCATCTTCGCCGAATGCCGCCGGTTGCTCGCACCGGGGGGCGCGATGATCCACGCCGACCTGCCGCCGTTCGACCTGATGGACCCGTTCACCCAGTTCATCCTCGACAACGAGACGTGGTACAACAACGAGCCGTTCTGGGGCGCGATGCGCGACACCGACCAGGTCGCGCTGGCGACGCGCGCCGGGCTCGAGGGAATCCGCTTCGACACCGCGCCGATGGCGGTGATGGAGTTCGCCGCCGCCGCTGCCGGGGGGTACAGCGAAGCGGCCGCGAGCGAAGTCGCCGAGCGCGAGTTCACCGCTGGCGAATATGCGCCGGGCGGCGGCTGGGAAGTGCTGATCGCGCATAAGCCGCAGGCGCAGGCGCTCGCGGCATGAGCGGCACCGACCGCCCGCATGTCGTCCGCGATGCCAAGGGCAAGCGCCCGCAATTCTACGACACGCCCGGCCTCGACCAGGCGATGTCGATGATCATGGTGCTGGCGGGCGAGCTGTCGATGCTGCGCGACCGCCTCGACGCCGCCGAGCGCGTCGCAGGCGCGCACGGCGTCGACCTCGCGGGCGGCATCGAGGCGCTGGTGTTCGATCAGGTGGCGCTCGAGGAACGCGAGGCGCGACGGCAGGATTTCCTTGATCGCCTGTTCTACCTCGCGCGCAAGGACGCCAGCGAAGCTGCGGCGGCGGAAACCGACGACAGCTACCGCGCGACGATCTCGGAGATCGCGGTCGCCGACGGTTGAGGCCCGGCACTGACCGTCTGACGAACAGACTGCGGCGGCCCGCGTCGGCGCGGGCGGCGCGGCGTTAATCGAGTGCCACGGGCCGACGCAGGGTACCGCGACGGGGGGACAGCCGAGGGCATGGAACGCACGCAGGTCCTCGTTGCGGGCGGCGGCCCAGTCGGCGCGGTTGCGGCCTATCGGCTGGCGCTGGCGGGCATCGAGACGATCCTCGTCGAGGCGCTGCCCGGCTGCCCGGAGGATATGCGCGCCTCGACGCTGCACCCGCCGACGCTCGACATGCTCGACGAACTGGGCGTCCTCGCCGACCTCGAGCGCCAAGGACTCCAGGCTCCCGTATACAGCTATCGCAACCGCCGCAGTGGCGAGGTCATCGCCTTCGATCTCGGCGAGCTGGCCGATGTCTCGGCGCACCCCTACCGGCTGCAGTGCGAGCAGTTCAAGATCGCGCGGCTGCTCACCGCCAGGCTCGACGCGCTGCCGCATGGCCGCGCGCGCTTCGGCACCCGCGTCACCGGTTACGAGCAGGACGGTGCGGGCGTGACGGTGGCGCTCGACACGTCCGACGGGCCGCAGTCGGTGCGCGCCGACTATGTCATCGCCGCCGACGGCGCGAGTTCGACGATCCGCAAGCTGACGGGTACCGGCTTCGACGGCTTTACCTACCCCGAACGCTTCCTGACGCTGTCGACGCGCTACCCGCTTGAACAGCATTTCGACGGGCTGGCGCGGGTCAACTACGTCGCCGACGCCGACGAATGGTGCGTACTGCTGCGTGTCCCCGAGTTCTGGCGCGTGCTCGTGCCGACCGACATCGTCGCCGACGAGGCGGGGCTGCTGTCCGATGCCAAAAAGAGCGCGGTTTTCGACGGGCTGATGGGCGACGGCGCGGGCATCGAGACGCATCATCGCACGCTCTACCGCGTCCACCAGCGCGTCGCGCAGGGCTTCACCCACGGCCGCGTGCTGCTGGCGGGCGATGCCGCGCACCTCAACAATCCCTTGGGCGGATTCGGAATGAATTCGGGCATCCACGACGTATGGAACCTGACGACGCGGCTCAGAGAGATTCTCCTCGACCGGCGCGACGCCGGACCCGCACTGGCGCTCTACGACCGTCAGCGGCGCAGCGTGGCGACGAGTTTCGTCCAGGCGCAGACGATCGAGAACAAGCGCCTCCTCGAAGCCGGCAGCGGCGACGGGCGCGGCGACGGGCGCGGCGCGCACGAACGGCGCATCGCGGCAATCGCCGCCGACCCCGCGCAGCGCCGCGCCTATCTGCTGCGCCAGTCGATGTACGACAGTCTCGCGCAGGAAGCGGCGATTGTCTGAACGCCTGAGGGTCACCGTCGCGGGCGGCGGGATCGGGGGGATGACCGCCGCCGCCGCACTGGCGCAGGCGGGCTTCGCAGTAACATTGCTCGAAGCGGCCCCGGCATTCGGCGACATCGGCGCGGGCGTCACGCTGTCGCCCAACGCAATGAAGGGACTGGCTCATATCGGCGCGATGGTGGCGGTCGCGGCGGCGGGAATCGAGCCGCGCCGCCAGCGCATCCAGCACTGGCACGACGGGCGCGTCCTCGTGCCCATCGAGCGCGCCGACGCCCGCGCGCGCTACGGCGCGCCGTACGTCACCATCCACCGCGCCGACCTGCACGCCGTCCTCGTCGCGTCGGCGCGCGACGCGGGCGCGGTGCTGCGAACCGATGCGGCGGTCGTGGGCACCGACGGCGCGCGGGCACTGCTGGCCGACGGCGCGGTCGTCGACGGCGACGTGCTGATCGGTGCGGATGGGCTCAAGTCGGTGGTGCGCCGCGCCTTCGCGCCGACGGCGGCGCATTTCACCGGCCATGTCGCGTGGCGCGCGCTGGTGCCCGTCGCGGGCAGTTTGCGCGACCTCGCCGAGTGGCCCGGCGTCCATATCGGGCCGGGGCGGATGGTGACGCGCTACCCGGTGCGCGGCGGCGCGCTGCTCAATCTCGTCTTCTTCGCGCGGCAGCCGGGGTGGACCGACGACGGCTGGACGATCCC
>CAXTSL010000062.1:0-19217 GCA_964246975.1 uncultured Sphingomonadaceae bacterium
CCTGGCCCACCACGCGCGGTTCCAACACGCGCGAGGTCGAGTCGAGCGGGTCGACGGCGGGGTAGATGCCGAGTTCGGAGATCGCGCGGCTGAGCGTCGTCGTCGCGTCGAGGTGGGCGAACGAGGTGGCGGGGGCGGGGTCGGTGAGGTCGTCGGCGGGGACGTAGATCGCCTGCACGCTGGTGATCGAGCCCTTGTTGGTCGAGGTGATGCGCTCCTGCAGCCCGCCCATGTCGGTCGCCAGCGTCGGCTGATAACCCACCGCCGACGGAATGCGCCCGAGCAATGCCGACACTTCGGAGCCGGCCTGGGTGAAGCGGAAGATGTTGTCGACGAAGAACAGCACGTCCTGGCCTTCGACGTCGCGGAAATATTCGGCGATCGTCAGGCCGGAGAGCGCGACGCGGGCGCGGGCGCCCGGCGGCTCGTTCATCTGGCCGAACACCAGCGCGACCTTCGAGCCCTCCGGCGTCGGGTTGCCGTCGGCGTCCGACGCGATGACGCCGGCCTCGAGGAACTCGTGATAGAGGTCGTTGCCCTCGCGGGTGCGCTCGCCGACGCCGGCGAACACGGATGTGCCGCCGTGGCCCTTGGCGATGTTGTTGATCAGCTCCTGGATCAGCACGGTCTTGCCGACCCCCGCGCCGCCGAACAGCCCGATCTTGCCACCCTTGGCGTAGGGCGCGATGAGGTCGATGACCTTGATGCCGGTGACGAGGATCGAGCTGTCGGTCGCCTGGTCGATGAACAGCGGCGCCTCGGCGTGGATCGGCATCGTCGTCTCGGCATTGACCGGCCCGCGCTCGTCGATCGGCTCGCCGATGACGTTGAGGATGCGCCCCAGCGTGGCGGGGCCGACGGGGACGCGGATCTGCGAACCGGTGTCGACGACCTCTTGGCCCCGCACGAGGCCGTCGGTGGCGTCCATCGCGATGGTGCGGACGGTGTTCTCGCCGAGATGCTGCGCGACCTCGAGGACCAGCCGCCGGTCCTCGATGCGCGTTTCGAGCGCGCTCAGGATGGCCGGCAGGTCGGTATCGAACTGCACGTCGACGACCGCGCCGATAACCTGCGCGACGCGCCCGACGTTGTTGGTGGTGGGGGTGGTGGCCATTTCAGTCCTAGCTTGCGGTTGTCAGTTCAAAACCCATTCGCCGTGCGCGGCGATTTCATCGTGCATAGTATCGGGCGCGAGGTCGGGCAGCTCATTAGGCCAACTCACCGCACCGTGCGCGATGCCGACCTGCGCGAAATAGCTGGGGTCGGCGAGTCCGGCGAAAGCGCCGCGCAGGTACGATGGCTCGAAACGGACCGTGCCCGCCAAGCCGTCCTCGAAGGCGACGGCAAGCGTCAGGGGACCGACCACTTCGGCCTTGACGACATCCCAGATCGGCTCGCCGACGGTGATCAGTTCGTCGTCGTCGTCCGCGGGCGGGAATCGGTCCATGCCCGTAAAAGCATAGCCTGGTTTGCAATAGTCCACGCCTGCAGCCTCTTCACGGTTCGGCGAACCAGTTTGCCCTTTATCATTCGCCCCGTCGCGATGTCGAACTTGCCCGTCCGCCGCGCGTGCCGTGCGTGAAAATGCGGCGGCGGATGGTCGTTCGGCCAGATGACGATCCGTATCCCGTCGATGATGGCGAGGGTCGGCATCCACTAGATCGCCTCCGCCCCGGAGATGATCTCGATCAGTTCCTTGGTGATCGCCGCCTGCCTTGTGCGGTTGTAGGTCACCGTCAGGCGCTTGATGATGTCGCCGGCGTTGTTGGTCGAATTCTCCATCGCGTTCATCTGCGCGCCGAAGAAGCTCGCCTGGTTTTCGAGCATGGCGCGGAACACCTGCACGCCGATGTTGCGCGGCAGCAGGTTGGCGAGGATCGTCTCCTCGTCGGGCTCGTACTCGATGACCGCGCCCATCGGGTCGGGCGCGACGGCCTCGGTCGTCGCGGGCAGCGCGGCGGGGATCAGGCGGACGAGCGTCGGCTCCTGCACCAGCGCCGAGCGGAACTTCGAGAAGAACAATTCCGCCACGTCGAACTCGCCGGCGTCGAAGCGCGCGATGACCTGCGCGGCGATCGCCTGCGCCTCGGTGAACGCCAGCGGCTTGCCGTGGGTCAGGTCGAGCGTGTCGAGGATCGCCTCGCGGTGGGTGCGCGCGAACGCCGCGCGGCCCTTCTTGCCCGCCAGCAGCAGCTTGACGGTCTTGCCTTGGCCGGCGAGTTCGTCGGCGCGACGGCGCGCGAGGCGGATGATGTTGGTGTTGAAGCCGCCCGCCAGCCCGCGCTCCGAGGTGACGACGACGAGCAGGTAGGTCTGGTCCTGTCCGGTCCCTGCGAGCAGCCGCGGCGATTCGGGGCCGACGGTGACGCGGCTGCCGAGCGACGCCATGACGGCGGCCATGCGCTCCGAATACGGACGCGCGGCCTCGGCGGCCTCCTGCGCGCGGCGCAGCTTGGCGGCGGCGACCATCTTGAGCGCCTTGGTGATCTTCTGCGTCGACTTCACCGAAGCGATGCGGACCTTGAGGGCTTTGAGGCTGGCCATTTCTTCCTTCTCGTCATTCCCGCGAAGGCGGGAACCTAGCCCTATTCACAAATAGCCGGCTGCGCCGGAGTCGTCGTCAGCGGGCTGAGTCCCCGCCTTCGCGGGGATGACCACCCGTAAGCCGGACTAAGCAAACGACTTCGCGAAGCCGCCGATGACCTCGTTGAGCTTCTTCTTGCTGTCGTCCGAAATGTCCTTCGCGGTGCGGATCGCGGTCAGCAGATCGGCGTGGTTCGAGCGCATCTCGCTGAGCAGCGCGCCTTCGAAGCGCGTCACCTGCTTGACCGGCACGCTGTCCAAATGGCCGTTGACGCCCGCGAAGATGCTGACGACCTGCTCCTCGAAGGGCATCGGCTTGAACTGGCCCTGCTTGAGCAACTCGGTCAGGCGCGCGCCGCGGTTGAGTAGTTTCTGCGTCGAGGCGTCGAGGTCGCTGCCGAACTGCGCGAACGCCGCCATCTCGCGGTACTGCGCGAGTTCGAGCTTGATCGACCCGGCGACCTTCTTCATCGCCTTGGTCTGTGCCGCCGAGCCGACGCGGCTGACGCTCAGCCCGACGTTGATCGCCGGGCGGACACCCTGGTAGAACAGCTCGGTTTCCAGAAAGATCTGGCCGTCGGTGATCGAGATGACGTTGGTCGGGATGTACGCCGAGACGTCGCCTGCCTGCGTCTCGATGATCGGCAGCGCGGTCAGCGAGCCGTTGCCGTGCGCGTCGCTCATCTTGGCGGCGCGCTCGAGCAGGCGCGAGTGGAGATAGAAGACGTCGCCGGGATAGGCCTCGCGGCCCGGCGGGCGGCGCAGCAGCAGCGACATCTGGCGGTAGGCGACCGCCTGCTTCGACAGATCGTCGTAGACGATGACCGCGTGCATGCCGTTGTCGCGGAAATACTCGCCCATCGTGCAGCCGGTATAGGGCGCGAGGAACTGCAGCGGCGCGGGCTCCGACGCCGTCGCGGCGACGACGATCGAATATTCCATCGCGCCGTTCTCTTCGAGCGCGCGGACGATCTGCGCGACGGTCGAACGCTTCTGGCCGATCGCGACATAGATGCAGAACAGCTTCTTGGTGTCGTCGGTCCCGGCCTGCTCGTTGGTGACCTTCTGGTTGATGAAGGTGTCGATGGCGACGGCGGTCTTGCCGGTCTGGCGGTCGCCGATGATCAGCTCGCGCTGGCCGCGCCCGACGGGAACCAGCGCATCGAGCGCCTTGAGGCCGGTCTGCATCGGCTCGTTGACCGACTTGCGCGGAATGATGCCTGGAGCTTTGACTTCGACTCGCGACCGGACGACGTCCGTCAGCGGACCCTTGCCGTCGATGGGGTTGCCGAGGCCGTCGACGACGCGCCCGAGCAGGCCCTTGCCGACGGGCACGTCGACGATGGTCCCGGTGCGCTTGACGGTGTCGCCTTCCTTGACCCCGGCGTCGGAGCCGAAGATCACGATGCCGACGTTATCGGCTTCGAGATTGAGCGCCATGCCCTTGAGGCCGCCGGGAAACTCGACCATCTCGCCCGCCTGGACATTGTCGAGGCCGTGGACGCGCGCGATGCCGTCGCCGACCGACAGCACCTGGCCGACCTCGGAGACTTCGGCCTCGCTGCCGAACGACGCGATCTGGTCCTTGATTACGCGAGAAATTTCCGCGGCGCGGATGTCCATTGTCAGCCTTTCCTGCGACAGCTTGCGCCGTCAGCCTTTCATCGCGTGAGCGAGGGTGTTTAAGCGGGTGGCGAGCGAGCTGTCGATGAGCTGCGAGCCGGTGCGGACGACGAGACCGCCGAGAATCGATTTGTCGACGATGAGGTCGAGCGCGACATCGCGACCGAGGCGCTTGCGGAGCTGCGTCTTGAGCGCCGCCCGCTGCGCCTCGTCGAGTGGATGTGCGCTGGTGACCGTCGCGGTGGTCTCGCCGCGCTGGCGGGCGGCGAGCGCATCGAAGTCGCGGATGACCTGGCCAAGCGACGACAGGCGGCGGTTGGCGGCGAGGACGCCGAGGAAATTGGTCGTCAGCGGATCGAGGCCGAGGCTGGCGGCGACGGCGGCGATGCCCTTGGCGGCAGACGTGCGGTCGAGGCGCGGGCTGCTCGCCAGCGTCCGCAGATCGGCCGAATCGGCGAGCGCGGCCTTCAAGGTCGAAAGGCTCGCCGACACCGCGTCGAGCGCCTTGCCCTCGTGCGCGAGGTCGAACAGCGCGGTCGCATAGCGTCCCGGCAGTCCAGCAACGATGCCGCCCGATGTTTCCACGAACCTCGCCCAGTGAGTATGGCTAAAGCGCCTGCGCGAGACCCGAGAAAGCCCCCGGCGCTGACGCGGCGGCGGTTAGCATGGGGGTCGGGGCGATGCAAGGCGCAGCGACCCGCGCGGCCCGCGCGCGCCCTCGGCCAGTCGCAACGAGCGCAGCGAAAGTGTCGGCAGGCTTTACACCTGTCGCTCGGCGGCCTCTATCGAATGGTGCACGATCAAAGGGTTATGGTCTGGCACGAGTCTTGCTTCAGGATGGTCAGTCGATCTGCTTCACCACGTCTCGAGGAATTGTTTCATGCGCTTGACCACCGTCGCCGCCGTCGCGGCCAGCCTGTTCGCTACCACCGCCGCCAGCGCCGTCACCGTCGCCTGGACCGACTGGACAAGCTACACCTCGACCGTTGCCAGCGGCTCGATCACCAGCGGCGCGACGACGCTCGGCATCGACCTGTCGACAAGCGGCGAGCCGCTCAACTTCGTCCAGACCGGCCTGCCCGGCGAGACCAATTATTTCACCGAGCCGAACCCCGCCGCCGCGCCCTACACTAGCGGCGACGTGTCGAACGCGCCGCCTGCCGCCGAGATGGTCTCGCTCAACGCGGGCGGCCTCAAGACGATCACCTTCAGCCAGGCGGTGACCAACCCGTACATCGCCTTCGTCAGCTGGAACGGCAACGTCGCGGCGTTCAGCCAGCCGTTCGAGAACGTCAGCGAGGGTTGTGGCTATTGGGGTTGCGGCTCCTTCACCCAGGGTGTGGGCAACACCTTCGTCGGCAGCGGCGAAGTGCACGGCATCCTGCGCTTCCTCGGCACCTTCACGACGATCTCGTTCACCGACACCAACGAGAATTGGCACGGGCTCACCGTGGGCATCGGCGGCGTCGCCGCGCCGTCGGTTCCCGAGCCCGCGACCTGGACACTGATGATCGGCGGCTTCGGCCTGACCGGCGCGGCGCTGCGCCGTCGCCGCGCGGGTGCCGTCGCCGCCTGAGGCTGGCGACATTCCGGATCGGCAGACGGGCCGCGGGGCAACCCGCGGCCCGTTTGTTTTCGCCTGGGTCATCGCTGTAACCGCGTCGCGACGCGACGCGAACCACGCTCCGACAGGTTCGTTGGAGAGATTTCGTGATCCGCCCGCTCATCGCTGCCGCGCTGCTTAGCGCCCCCGTTCTGGCCCAAGCCCCCGCTGCCGCCCCGCCACTGACCGTCGTCGAGCTGTTCCAGAGCCAGGGTTGCTCGTCGTGCCCGCCCGCCAACGCCAACGTCAACGCGCTGATCGCCAGCCGCCCCGACGTGCTCGCGCTGAGTTTCGCGGTGACCTACTGGGACCAGCTCGGCTGGAAGGACCGCTTCGCGAGCGCCGCGTATACCCAGCGCCAATGGGACTATGCCAAGGGCCTCAATCACGATCAGGTCTGGACGCCGCAGGTCGTCATCAACGGCCGCGCCGACATCGTCGGCAGCAAGGCGCAACCGCTCGCGCAGCTCATCGCCGCGACGCCGCGTGCTGCCGGGCCCGCACTGACCGTCACGGGCGGCAAGGCGATCGTCGCCGCTGCCGCCGCGCCCAAGGCCCCCGCCGACGTGTGGCTGGTGCGCTATGACCCGCGCACGATCGAGGTTGCGGTCAAGGCGGGCGAGAACAACGGGCGCACGCTGCCCCACCGCAATGTCGTGCGCGAACTGACGCGCCTCGGGCGCTGGTCGGGCGCACCCGCCAGCTTCGCCATTCCGGCGGCTCCGGCGGGTCTCGCTACCGCCGTCCTCGTCCAGTCGCCGCAGGGCGGACCGATCCTCGCTGCCGCGCGCGGCTGACCTCCTACCCGCGCGCGCCGGGCGGGCCCAGCCGACGCAGACCACACAAGGACCTCGAACGATGAAGACCGGAACCAGGCTTGCTTTTGTTGCCCTGCTGGCGGGCCTCGCCGCGATGCCGTCGCTCGCCGCCCCCAAGGGCGATGCCATGAAGGCCGACGCCATGAGGACCGACAAGATGGCGACCGACAAGATGGCCGCGCCCGATGCGATGAAGGCCTCGAACATGCCGCACGAGCCGATGAAGCCGGGCGCGACCAAGCCCGACAAGATGAAGGCCATGAAGAAGCACGACGCTATGGCGCACGATGCTATGGCTCCCGATGCGATGGCCGCACCGAAGAAATAGGCCGATCGGCATGAGGCGGCGCGGTCTGGTTATGGCCGCGCCGTCGCTGGTCGTGCATAAACATGCAGGCGACGCGAAGGGGTGACGATGGCGACGGTCGAAAATCTGGGCGATGGCACGGCGGCACCCCCCGCGACGCCCTATCTCTGGCATCGCCACGCCTTGGCGACGCGCGTCACGCACTGGATCAATGTCGTTGCGATCAGCTTTCTGCTCGGGTCGGGGCTCAACATCTTCAATGCCCACCCGGCGCTGTATTGGGGCCATTTCGGGGCCGACATGGACGACAGCAGGCGCTGGCTCGAGATCGGCGCGGTCGACAATGCCGCCGGGGAACCGCGCGGCATCACCCGCGTCGGGCCGGTGCACGTCGACACGACGGGGGTGCTCGGCATCTCGAAGGGCAGCGACGGCGCGCCGCAGCAGCTCGGCTTTCCGTCATGGGCGACCTTCCCCAGCGTCCGCGACCTCGCGACGGCGCGCAACTGGCACTTTTTCTTCGCGTGGGTGCTGATCCTCAACGGCCTGATCTATTACGGGTTCGGCCTCGCGACGGGGCATTTGAAGAACGACATCCTGCCGCGCCTGCGCGAATTGCGGCTGTCGAACATCTGGCACGACATCGTGCTCCATGCCCGGCTGCGCTTCCCCAAAGGCGAGGACAGCAAGCGCTATCACATCCTGCAGAAGGCGGCGTACGGCGGCACGGTGTTCGTGCTGCTGCCGCTGATGGTCGCGACCGGCCTCGCGATGTCGCCGGGCATCGGCGCGACGTGGAGTTGGTTGATCGACCTGCTCGGCGGCCGCCAGAGCGCGCGTTCGATCCATTTCATCACCGCCAGCCTCGTCGTCGGCTTCATCATCGTCCACGTGCTGATGGTCGTGCTGGCGGGCCCCTACAACGAGATCCGCTCGATGATCACCGGGCGCTTCCGCATCGATCCGGAGACCAGGCCATGACGTTGCTGACCCGGCGTAGTCTCATCACCAGCGGCGCGCTCGGCGGCGGGCTGTTGCTCGGCGCGTGCGACAAGCTCACGCAATCGGCGGGGGTGACGAAGTTCGTCCAGTCGGCCGAAGGCGCGAGCTATCGCTGGCAGCGGCTAATCGGCCGCGACGCCCTGGCGCGCGAGTTCACCAAGGCCGACCTCAGCCCGGTGTTCAAGGCCAACGGTTCGACCGATCCCGACGACGACGCCTATCGCGCGCACGCGCGGAGCGGCTTCGCCAACTGGCGGCTCAAGATCGACGGGCTCGTCGAGCGGCCGAGCGAAATCTCGATCGCCGACCTGCAGCGGCTGCCGGCGCGCACCCAGATCACGCGCCACGACTGCGTCGAGGGCTGGAGCGCGATCGGCGAATGGCGCGGGCCGCAACTCGCGACGCTGCTCAAGACCGTCGGTCTCAAGCCCGGCGCCAAATACATCGTCTTTCACTGCGCCGACAATTACGGCGGCGAGATTTCGAAGGGCGGCGCGCAGTCGACGGGCCTGTATTACGAGAGCATCGACCTCGTCGACGCCTTCCACCCGCAGACGATCCTCGCGACGCACATGAACGGCGCGCCGCTGACCGTCGCGCACGGCGCGCCGTGCCGGATGCGGATCGAGCGCCAGCTCGGCTACAAGCAGGCCAAGTACGTCATGCGGATCGAGGCGGTCGACAGTTTCGCGAAGATGGAACTGGGCCACGGCGGTTACTGGGAAGACCGCGGCTACGAATGGTACGCGGGCATCTGAGCCCAGCGCATGGCGACCGAAGTCTGGGCCAGGCTGATGATCGCCGCGCAAGCTGGCGACAAGGCGGCGTACCGCCTGCTCCTCGACGAGGTGCAGGTGTGGCTGGCGCGCTATTATCGCCGCCGCCTGCCCCCCGACCTCGTCGACGATGTCGTTCAGGAGGCGCTGATCGCCGTCCACACCAAGCGTCACACCTGGGACCCGGCGCGACCCTTCGGGCCGTGGCTGGCGGGCATCGCCCGCTATAAATGGATCGACCGGCTGCGTAACCTCAAGGCTACCCGCGCCGAAGAGCTTCCCGAGACGCTCAGCGTCGGCGACCACGGCGACACCATTCTCAGCGCCACCGTGCTCGCCGATCTGCTGGCGACGCTCAAGCCCGCGCAGGCGGATGCGATCCGGCTGGTCAAGCTCGAAGGCCGCTCGATCGAGGAAACCGCGCTGCTGACCGGCCAGTCCCCCGCGCTGGTCAAGGTCAATATCCACCGGGGTCTGGCGCGACTGATGAAGCGCGTCGAAGGCTATGCGAACGACGATGAGTGAAGTGCGTATCATCGACCGATTGGTCAGCGACCTGCAGCCCGTGCGGCCGCGCCGGGCGTGGCGCGACGCGCTGTGGCTCGCCGCGCTGGCACTCGTCGAGCTGGCGCTCGTCGTCCGGCTGTCGGCACCGCGTGCCGATATCGCCGCCGCGATCACCGCACCGATGTTCTGGTGGAAGCTGGCGAGTTGCGCGGGCCTCGCCGCGACCGGGGCGGCGGCGTTGTTCGCGCTGCTGTCGCCCGAGGCGCGCGCCGATGCCGGGCGGCGCTGGATGCTCGGGGCCGCAGCCGTCGCCGGGCTGGTCGGCGTCGTGCTGATCGGCTTCACCGCGCTACCCGCGTCGGTGCAGATGACGCTCGACTGGCGCGAGGGGCTCGACTGCATCCTGCGCGTCGAGATCTATGCGCTACCGATGGCGACCGCGACGGTCTGGCTGGCGCGCCGCGCGGCCCCGGCCAGCCCGCGCGCGGCGGCACTCGCGGCGGGGCTGGCGAGCGCCGGCTGGGGCGCGCTGCTGTTCGCGTGGCAGTGCCCGCACGACGACCCGCTGTATGTCGTCGTCTGGTACGGCCTCGCGCTCGCGGTCGGCGCGGGGCTGGCGCGGCTGGTGCTGCCGCGTTTCCTGCGCTGGTAGTCAGCGCAGCGCGGCGCGCACCCCGATCCACAGCGTGCGCGGCGTGCCGAGATCGCGCGTGCCGTCGGCGGCGATGCCCGACACCACCGCGACATCGAACAGGTTCTCGGCCCGCGCCTCGATTTCGAGGCCGTGAGCGAGCCTGAGCCGCGCGGTCGCATCGATCGTCAGTGCATCGGGCAGCCGCCGCGTCTCGAGATCGTCGTCGAACTGCGCCCCGACGTAGCGCGTGGTCAGCGAAGCGGCGGCGCGCGCGCCGGCCCAGCTTAGCGTACCGCTCGCCGCGATGGTCGGCGACTGCGCCGGGCGGCGACCGTCGAGTTCGGCCGCGAGACCCGTGCCGCGCACGCGTGGGTCGGCGACGCTCAGCGACCCCGCCAGCCGCCACGCCGCGAGGTCGAGCGCGGCTTCGGCCTCGACACCGCGCACGCGCACCGCGTCGACGTTCTGGCGGACGCGGTAGACGCCGCCCGCCGCGACGACGCCGACCTGGGGGAAGGTCCCGGGACCCCGCCCCGCCGTGACGTTGGCGATCGCGCCCTCCAGGCGATTGTCATAGGCGGTCAGCGACAGCCGCGCCGTCGGCAGCGGCCGCCAGTCGAACCCCCCCTCGAAGCCGCGCAGCTTTTCGAGGCCGAGACCGGGGTTGGCGGCAGTCGCATCCGCGCCGACGCGGAACGGGCGATACAGCTCGTTAGGCGTCGGCAGGCGAAAGCCGGTATACGCCGCGCCGCGCAGGTTAAGGCTCGCGAGCGGCGTCCAGACGATGCCGCCGCGTGCGGTCGGTTGCCAGCCGTCGCGTGGGGGCGTGAAGATCGCCTGCGTCGTCGCGCCGGTCGCCGGATCGCGCTCGATCAGGCGGCCCGGCGCGATCGTCCAGCGGTCGGCGCGGACGCTGCCGGTGAGCAGCCACGCTTGCGCGACGCGCCAGCTGTCCTCGGCATAGACGCCGGCGACGCGCGTCCCGCCGCCCGCTTCGCGCGTCCGGGTGAAAGCGTTGCCGACAAAGCGGAATCGTTCGTTGGTCGTGCCGTCGGCGCTGCGGATATCGCCGCCGAGTTGCAGATCGTGCGCGCCGCCGACCGGCGGGCGGATTTCGAACTTGCCCCCCAGTCCCGTCGCGGGAGTATTGAACTGGTCGAGCGACGGCGTCGCAGTGCCGCGTCCGGGCGCAACGGCGACGAAACCCGAAGCGAAGCGCCGCGCCTGCACATAGGCCAGCGCCTCGAACCCCCACGCCCCCGTGCCGACGAGGCGCAGGCTGGCGTCGGCCCCGCGACTGTCGGAACTCGTCCCCGCGACGCCGCGCAGCCGGTCGTCGACGAACGCCAGCCCGCTCGCCTGGACCTCGATTGCTTCGGCCAACGGTGCGACGACGCGCAGCGCGACGCTCGTCGAGCGGTAGCGCGCGGGGATATCGACCGCGCCGCGCTGGCCGTCGGGGGTCAGGACATAGCCTTCGCCGCGATCGTGGCGCGCGCTGAGCGTCGCGAAGCCGCCACCCAGCCGCGCCGCACCGCTGGCGGCGACCTCGACCGAATCGCGCGAGCCGTAGGCGGCGCGGGCCGAAACGCGCGGCAGCGCCTCGGCACCCGCGCTGAACAGCTCGATCGTGCCCGCCACCGCGCCCGCGCCGAACGCCCCCGCGCCGCCGCCGCGCGTCACGCGCACCGTGCCGAGGCGTTCGGGGCTCAGCGCGCTCCACGCGATATAGCCTGCGAACGGGTCGGCCTGCGGGACGCCGTCGAGCAGCACGAGCGCGCGCGACGCGGCATTGCCGCCGAGCGCGCGCAGCGTCGCCCCCTGGCTCGTCGGATTGGCGGCGCGGCTGTCGGTGCGGCGAAACTGCGCGAACCCCGCGACATCGCGCAGCACATCCTCGAGCCGTCCGCTGGCGTCGCCGGTCTGCCGCGCCCGGTCGAGCGTCGTCGCGCTGTACGCGCGCGCGCCGGCGGGGGCGGGCAGCGCGGTCCCCGTGACGACGATCTCGGCGGCAGGCAGCGGCAGGGCATCCATCGCGGCGCTCTACCACGCGCGCCGCGCGCCTCAACCGGTTGCGCGGTATCGCATCGCCACGTCGCAGCGGGCATAGCGCGCGCCGTGGCGTGCCATGATCCCGGCATCGTGGACGAAGCCGAGCTTCTCATAGAGGTGGATCGCCGCCGCCGACTTGCGGTTGGTCAGCAGGAAGAGCGTCTCCGCCCCCATGTCGAAGGCGCGCGCGATCGTCGCGGCGAGCAGGAACTCGCCCGCCTTGAGGCCGCGCGCCGCCGCGCGCACCCCCATCTTGGTCAATTCGAACTGCGCCGGCCCGGTCTTCTGCAGCGCGCACGCGCCGACGATGCCCGCCCCCGCCGCCTCGACGAACAGGATCGCGCCGCCGGGATCGACGATACGCGTGCGCGGGCTGCCGAGCACCTCGCGGTCGGTGTCCTCGAGCACGTACATGGCCTCGATCCACTCGGCGTTGATGTCGCGGAAGGCGGGCGCGAGGCTGTCGTCGAATTCGCGGATGGTCAGCGCCGGTGGCGGTACGGCGGCGGCGCGGGCGTCGAGCGAGGTTTCGGCGAGGCGCGCTTCGATCGTCGCGATCTGGTCGAGCAGCGGACCCGACAGGTCGCCGGTCAGTTCGGCGACCGCCGCCTCGATCTGCGGCCAGACGGAGAGTTTCGAGCGCAGCAGCGCGGCCTCGCCCGCTGGCGTCAACGCGGCGGTTTTGTGGCGCTGGTCGCGACCGATGCGGCCGACCTCGATCAGGCCGAGCGCAGCGAGATTGGCGACGGCGCGCGTCACCGTCGGCTGGCTGAGCCGTAGTGCTGCGGTCAGCGCACCGACGGTCTGCGGTCCGTCGGCATCGAGCGTCGCGAGCAGCGGATACTGGCTCGGCTGGATCGGCAGCCCGGCGCGCTCGGCGACGCGCGCGACGTCGGCCTGCATCGTCTCGGCGAGGCGGCGCAGGCGACTGCCAAGAAACAGCAACGGTTGTTCGACGACGACATCGCGCATGGCCCGACACTCATAGCGTGCAATATAGTGCGCTATAGAGTCTGTTTGGCGGTCGTCAAGCGGCAGCGTCGGCGTGAAGGGCGGGATCGAGGCTGCGCCAGTCGCGCGTGACGAACTTCTCCTCGATCGCGGTGCGCGTTTCGAGCATGCCGTTGCGGATCCAGTGCCACGTCCGGCAGCGCGACAGCCCGTCGTCGGCGAGCTGGATCATCTCGTACAGGTACAGCGACGGGTCGCCGGTGCGCTGCCAGTAGAGCATCATCGTCCGCGACTTCTCGTCGAGCCCGACCTCGGCGGCCCAGCCGATGATAAGCTCGTTGTCCCACCAGATGCGCTTGTCGTGATACGCGGCGGGAAACTCGCGCGTCTCGGTGCGACCGTCGGGCCAGGTATAGTAGTTGGTCTGGTGGTACGGCGCGCCGTCTTCGAGGAAGCGGCAGAACAGCCGCGAGGCGTGCTCGTCGACCTTGTCGCCCGCGGCATTGTAATAGCGGTAGCTGCCGTCCCAGACGCCCTCGTGGCGCGCCAGCAGCGGCATGTCTTCGCGGATACCCATCAGGCGGTTCCTTCCAGTTCGTCGAGGATGTGGTCGAGGAGCTGGCGACCGGCGCGGGCCTGTAACAGGGCGCGGTGGCGCAGCGCGAGAGCCTCGGGGGCGGCATCGGCGGGATCGAACGCGACCGCATTGGCAGGCGACGGCGTGAACCACGGATCGAAGAAAGTCTGCGCGCGGACGCACTGCCACGCACGCTGGAGATAGGCACCGTAGCGGTCGGGGGCGAGGTCGGGCAGGCCGTGCGCGCGCCAGTCGGCGAGGTCGCCGCGCGGGCGGGTCGGCGCTCCCGCGAGCGCGCCGCTGAGGCCCGAGCCTGCGACGGTCAGGGCCTCGATGCCGAGCGCCACGCGCGCCGCATCGACGACGGCGCACCAGTTGGCCAGACTGAGCGGTGGGGTCTTCCAATCGTCGCTGAGGCCGTGCCCCGGCAAGTCGAAGGCGAGAATCCCATCGCGCGCTGCCACCGTCGCGGAACTGCCCGGCGCGTGAAGGACGAGCGCGGACGCGTCGCGCGTGCCGTGCCAGTGGATCAGCCCGTCGAAGCCTGCCGCCGCGACATGGACGAACCCTGCCGCAGGATGGTCGTCGGGCAATGCGGCAGCCGGCGCAGGGCGTTGCCGCAGCCAGTCGCGGCACGCCGCCTCGACTTGCGCCGGCGTCGTCAGCGGGCGCATTTCCCAGTTCGGCGGCAGCGCCCCCATGCGCGACAGATGCGCCTTGAGCGGATCGCCGTCATAGGCCGTCAGCAGCACCGGCGGCGTCGGCGCGCCGGGGGCGGGCAGGTCGCGATTGGCGCGCAGCACGGCGGCATAGCCGAGGCGGAAGGTGTCGCCCGCCGCGAGCACCTCCATGACGATCGGGTCGATCTTCGCCGGATCGCCGGTGGCGCTCGGCAGCCGCGCGGCATGGTCGGCGCGGTACCACGGGAAGAACCACGTCTGCTCGAGGATGCGCCCCCACAGCCACGCCAGATGCTCGCCATAGGGCAGCGGCACGAACTTCGGCGTGTAGTTGGCGGCAAACTCGGCCTTCTCGGCTTCGGTCCACGCGGCATAGCCGTTCGACGCGATGGCGCTGAAGCGGTGGGGCGCGAGCTTGGCAGCGGTGACGAGGATGATCGCGCCCGAGTGCATGCCATAGGCACCGGCCCGCTCCAGCCCGAGCGCGTCCATGAAGGCGAGGACGCCGCGCGCATAGTCATCGACCTCGGGGTCGTCGTGATCGAGCGGGGCCGAATCGCCGAACCCCGGCGTGTCGGGGGCATACAGCGTGAAGTCGCCCGCCCAGTCGCGCAACTTGTCGAGATGTTCGGCCGACGAGCGCGGCGACTGGTGGATGAGCAGCACCGGCGGGCCGCTTCCCGCGCGGCGGTAGTGGACGCGACGCACGAAACCCGACGGGTCGGTGACGTCGACGTAGTGGCGGGTGATCATGGCGTCGCCTCGATGAGTTCGATCAATTCGCCCGCCGCGCCGGTGACGCACGCGGTCCGCCGTCCGGCGTAGAGCGGCCCGTCGCGGCGGGCGGGTGGCGCGATCAACGGCGCGCGAATTGCATCGAGGTCGCGCACGATGAACGAGATCATCGCGTTGCCCGGCGGCAGTTCTCCGGCCACGCGCGGGCGCGGCGTCGCTGCCGCCGGATACTGGTCGACCTCGGTCGCGGGCAGGCGTCCGGTGGCGGTCATCGTCATGGCGGTCAGCGTGTCGGCGGGCAGGCCGAAGCTGTTGTTGATGACACTGTAGGGAATGGTCCACGTCTCGCCCGCCTCGAACCCCAGCGCTTCGACGTGAAAGGCCAGCGCCGCCGCGCGGTCGGGGGCGGCTAGCACCGCGATGAACATGTGATCGACCCATGCCTGTGCCGACGGCAGGTCGAGGCCACCGCTTTCGGGCTTGAGGACCTGATTGAGATACAAGGTTTCGCCGCCGCGCGCGGTGACCTGAAACGGGATGAAGGTGTCGAACCCCGGCACCAGCTTGGGCGCGCCGATCACCGTGAAGCCGTCGCCGATGCCCGCGTGGAGCGCCCAGACATCGGCGACGGTCAACTCGAACGCTGCCCAGCCGAAGGTCCGCAGCGGGCTGTAATCCGGGACCGGCGTGCCCTCGACGAGGCGAAGGTAGCCCGGCGCACCGTCCGACGCGAGGAGCACGCTCCGCCTGCCCGCGCTGGCGGGCGTATTCCAGCTTGCCGCGAGTTCGGCAGGAACCGCGCCGTCGTCGATCACCCGCAACCGCAGCGTGCCGGTATAGTCGGCAAGGCTCGCGGCAAGGTCGGGCACGACCGCCGTGCCGCACTTGATGCGACCGGGCACGTCGAAGGCGGTGGGACTCATCGCGCGTATCATTGTCCGGACAAATCGCCTCGACAAGCCCCCTTGGCCTTGCGAAGACTGTCGCCAGTCGGACGACGGAGCGGCAGGCGGCATGGCGGAAATTCTCGGCACGCGGATGCCAGGGACCCAGATGATCGACGACGGGCGCACGGCGCGCCAGATCTTCGACGCGGTGATGGCCAATCCGGCGCGCGCGCGCTTCGGCTTCGGGCAGCGCCTCGCGGTGATCAACGTCGATTTCCAGAACGCCTACACGCGCCTCGACGAATACAAGACCGCCTACGAGACCGACCCCGACCAGATCGCCCACGCCAACCGGCTCAGCGCGCTCGCCCGCGCGGCGGGCATGCCCGTCGTCTGGACGCGCGTCGCCTACGCCGCCGACGCCAGCGACGCGGGCGTCTGGGGAACGCGCACCGACACGCCCGATTCGCTGCAGAACATCAAATACGGCGACCGGCGGCACCAGTACGACAAGCGCTGCGACATCTTGGCCGGAGACACGCAATTCACCAAGCGCATGCCGAGCGCCTTCTTCGAGACACCACTCGCCAGCCTGCTCGTCTGGCACCGCGTCGACACCGTAGTGGTGACGGGCGGCTCGACCTCGGGCTGCGTCCGCGCCACCGCCGTCGACGCGCTCAGCCACGGCTATCGCACCATCGTGCCGCTCGAAACCACCGCCGACAAGCTGGCGAGCTATCACTACGCCAGCCTGACCGACCTGCAGCTCAAATACGCCGACGTGCTGCCGGTGACGGAGGTCGTGGACTGGCTGACGGCACGAGCCGCCTGAGGCGCGGCACCGCGCACCCTTGCCGTCGCGCGCGACGCGGGGGTAGCCGAACCGGATGACCGCGCTCATCCCCATCCTCGGCGACCAGCTCAGCGCCGACCTCGCCAGCTTGCGCGATGCCGTCCCGGCAGACTCGGTGATCCTGATGGTCGAGGTCGCCGACGAGACGACCTATGTCTGGCACCACAAGAAGAAGATCGCGCTGGTCCTGTCGGCGATGCGGCATTTCGCGGGCGAACTGCGCGCGGGCGGGTGGACGGTCGACTATGTCGAGCTTGATGCGCCGGGAAATACCGGCAGCTTCACCGGCGAGGTCGGGCGGGCGCTGAGCCGCCACGCTGTCGAGCGTATCCGCACCGTCGAGGCGGGCGAATGGCGCGTGCTGGCGATGCAGCAGGGCTGGGCGGCGGCGTTCGGCGTGCCCGTCGACATCCTCCCCGACGACCGCTTCCTGTGCGCGAAGGCCGATTTCCTCGATTGGGCCGCCGCGCGCAAACGGCTGGTGATGGAGGATTTCTACCGCGAAATGCGCAAGCGGACGGGCATTCTGATGAGCTTCGGCAAGCCCGTCGGCAACAAGTGGAATTTCGACCACGACAACCGCAAGGTGCCGCCGCGCGGGCTCAACACGCCGGGGATCGCGACATTTGAACCCGATGCCGTGACCCGCGACGTGCTGGCGCTCGTCGCGGCACGCTTCGACGCGCATTTCGGCGACCTCGATCCCTTTCGTTTCGCGGTGACGCGGACCGATGCGCTGCTGGCGCTCGACCATTTCATAGAACATGCGCTGCCGCGCTTCGGCGATTATCAGGACGCGATGGTCGCGGGGCAGGATCACCTGTGGCACGCCGCGCTGTCGCCGTACATCAACTGCGGACTGCTGACCCCACGCGAGGTCATCGACGCGGCGGTGCGTGCCTTCGACGACGGTGCCGCGCCGCTCAACGCCGTCGAGGGCTTCGTGCGCCAGATCCTCGGCTGGCGCGAATATGTGCGCGGCATGTATTGGCTGGAGGGACCGGACTATACCGCGTCGAACGCACTCGGCGCGACGCGCGACCTGCCCGACTTCTACTGGACCGGCGACACCGACATGCGCTGCATGGCGCAGGCGATCGACAGCACCAAGCGCGAGGCCTATGCCCATCATATCCATCGCCTGATGGTGCTCGGCAATTTCGCGATGCTGGCGGGGGTCGACCCGCATCAGGTCCATGTCTGGTACCTGATCGTCTATGCCGACGCCTATGAATGGGTCGAGGCCCCCAACGTCATCGGCATGAGCCAGTTCGCCGAAGGCGGGCGGCTGGGGTCGAAGCCCTATGCCGGCGGCGGGGCGTATATCGACCGGATGTCGGACTATTGCGGCAAGTGCCGGTACAAAGTGAAGCTAAAGACCGGCCCGGACGCCTGCCCGTTCAATGCGCTTTACTGGGACTTTCTCGCGCGCCACCGCGAGACGCTCAAGACGAACCAGCGGCTGTGGCGCATGTACGACGGCTGGGACCGCTTGGGGCCGGAGCGGCAGGCGGCGACGCGCGCGAGCGCGGCGGCGTTTCTCGAGACGCTGCCGCCGGGGTCGAAGGCGTGGACGGGATAGGGTCGCGCGTCCAGCGAACTTGGGTTTCGCCAGCTTGCTTCCCCTCCCCTCCCGGTGAGCGCTTGCGAACCGAGAGAGGGGAGGGGGGAAGAAGGGTAGCCTGGTTCGCATCTTCCTCAAGCTGGCCTAGACACGCCCCCGTGCCCGCCCACCTCGCCCGCCTGACGCTGACTGACTTCCGCTCCTACGTGACCGCCGAGGTAAGCGCCGCGCCGGGGCTGGTCGTCGTCACCGGCGACAACGGCACCGGCAAGACCAATCTGCTCGAGGCGATCTCGCTGCTCGGGCCCGGGCGGGGGCTGCGCGGCGCGGCGTTGTCGGTTGCCGCGCGCAGCGATGGACCGGGTGGTTGGAGCGTCGCGGCGCGCCTCGAAACGGCGGGCGGCGGGGTCGAACTGGGCACCGGCACGGCGGCAAGCGCGCCCGAGCGCCGCATCGTGCGGATCAACGGCGCGGGCGGCAGCGCGGCGGCGCTCGGCGAGTGGCTGGCGCTGGTCTGGCTGACCCCGGCGATGGACCGGCTGTTCGCCGACACGCCGAGCGCGCGGCGGCGTTTCCTCGACCGGCTGGTGCTCGCGCTCCACCCAGGCCATGCGCGCGCGACGCTGCGCTACGACGCCGCGATGCGGGCGCGGACGCAGCTGCTGACCGGCGATACGGCTCCCGATCCGGCGTGGCTGACCGCGCTCGAAGCCGCAATGGCCGAGCATGGCAGCGAGGTCGCGCGCGCGCGCGATGCGACCGTCGCGGCGCTTGCCGAGGCGCTGGCGGATGCCAGGGCGGACGTCTTCGCGCAGCCGCTCGTCGGGCTGGCGGGCAACGCGGTGGCGCCCGAGTTCGCGCCCGCACTGGCCCGTTCGCGCGCCGTCGATGCCGCTGCCGGGCGCGCGCTGCTCGGGCCCCACCGGGCCGATTTGGTCGTGCGCCACGCCGCCAAGGCCGAGGCCGCTGCGCGTGGCTCGACTGGCGAGCAGAAGGCGCTGCTGATCGCGCTCATCCTCGCGCACGCGGGGCTGGTCGCGGCGCGCACCGGGCAGCCGCCGCTGC